>JBNGDP010000017.1:0-44215 GCA_049975345.1 Oceanipulchritudo sp. | reverse complement strand
GGAGGTCCCACGCCCATGCTCCACCTGATCAATCCATACTGAAAGCGGTATTAGTTGCTATCGGGATTGGGATCGCGATAGCGATAGGGATGATTTATGCATATCTATCTGGAGATGTTATGAGATACGGGGTGGAATTCCGGACCTCCCGCCGGGCGGGACAGGTCCCGGAAAACCGCCGCCCCAACCACAATCGCACCAAATTGCACTTTTTCTTGACCAAATATGGGAAAAGGAGGAAAAATGGGGGGCATGCGAGCCCCCGATACAGGACGGTGGGGCCTAGGGTCCCTGGTGATAGCGGTGCTGATGCACCCGGCCCTGGTGGATGGGGGCGTGTTCACGACCTCGGGAGGCGGGATTCTGCTGGACGGGGAGGCCTTTGCGGTGGAGGGGGTCTGTTACCAGCCGGCACCGATCGGGGAGGACCCCAGTGCCGGTCCGCCCTATGGGGATTACTATACATCGGGATATGCGGACCTCTGGGCGCGGGACTTTGCGAACATACGGAAAATGGGAGCAAACGTGGTCCGGATCTACGGTTGGACGATTGGCGCGGACCACACGGCCTTTCTGGAGGAAGCCTGCAACGACGGGGAGAAAAGCCTGTACCTGCTGGTGAACCGCTGGATCAACCCCTACACGGATTGGGCCAATCCCGTGGCGGTAAGCAACCTGGTCTCGGATTGGGAGGCGGTCGCGGACGAACTGAAGGACCATCCGGCGGTGATGGGGTTCCTCATTGGGAATGAAACGAATAAGGAAGCCGGCAACGGGGACAACCCGGACTTCTGGAACGCGATGAACCAGGTTGCCGGGGCCGTGAAGGCCATCGCCCCGGACAAACTGGTTTCGGTGGCGATTACCGACAAAATATACCAGGTCAGCGCCTGGGATGCGGCGATGACAAATTTGGATTTCTGGGGCGTCCAGGTTTACCGTGGCGTCGGATTTCTCGATTTTTTTGATCAATATGCCGCAGCCAGCACCAAGCCTCTGATTATCACGGAATTCGGGTATGACGCATACAATGCCTTGACCGGCGCGGAGTTCACGGAGGATGCGAAACTCCCCGCGGTCGCCATGGAAAACCTCTGGCGGGAACTGCGGATCAACCAATCAATCGCATCGGGCGGATGTGTATTCGAATATGCGGACGAGTGGTGGAAGGCGGGCAGCCCCTCGACCCATGATGCGCCTCCCGGATGGGATGGCCCTTTCGCCGACGGGGAGGGAAATGAGGAATGGTGGGGCATCTTCCGGATTCTCGACAATGGAACCAGTCCGGACATCCACGAACCGAGGGCGATGTTCTACCGGCTGGCGGCCATGTGGAATGAACCCTTTGGCACGCGCCTCGGGACGGCCATGGCCGGCGATAAGCTGCAAATCCATTTCACCTACCCGATCCATCTTCGGGACCAGCAGATGGTCCTGGGAATTTCGACCGACCTGGTCTCGTGGACACCGGTCGCCGATAATGCCACCTCGAGGTACCTGACCTCCTTCACGCCGACCGTGAATGTTTCCAACACCGAATCCGGGGAAACAGTCTTGGTGGACATTGTCCACGACCCGTCGGCCGGCGGACCGACCAGTTCCTCCAATCTCCTGGGGAACGGCGGCTTCGAATCGGGGGACACCACCGGCTGGGTGGCCTTCGCAACGGTGTCCTCCGCGTACGCCCACGCCGGGGACTACTCCCTGCGGTTCAGCACCGCGGGCGGAATGACCGTTCCAGTGGCCTACCAGTCGATTCCCGCTTCGCCGGGAGATGAATTCAACCTCTCCGGTTATATCCTGACGGATACGGCAATTCCGGCGGATCCCACCATCGGTTTGTTCAAGATCGTCTTCCAGGACATTCTCGGCAACGACCTGCAACCGGCCTCCGTCAGCATCGGCGGGTTTGCCGAGCCGGGTTTTCCCGGAGGAGAATCCCTTCCGTTGATGAACGCGCAACGCCCGGTTGGCACATGGATGTTTTCCGAGGTCCAGGCCGTCGCGCCGGCTGGAACCGCTTATGTTTTTTTCTTTGCCATCAGCGTCGACCAATCCCCCGTCTCCATGTACTTTGACTCGATCGAAGCCATTGAAGTGGCGGTGCCTCCCCCGATTGATTCCACCGTTTTCTTCCGGCTCATCAACCACGGCCGATAAAAAACACCGAAAGGAATTGATTTCCAAAGGTAAGCTTCCTTAATGCCGTCCTTTTAATGGTTCAACCTATCAAATCGGGAGTAATGGCCCTGGAGGACGGCTCGGTTTTCCGGGGCATGGCCTTCGGAGCAAGCAGGACCGTTGTCGGGGAAGCCGTATTCAACACCTCCATGACGGGCTACCAGGAGATCCTCACGGATCCAAGCTACTACGGGCAGATCGTCACCATGACCGCCCCCCAGATTGGCAATTACGGGGTGACTCCGGAGGACGAGGAATCGGACGGCCCGAAGGTGCGGGGCTTCGTGGTCCGGGAGATCAGCCCCGTGGTCTCCAACTGGCGGAGCCGCCAGAGCCTGCCGGAATACCTGCTGGAAAACGGCATTCCCGGCCTGAGCGGAATTGACACCCGTGCCCTGACCAAGCGCATCCGCGTCCACGGGGCCCTGAAGGCCTGTTTGAGCACCGAGGATGTCAGTGACGAGGAGGCGGTCCGAAAGGCGAAGGAATGGCAGGGCCTGGTCGGGGTGGATTATGTGCGGGAGGTAACCTGCCAGGAGATCTTCCGATGGACCGACGGGCCCGCACCGTTCACCGTGGAGGGCACTTCCCTCCCGGCAACGGTCCCGGAACGGCCCCGCTACCCCATCGTTGCCTTCGACATGGGCGCCAAGCGGAACATCTTCCGGAAACTGGTCTTTCATGGCTTTGATGTCACCGTCGTTCCGGCCAATACCGATGCAAAAACCGTCCGGAGCCTCAATCCGGCGGGCATCTTCGTCTCCAATGGTCCCGGTGATCCGGCCGCCGTCACGTACGCGCATGAAACCCTCAAGGAGCTGCTGCCGGATTTTCCGACCTTCGGCATCTGCATGGGCCACCAGATCATCGCCCATGCCCTCGGGGCCTCCACCATGAAGCTCAAGTTCGGCCATCGCGGTGGAAACCAGCCGGTCAAGAACATCGAGACCGGTTATGTCGCCATCACTTCCCAGAACCACGGGTTCGCCGCCACCGATGAGGATCTCGAAAATTGCGGGGCCGTCGTCACCGAATACAACCTCAACGACAACACGGTCGCCGGCCTGCGCCACAAGGAATGGCCGGTCTTCAGCGTGCAGTATCATCCGGAAGCCTCCCCCGGTCCCCACGACAGCGATCCCCTCTTCGACCACTTCTACGACCTGGTCGCGAAAAGCCGTAAGGGTTGAGTCTTAAACTACGGATCGGGACCGGTCCCGGTCCCGATTTTTAATTTTGCCTGTTTGCACTTGCCACCGGCCGCCGGGGAATTTCCTTTTTTCCTTTTATTGCAAAATCATTAACCGTAAATTAGAAATACTAATATGAAAGAACCCATCCGAATCGCCGTAACCGGGGCAGCCGGCCAGATTGGCTACAGCCTGCTCTTCCGCATCGCCTCCGGGGCCATGTTTGGCCCGGACCAACCCGTGGCGCTCAACCTGATCGAGATCGAGCCGGCCATGAACGCCTTGAAGGGCGTCTGCATGGAACTGGATGACTGCGCCTTCCCCCTGCTGAAGGACATCGTCGCCACCAGCGACCTCGACGAGGGTTTCAAGGACGTCAACTGGGCGCTTCTGGTGGGCTCGGTTCCCCGGAAAAAGGGAATGGAACGTTCCGACCTGCTCGGGATCAACGGAAAAATCTTCACCGGCCAGGGTCAGGCCATCGCCCGCAACGCGGCGAAGGATGTCCGTATCCTGGTGGTTGGGAATCCCTGCAACACCAATTGCATGATTGCCATGAACAGCGCTCCGGAAATTCCCGCCGAGCGCTGGTTTGCCATGACCCGTCTTGATGAGAACCGGGCCAGGAGCCAGCTCGCCCGAAAGGCCGGGGTGGACGTGACGGAGGTCAGCAACATGGCCATCTGGGGAAACCACTCCCCCACCATGTATCCGGATTTCTACAACGCCCGCATCGGGGGAAAGCCCGCCAACGAGGTCATCGGTGATGAGTCATGGCTCAAGGAGACCTTTGTTCCGACCGTCGGCAAGCGCGGGGCGGCCATCATCGAAGCCCGGGGCGCATCCTCCGCCGCAAGCGCGGCAAACGCGGTGATCGACACTGTGGTGTCCCTCACGAATCCGACCCGGGAGGGGGACTGGTTCAGTGTTTGCGTGGCCAGCAAGGGGGAATACGGGACCGAGCCCGGCCTGATCACCAGTTTCCCCATCCGCACAAAGGGCGACGGGTCCTGGGAAATCGTGAGGGGCCTCGACCTGAACGAATACAGCAGGGAAATGGTCGGCGCCAGTGTCGCGGAGCTTTCGGGCGAGCGCGAAACCGTCCGCGAACTCGGGCTTGTCTGATGCCGGCCCCGGGGAAATCCGCAACCGGGATAATGGCAAAGTCCCTCGCCTGGCGGCGGGGGGCTTTTTTATGGTTCGCTGTTTTCAGTGGAAGCACGGATGAATTGGGTCAGGTCGCCGGCCTCAAGGAGGCCGGATGTGACAGCCCAGGCAACCGAGCGGCAGCGAGGGCGGCCCTGGGAATGGGGCAACAAGGTCTTTGAGCCCTGAAGGGGCGAAATCCTTCCTCGCCATGCAGGCCGTCCCCTTGGGCTTGGATTCACAAACATCATCTCTCCCAAGGCCGCGGTCCCTCCTTCGCCCTTGTAGATTCGGAGGGTCCTTGCCTTGGGCTATCGCATGCGGTCTTCTTGAGGCCTTGATGACCCACTCGAAATAGCGGAACCTTTTTTATTCCCCCTGCTCGGGGAGTTGGGGAATGTAATCGACGATAACCGGAAGCCCGGCCCCGCGGATCAGTTCCCTGGAATCGGGCTCCGGCCGGAATTGTTCGGCGAGAATGGCCCTGGTCACGACCTCCTGCTGCATGGCCGACCCGTTCCCGGAAGGGCCCCCGAGCTGGAAGCGGTTCCTCTGCAGGGCGCGGACGGAAGGCCCATAGCCGGGATCCAGTTCGAGCGACGCCTCCAGGAGAGCCATCCCCTGCCCGGATCGTGGATCCTCCAGAAGAAGAAGGCTTCCCTTGAGACCGACCGGCTCCGGACGGTACGGGGCCAGCTCCGCGGCCCTGTCCAGAAGACGGGCCACGGTCCCCCCATCCCCGCCAAGAAGAATCCGCACCCTGGCCAGGTTGAAGTGGGCCAGCCAGGACAACGGGGCCAGCTCGACGGCCCGCTCAGCGCTTTCCAGCGCCGCCCTTGCCACCTCGTCCGCGCTGTCAAGATCCGCATACAGATAGGCCAGACGGGCGGAGGCAAGCCCCGTCCAGGCCGCCCCGTGCTCCGGAACAAGGTCGATCGCCCCCCTGAAATGCTCCTCCACCTGGCAGAGGGCGCCGGGATCAAGGAAGATCAGGTTTGTGTCCTCAAGCAGGTGTTCCAAATGCTCCCTGGCCGTGTAGGTCAAGTGGTCCGCATAAAACCGGGGCGCCCCGAAAACAGCCGCCCAGAACGCCAGCAAAACGGGCAGGCACGCGGTGGCGATCCAGAGCTTGCGCGTTTCCTCCCGGCGCTGCAACTCTCCGCAGGAGGCAGCCATGATGGCGAGCAGGGAAGCGAAAAGAAAGATCCCGAGGGGCAACTGCAGGATGTAATCCCATCCCGCGTAGAGCAGCAGGGCGGCCAACCCAAGGAGGGTGGCCCCGAGAACCGCCTTCTGGTAAGGCATCCGGCCCCTTCTGCGTTCCACACGCCGGCGCCTGCGATGTTTTCGCGGGAGACGCTGCAGGCTTTCCAGATCGTTCCGGCTCAGCTTGAGAAAGGGGATGGGACGCCAGCACCGGAAGGCGTGGAAACCAAGCAGGAGCACCGGTACCCCGGCCAGAACCAGTCCCGTCAGTCCGGTTTCCGCAAGAAGCCCGGCGATCCAGGAAAAGGCGTAGAGGCAACTGCCCGCGACAGCGTGTGGAAGGTGGGCGCCCCAACTCAGGGAATAGGTTCCCAGTCCCTGTCCAAGCAGGGGATGCCCGAGAAACTGGGATATGGCCACCTGGCGGCTGATACCGGGTAAATCGTCCATGGGAGCGCTCAGGAAGTAGCCGATCCGCTCGCGCAGCGCGTCCGTGCCGAACCAGATACCCACACCGGCGATGCCAATGACCAAAGCCCCATAGAACCAGAGCTTTCGCCGGCGCCGCCAATCGCCCGTCAGGAAAAACGGCAGCGCCAACAGAACCGCAAGCAGTATGAGAAGACCGGAGCGATGCGTGGTCAGAAGAACACCGACGACCATCGCGATGGACAGGAATCCCTGCAGGATCCAGGAAGGACCGGAGCGCAGGTGCTTCGAGGTCAGGATCGCAAAGAAAGGAAGAAAGGCGAGGAGAATGGCCCCCAGGTTGGTCGGATCCTGGAGAAATCCAGCCGCTCCATGGGCATATTCCGGATTCCGGGCCCGGTCCGCCACCGGCATCCAGTTCGGAAAGAGGTAAAATTGAAAGAAACCTGCCAGCAGGGCCACGGTCACAACGAGTTGATACATGCCGATCGCCCATTTGATGGAGCGGTGCCCGTGGATGCTGTTGTATACGATGAAATAAATGGCGTAGGCTTGGATATACACGGCGAGCATCGGCGCACTGGCCCACGGGGCGGGACTCAGAAACTGGTAATGCGCCCAGGCATAGAGAAGGAACGGCACCGGTAACAGGAGTTCCCACGAGAGCGTCGGCCGGTGGTTCTCAAAGGCGATCCCGAGCGCATGGGTGGCCGCAAGGGCCAGCAGAAGCTTGGAAACGCCGACCATGCTCTCCCCGTACGCGAGAAAGCCGCCAAGGCCCCACAACAGGGACAAAAGCAACCATCCCAGGAGAAGAAACTGCATGAATTCAAGGATCCGGAAGGGGGAGCGCCCGATTTCCCAAAACCAATTGTAAAGAAAACTCTTGTATCGTCTGGCTGCCATGAGTGAGAAAACCAGTTTCTATCCAGAATTTGGAGCGGCAATCCAAAAATCAGGACAAGACCCGGGAAATCCCCTTCCGGGCTTGCTGTCGGAACAATGGCACTGCAAATATTGAATTTTTGGCAAAATCAACCGTCTATTGATCAAACACTTTCCTATGTCAGAATCATTCAATCTTGAAGCAGTTAATCAAAAGGTCCGCCAGCAGGCGGAATGGATCGGAAGCCTCCGGGCCGAGATCGGGAAGGTCATTATCGGCCAGCAGTACTTGGTCGACCGGTTGATTGTCGGGCTTCTCGCAAATGGGCATGTGCTTCTGGAAGGGGTGCCGGGCCTGGCCAAGACCCTTTCCGTGCGGACCTTGTCCGACTCCATTCATGCGGACTTTTCGCGCATCCAGTTCACACCGGACCTGCTCCCGGCGGACATCATCGGCACGCTGATCTACAATCCGAAAACCGGAGAATTCTCAACCAAGCAGGGACCGATCTTCGCGAACATCGTGCTGGCGGATGAAATCAACCGGGCCCCGGCCAAGGTGCAGAGCGCCCTGCTGGAAGCCATGCAGGAGGGGCAGGTCACGATCGGGGAGAACACCTTCGCCCTGCCCCACCCGTTTCTCGTCCTGGCCACGGAGAACCCCATCGACCAGGAGGGAACTTATCCCCTGCCGGAAGCCCAGGTCGACCGGTTCATGCTGAAACTGCAGATCGGCTATCCCTCGAAGGAGGAGGAGCTGAAGATCCTGCAAAGCATGGCCACGACCGGCAACAAACCATGCGCATCGGCGGTGGTTCAACCGGAACAGATCCTTTCCGCCCGGGAAACGGTCAACGAGATCTATATCGATCCGAAGATCAGTTCCTATATCATCGAGCTGGTGTTCAGCACGCGGGAGCCGGAAACCCATGGAATGGAGGACTTGAAACCGCTGATCCAGTTCGGGGGAAGTCCCCGCGCCACCATTTTCCTGACCCTCGCCGCCAAGGCATGGGCCTTCCTGAACGGGCGCGGCTACGTGACCCCGCAGGATGTCAAGGCCATCGCCCCCGATGTGCTGCGGCATCGGATCATTCTCACCTACGAGGCGGAAGCGGAGGAATGGACCACCGAATCCGTGGTGCAGCGCGTTCTTGAAACCGTCCCGGTCCCTTGATCGAACCCGCGACCCTTCGCGTTGTAGCTCCTCCGGCATGACCCCTTCAGAACGTACACGGGAAATCTTGCGCAAGGTCCGGCAGGTGGAAATCCGCAGCCGGAGGTTTGTCGACGAATCCCTGGTCGGGGCCTACCACAGCGTCTTCAAGGGCCAGGGCATGGACTTCGCGGAGGTCCGCGAGTATCAGCCGGGCGATGACGTGCGCTCGATCGACTGGAACGTGACGGCCAAAATGGACCGCCCGTTTGTGAAGGTCTACGAGGAGGAGCGCGAACTCACGATCATGCTGCTGGTGGACATATCGGCTTCCGGGGACTTCGGGAGCATCAACCAGACCAAGCGCGAACTGGCGGCGGAGCTCGCCAGCGTGCTCGCTTTCAGTGCCACCCGCAACAATGACAAGGTCGGGCTCATCCTCTTCTCCGACGAAGTGGAAAAGATTGTCATGCCGAAAAAGGGGCGTTCCCACGTCCTCCGCGTAATCCGGGAGATCCTGTTCCACAATCCCCGGCGCGCGGGGACCAATATCCAGGACGCCCTGCGGACGCTCAACCACCTGATCCGCCGGAAGGCGGTCTGCTTCCTTCTCAGCGATTTCCTCACCGAGGAGGCGCAGGCCTGGATCCGTCCGGCGGTGCGCGAAAAGCCGGGGGATCTGCAGAAAATCCTAACCCTCACGGGAAAGCGGCACGACCTGATCTGCGTGGACCTGCACGACCCGCGCGAAACCCGCCTTCCCCCGATTGGATGGGTTGTCCTGGAAGATGCCGAGACCGGCGACCTCGTCGAAGTCAACACCTCCGACCCGAGGATCCAGCAGCTCTATGCCCATCAGAACAGCCGGCGTCTCGAGCGCATGAGGGAGACTTTCATCCGTTCGGGGGTGGACCATTTCCGGGTACACACCGAGGAACCCTACATCACCGCCCTGCGGTCCTTCTTTAAACAAAGGGAGCGGCGTCGATGATGGAGAACTTTGCCGATATCGAAGGGCCCTTGCGGATCGGGATTCTCGGGCTTTTCGGACTGGTCGGGCTGGTCGGACTCGTCGGACTGGTCGGGCTGGGCGGGCTTCTTTGGTGGCTGCGGCGGCGCAAGCGGAAGGAAAGCGCCCCGGCCATGCCGGAACAATCCCCGCTGGAACAGGCCCTTGCCCGCCTGCAGCGCCTGCGGGCGGAGGCGAACGGGCTGGAAGCCGATCCCTTCGTGGTGGACGTCACCGACGTGGTGCGGAACTACCTTGAAACGGCCCTGCGAATCCCCGCCCGGGAGCAGACCTCGGAGGAATTCCTGCAGGCCCTGCAATCCCGGAAGGATCTTCCGGTGATCCTGGAAAAGCGAATGCCCACTTTCCTGACCGAGTGCGACCTGGTTAAATTCGCGCGCCAGGACCTCGCGATCGGGGAGCGGGCCGGATTACTGGACACCGCCGGGCTGGTGGTCACCGAAACCGACCGGGCCCTGCAGGGCCTTACCGGCGAAAAACAGGAAAACGCCGCGCTATGATCTTCCAGTTTGCAGAACCCGGCTGGCTTTGGCTGCTGCTGCTTTTCCCTTTCCTCTTCTGGCTGAAGGGAAAGGCGGGAAAGAACTCGGCCATCCGGTTTCCCTCCACCCTGCTGGCCTCGCAGGTGGCGGCCTTTGTCCGGCAACGTCCCGGGCGCTGGAAAAGCGCCCTGCGCTGGCTGGCCCTGGCCTTCCTTGTTGTCGCCCTGGCACGTCCGCAAACCGGGGAGGAACTCACCAATACGGAAAGCAGCGGGGTCGACCTCGTCATCGCGGTCGACCTGTCCACCTCCATGTGGGCCCACGATTTCGAAATCGGCGGCGTTCCCCAGGACCGGCTCTCGGTGGTCCGCAGCGTGGTTTCGGATTTCATCGAAAAACGCCCCAACGACCGCATCGGGCTGATCGCCTTTGCCGCGGAACCCTATCTGGTCAGCCCACTGACCCTGAACCACGACTGGCTGCAGCGCCGGCTTGGGGAACTCCGGATCGGGGAGATCGAGGACGGGACGGCCATCGGCAGCGCCATCGGCGCCGCTGTCAACCGGCTGCGTGACATCCCCGCCAAGTCCAGGAGCATCATCCTCGTCACCGACGGGGCCAACAACCGGGGCCAGCTGGATCCTCTCAACGCCGCGGAAGCCGCCTCGGCCTACGAAATCAAGATCTACAGCATCGGGGTGGGCCGGGA
Organism: Oceanipulchritudo sp.; assembly: GCA_049975345.1. Classification (GTDB taxonomy): domain Bacteria; phylum Verrucomicrobiota; class Verrucomicrobiia; order Opitutales; family Oceanipulchritudinaceae; genus Oceanipulchritudo. The sequence continues at coordinate 33,801 of JBNGDP010000017.1, read as the reverse complement.
AGGAATGGTGCCCTTTCCCGCCCGGTTTGATGCCAACGGCCGCCCGGCCCGCACACGGGATGGAAGGATTTTTCTGCGCCCCTCCCGTTCGGATATCGACCTGGAAACCCTCCAATCAATCGCCGCGGAAACCTCCGGGCAGTACTTTCATGCCACCGACTCCGAAAACCTGCGGAAGATATACGATGAAATCGACCAGATGGAGAAAACGGAGGTCGTGCTGCAGGTCCGGCGGCTGTACACCGAGGCCTTTCCCCTTGCCCTCGCGGCCGGGCTCTTGCTCCTTGCCATCGACCTTCTCCTGACGCGAACCCTGCAACGACGCCTGCCGTGATGCCCGTTTCCTTCGCCAAACCGGAATTCCTGCTGTACGGACTGGCCGCCGTGCTGCTGATGGGCCTTTTCTTCTACCTGACCGAGAAACGCGCCTGGAGACGTCTCTCCGTCTTCGCGGCCAGCGGCCTGTTGGAGCGGCTCACGGGGAACCACAGCCGCCGTCGGCTGTGGATCAAGAACGGGCTTCTCCTGGCGGCGGTGTGGATGGGATTTGCCTCCCTTGCCCGGCCCCAGTGGGGGGCCACATGGGAAAAGGCCGAAACCAGGGGCATCGATATCATGATCGCCCTCGACACCTCCCGCAGCATGCTCGCGGAGGATGTTTCCCCAAACCGGCTGGAGCGCTCCAAGCTGGCCATCCTCGACCTGCTGGAATCGATCCGGGGAGACCGGGTCGGCCTCATCGCCTTTGCCGGGAACGCCTTTCTTCAATGCCCGCTGACCCTCGATTACCAGGCCTTCCGCCAGACCCTCAACGCCGTGAACACCGGGACGATTCCACGCGGTGGAACCGATGTGGCGGCGGCCATTGACGAGGCCGAGGCCTACTTCGAAAAGTCCGGAAACGAGCGCCTCCTCATCCTCATCACGGACGGGGAGGATCTCGAGGCCAGCGGGGTCCAGCGGGCCCGCGAAGCCGCGAAAAAGGGAACACGCGTCCTCACCGTGGGCGTCGGCTCCACGGAGGGGGAATTGATCCCCGTCACGGGTCCCGGGGGCCAGCGTGATTACCTCCGGGATCCATCGGGAAAACCGGTTTCAACCGCCCTCGACGCCTCCACCCTGCGCCGGATCGCCGAGGTCAGCAACGGGCTGTACGCCCCCCTCGGCCCGACCGGAAGCGGCTTGGAACGGGTCTATGAATTCAGCCTGAGCCAGATCGAATCCAGGAGCCGGCAGGAAAGCCTGCAGCGGATCCCCATCGAGCGCTATCAATGGAGCCTTGTCCCGGCCCTGGTCCTCCTCCTGGTCGAAACGCTCCTTACCACGAGGCGCCGGAAGGCCGCCGCCTTTCGCGGATGGACAGCCTCGCTTGGGATCTTCCTCCTGCCTGGGGTTTGCCTGTTCACACCCGCGCCCCTGGAAGCGGGAACGGCAAGGGATGCCGCCCGGGCCTACCAGGAGGAACGATACGAGGAATCCGTTTCCCTGTACCGGCAGGCCCTTGAGGAGGATCCGGATGACCAGCGGCTGGAGTATAACCTGGGGGTGTCCGCCTACCGTGCCGGCAGGTATGAGGAAGCCATTGCCTCCTTCGAAAAGGTCCTTCGCTCAACGGATCGGGCCCTCCAGGCGAAGGGCTTCCATAATCTCGGAAACAGCAGGACAGCCCTTGGTTTTGAGCAGCTGGAGGATCATCCGGAGAGCACCCGCGACCAGTGGACGGCCGCCCTCAAGGATTTTGAGAACGCCCTCGCCCTCGAGGAGGATCGTGAAAACTCGCGCCGGAACCTGCAGGCCCTGCAATCCACCATCGCGGCCCATACCCACACCATCGCCACGGAAGCCAGTCCTCCCGAGGGGGGCTCCGTCAGCCCGGGTGGCGCGGTTTTCCACAACGTCCCCTTCCCCATCCAGGCAAAAGCGGCCGAGGGCTGGGTTTTCGACAAATGGGAGGGCCATGCCGTCGAGGATCCGCAAGAGCCTGCCACGGTGGCCCGCCTGCAGGAGGATGCCACAGTGACCGCCCGGTTCGTCAAGACCTGGAACCTCACCGTCCTGAGCGAGGATGAGTCCATGGGAACCGCGGGGAAAAGCGGCACTTACCGGGAGGATGAGCCGGTCCGGATCCAGGCGCAGGCCAAGGATTACTTCGCGTTTTCCAAATGGCGAGCCGAGGGCGTGGAGATTCCCGATCCCGCGCAGGCCGAAACGGAAATCACCCTAACCGGGGACGCCACCGCCACCGCCACTTTCGTGCCCGCCTTCAAGCTGTCGGTCGAGATCGATCCGGAAATCGGGGGCCAGGCCGGACCGTCGGGATTTTTCGAGGAATACTCCGTCGTTCCCATCCAGGCGCAGCCGCGCGACGGCTTTGAATGGATCGGATGGGTCGGGGACGGGATCAAGGAGCCAAAAAACCGGCAGACCACCATTTCCCTGACCGCCGACCGGATCGCCATTGCCCGTATGGAGCGGGTCTGGAACCTCGTCATTGTCCCCACCCCCGAGGAGGGGGGAACCACGCAGGGAGCCGGCAATCACCCGGTCGGCTCCACTGTCGATATCTCCGCCACCCCCGCCGAGGGCTTCACCTTCCAAGGATGGGAGGGCCCCGGCGTGGCCGATCCCAAAAGCCCCCGGACATCCGTCACCGTCCAGTCCACCACCCATACCCTCTTTGCCCGGTTCGAAAAATCCGATCAGGACCAGAACCAGGATCAGCAGGACCAACAGGACCAGGACCAGCAGCAGCAGGACCAGCAGGACCAGCAGCAGCAGGACCAGCAGGACCAGCAGGACCAGCAGCAGCAGGACCAGCAGCAGCAGGACCAGCAGGACCAGCAGGATCAGCAGGACCAGCAGGACCAGCAGCAGCCGGCCGACCCGTCCGAACGTCCGGAAAAGCTGCCGGGCGAAATGAGCCGGGAGGAGGCCCGGCAGTTGCTGAACGCGCTCAGCGAGGATGAGCGCTTCCTGCCGGCGGGTGAACATTCCAGGGAGGAAGAACAGAGGGAACCGCCCACGGGAAGAAACTGGTAATCAAGCCATGCGATCACGATTTGGAATTATTACACCGTTGTTCATCGTCCTGAGCCTGCTCGCCGGGATGACCGCCTCCCTGCAGGGACAATCCGTCCTTGCGAGGGCGGAGGTCAACCCGTCCGCGGTGATGGTCGGGGAAAGCGCGGTGTATTCGATCCGCTTCCTCAACGCCTCCAGCGTGCCCGACCTGAACACCCCGCGGGTGGACGGGCTGGACTTCAACCCGACACCAAGCACCCGCAATCTTCAACAGTTCATCAACGGCCGGATGAGTTCGGAAATCGAGCTGAGCTGGACGTTCCGTCCGGTCAGGGAGGGAACCTTTGTCATCCCGGGAAGGACGGTGCGCATCGGCGGCCAGGATATTGAAATCAGTGCCGTGGAGTTGCGCGCGGTACCGTTGAGCGAGGAAGCCCGTTCCCGCGCCCTGCTCCGGCTGGAAATTCCGGAACCACCCTATTACGTCGGGCAGGCCCTGCCGGCAAGGCTGAGCCTTCTCGTACGGCGCGACCTTGACCTGACCAACGTGGCTTTTCCGGAAAGCACCGGGGACTCGTTTCTACACAGTGAATTCGACAAAAACCCGGCCCGCGGAACGGTCCGCCTGCAGGGCCGCCTGTACAATGTCCTCTCCTGGGAAATCCTGATCACCCCGATCAAATCCGGAACGGCGGAGCTCCGGTTCAGCCAGGAAATCGGCATCCAGGTTCCTTCCCCCGACGATCCCTTCCAGGGCTTATTCAGCATGTCCCGCCGCCGTTCGGAAAGCTACCAGGTATTCACCGATCCGATCTCCACGAATGTCCTGCCCCTGCCGGAGGAGGGTCGGCCGGAACGATACGGGGACGCTATCGGATCCTTCGAAGCGGAGGCCAGCCTGGCCGGCACCGATCTTCAGGTCGGGGAACCCGTCACCTTTGTGATCACCCTGACCGGCAAGGGCAATTTCGAACGGATCGCTCCCCCGGAAATCCCGGAATGGGAAAATTGGCGGGTCTACCCGCCGAAGGTGGCCTTCTCCCCGTCCGATGCCATCGGCTTCGAGGGTGCCAAGTCGTTCGAGTACATCCTCATTCCCCAGTCCGCGGACATCACCGAAATCCCGGAATTCTCCTACAGCACCTTTGATCCCGAAGCCGGAACCTACCGGACCACTTCCTTCGGACCGATCCCCGTCCAGGTGAAGCCATCGGACAAGCCGCTCGATTCCGGTTTGTTCCTGCCCGAGTCCGAGGGGCGCGACGGGCTGGAACAACCGGCCGTTCCCCGGCGCATCCTGCCCCTGCGGACCAAGCCCGGAACCCTCATTCCCGCGGGTTCCGTCCTCTGGCAGAACCCCCGGTTCTGGATCGTGAATCTCCTTTCCGGATTGCTCCTTCTCCTGTGCGCCCGGGGATTGCATTACCGGCGAAGACTGGAGGACGACGAGGCCCTGGCCCGCCGCCTGAGTGGCAACCGTAAAATCCGCAAGGCCCTCCAACAGGCCGGTGCCGCCGCCGCATCCGGAAATGGCGCCGCTTTCCTTGAAGCCGCCCGCTTCGCCCTTCAGGAACGCATCGCACACCTCTCCAGCCGCAACCCGGAAGCCAAAACGCTTGTCACCTCCGATTGCCTCAACATACTCAGTGAGAGAAATGTGCCGGATTCCCTCAAATCGAGAATTGACGAACTCCTCAATGCTGCCGACGCTTGCCAGTTTGCCGGGGCCCTTCCCGCCAAAAGTGAACTGGCCGCCATGCACAAGGAACTGATCAATGCCATATCGGAATTAAGCCGGCTCCCCATATCATGACCACATGAAGCTTGTTCGCCCTCAGATTCCACTCCTTTTCCTTCTCCTGCATCTCACCTGCCTGGCGCAGTCCCCCGAGGAGTCCTTCCTCAAGGGGAATATCGCCTATGGAAACGGCGATTTCCAGGCCGCCGAAGCCGCCTACCGGCAGGTGCTCGCGTCGGTCGAATCGGCTGAAGTCCACTACAACCTGGGCAACACCCTCGCCCAGCGTGGCAAGTGGAGTGAAGCCGCCTTTCACTACATGCGCGCCTACTCCATGAACCCGAACCTCGAGGCGGCCCGCGCCAACCTCCTTCTCGCCGCCGACCGGATGGGCCTCGCCTCCGAATACCCACAGCTGGCCCGTCCCGCCCGTTACCTGTCCGAACGCCAGTGGTCCATGATCGCCGCCATTTCCTTCTGGATCGCCCTGATTCTCTTCTTCCACGGAGATTTTGTGAAGTTCCGCATTCCCCTCAGCCGGACAATCGGAGTCCTGAGCGTCCTGGTCTTCCTCACCTCCATTGTCGCTGTCATGGAACACAAACTCTTCAAGGAATGGGGCGTTGTCGCCTCCTCCCTCGTTTCCCTGCGCCTCGCCCCGACCGAGCAAAGCCCGGGCGATTCGGTCCTGATCGAGGGGGATCCCATCCGTATCATCGGCGAGCAGAAGGGTTTCTTTCATGTCATGACCTCCTCCGGCACCGAAGGGTTTATTCTTCCCCAGGAGGTCTACACCACAGGGAAGCATTGATTTTTTGCGAAAGCGTCCCTAGGATTCCAAGTGCCATGTTAGAAGCACTGAAAAAAACAATATACGCCGGAATCGGCGCCACCGTGGTCACAACCGAGAAGATTGAGTCCGCCCTCGGGGAACTCGTCAAAAAGGGCAAGCTCTCCGCGGAAGAGGCGCGGGAAACCGCCGAGAGAATTTCCAAGGAAAGCAGGAAGGAATTCGAGGATGCGCAATCATCCTTGAAATCCATGTTCGAGGAACTCCTGGAAAAGGCCTCGGTGCCCCGCAGGAAGGAGATCGATGCCGTCAACAAGCGCCTCGACAACCTTGAGAAGAAGATTGGCGACCTGAAGAAAGCGGATTCCTGAGCCGGCGTGAAACTTCATCTCATACGGGATGCGGTCCGGACCAAGGAGATTGTCGCCATTCTCCTGAAATACCGCTTTGACCAGATTCTGGAGAAGACGGACACACCCGCGGCCTGGCTGACGCGCTTTGTCCCGTCCGTTCAGGAAAGCCTCCCCATCTGGAAGCGGATCCGCCTGGCCATCGAGGAACTGGGGCCCACCTTTATCAAGATCGGCCAGGTGCTGAGCACGCGGCCCGACATCCTCCCCCGGGAACTGATCGATGAACTGGAGAAACTGCAGGACCAGATCACCCCGCAACCCTTCGAGAGGATCCAGCCCGTGCTGGAAAAGGAACTGGGCTGCAATCTGGAAGAGGTGTTTTCCACGTTCAACAGGGAGCCGGCCGCCTCCGCTTCCCTTGCCCAGATCTACCGGGCCCGGCTGAGGGATTCCGGACAGGAGGTCGCGGTCAAGATCCAGAAACCGGGCCTGCGCAGGCCCATCCAGACCGACCTCGAGATCATCTCCTGGCTGGCCGCGCAGATCCATGAGAACATGCCAAACCTGCAGGCCTTCGACCTGCCCTCCGTGGTCGACGAATTGCGGCAGGGCCTGCTCAACGAGCTTGATTTCACCATCGAGGCCCGCAACGCCTCCGTCTTCAATTCCCTGAACAAGTTTCCGGAAAAGGTCTTTGCCCCGGAAGTCATCGCCGCTTTCACCACCCCGCGCCTCATGGTCAGCGAATGGATCGAGGGCGTGCCCCCCGCCCGGGATAATTTCAGCGACATGGAAGCCCGTGAAATCGCCCAGGCGGGTGGAAACTCCTTCTTCTCCCAGATCGTCATTACCGGGTTCTTCCACGGGGACCCCCATCCCGGAAACATCCGCATCACCCCTGAAAAGCGCATCTGCCTCCTCGACTGGGGCCTCGCCGGCCAATTGACCAGCCGGATGCGCTACGCGCTCATCGACCTGTTCTCGGCCTGCGCCCGGAGGGACGCCGCCATGGCCACGCGGATCGCCCTCCAGTTGGGCCGGATCCCGCACCGGATGCAGCGGGCCAAGCTGGAGAAAGCCATCACCACGGTCCTCTTCAAATACGACGCCGACCTGAAAAAGATGGAGAACATCGGCAGTGTCATCTTTGAAATGGTGTTCGTCTTCGGCTCCCATGGCATCCATGTGGCGAGGGACTATACCCTGCTCGCCAAGGCCATCATCTCCATTGAGCGGACCTCCACCCTCCTCGATCCGGATTTCAGCCTCGCCACCGTCGGGGAACCCTACATCCGCGAGCTGAACTGGGAACGGTGGAAACCCTCCAATCTGGCAAGGGCCCTCGCCGGCGAGTGGCGCGAAAAACTCACCCAGCTCAGCGAACTGCCCCAGGACCTCCAGCGGATCCTGCACCGCATGGAGGACGGTGAACTGCCATTCACCCTCGAGCACCGCGGGGTCAACCGCGCCACCAACACCATCCACCATGCCTTCAGCCGGCTTTCCCTCGCCGTTATCATCGGCTCCCTCATTATCGGGAGCTCCCTCGTCATCAATACGGGCGTGGAACCCCTTCTCTGGGGGTATCCGGCCATCGGCATCGTCGGGTACCTGCTCTCCGCCACCATCGGGGCCTATGTTGCCTTTGACATTCTCCGCAGCGGCCATATCTCCCGGAAAGACAAGGATTGATCGCCCTGACGCCCTTTTATTCCCTCATTGCCGCAATCTTGTGTTGACACTCAATTCCCCTCTTCTTCAGAACCTTAATCGCTCATGGGCACGCCGGGATGAATGAACAGATTATTTTCTCCAGCGCTCTCAAGTGGCAGGGCTTCCCGCCCCCCTCGGGACGCCGTTTAATTTTACACTAACAACCATCCAAGATATCACATGAAACAGAAAATCCTCTATGGTCTGGCCGCATTGGTCGCGGGAACGGCCCTGCAGGCACAGGATGAGGCCGCGGTGCAAAAGGAAATCGAAAAGGCCCGGGAAGTGATTTCCAAGTATGTCGACACCCGGCAGGAGATCGCCCGCGTCAAGAATGAATGGAAAGCCTATCAGGAGCTGACCCAGCGCCGGATCGACCTGTACAACCGGGAAATCAACCAGTTGCGGGATTTGATTCAGTCAGCGGAGGAGCAAACAACCCAGGCCGAGAGGGAAATTGCGGAAATCCGTCAGGAAATCGCCGTTCTCCGGCAGGCCAACGACATCGTGCTGCAAGCCCTTCCCGTTTTCGAGGACAAGATGCGCGAACTCTACACCTATTTCCCGCGTCCCCTGAAAAACAAGATCCAGCGCCTTGTCCAGCAACTGGGCAAACCGCGCCAGGCCTCCGACCGCATGGCGATCCTCATCGGCATCCTCAACGAGGTGGACAAGTTCAATGCCGAGTTCAATTTCGACCGCGATGAGAAGACCCTCCCCGACGGGGAAACCAAGGTTGTGGATGTCATTTACCTCGGTCTGGCGGTCGGTTACTACGCGGACAGGGAGGGCAAGGTCGGCGGAGTCGGTGTGCCCGCCCAGGGGGATTGGAAGTGGACCGAGCGCAACGACCTCGCGCCCGCCATCCGCGACGCCGTGATGTATTATAACGGCGACATCAAGCCCGCCCTGCTGGTGGATCTTCCCCTCGAGATCCAGAACCTGACCATCGGCAACTAATCTTTCGCAAGGAAACCGATCCATGAAAAAAATCCTTACCATTCTTGCCCTGGCGGCCGCCGCCGCCCTGAGCGCCCAAACCAGCACGCAGGCCTTTGCAAAGGCTTCAACCGAGGCGGAACAACGCCTGGAAGCCGCCCTCACGGAACTCGACCGGATCCAGAAGGAGGTCAACGAGCTGCGTCCGAAGCTCGGTGCCGAACTCGATGACGTCGAGTCCACCGCCCTTCGCCTGCGCGATGAAGCCTCCAATGCCGCCCGTATCAAGGCCGGTTTCGATGTCGAGGTCAGCCAGCTCAACAAGGAAAAGCAGAGCGTCATCGACAACAACAACTACATCCAGTCGACCCTGCTCAACGAATACGTCCGGCGCCTTGAACTGACGATCGATCCGTCCGAAATCCCCCTCTATTCCAACCCCATCCGCGAATCCCTCGCCTTCATGGAAAGCGAGGAGGACGTGGACGACGCCACCATCTTCCGGCAGCAGTTGAAGATCGTGGAAATGGCCCTTGACCGCGTCGAGCGCGTCCTCGGCGGCGACACCTTCAACGGCACGGCGATCATCGATGGCACGCTCAAGGAAGGCACCTTCGCCCTGGTCGGACCGGTCTCCTACTTCACCGACCAGGGGGACCAGGTCGGGATCACCGTCGGCATGATCGAAAACCGGGCCAACATCTACACCCTTCCCGACTACAAGGAAGGGATCACGGTCACCGCCAACTCCGGCTCCGGCAACCTGCCGGTGGACACCACCGACGGCGAGGCCCTCGAGGGAATCACCCACTCCATCACCCTCATGGAGGAATTCGCCCTCGGCGGTTTTGTCATGTATCCAATCCTCGGCCTCTTCACCCTGGCGATCCTGATCGCCGTCTACAAGATGATCGAACTTTTCCGGGTCAAGGCCGCCAACGCCAAGGACATTGACGTCATCCTCGATCACCTCCGCGGCGGCAATGGCGATGCCGCCATGGCCCACGCCAAATCGGTCGGCGGACCGGTCGGGGAAATGCTCTGCGCGGCCGTGGACAACGCCGGGGAGGACCGCGAGGTCATCGAGGAGGTCCTTTATGAGAACATCATCAAGACCCAGCCCAAGCTGGAGCGCTTCCTGGCCTTCATCGCGGTCGTAGCCGCCACGGCCCCGCTGCTCGGGCTGCTCGGGACGGTGACCGGGATGATCAAGACCTTCAAGCTCATCACCATTGTCGGCACCGGTGACGCCCGGAACCTGTCCTCCGGGATTTCCGAAGCGCTGATCACCACCAAATGGGGCCTCATCGTCGCCATTCCGACGCTGATCATCCACGCCCTCCTGAACCGCAAGGCCAAGGGCGTTGTCGGCAGCATGGAACAGGCCGCCGTCAGCTTCATCAACGGGATTGCTGAAATGCGGGGTGAACCCGCCGAAAAATAATGGCCGATCCCGTAGATTTGCAAAGCGCGGCCGCCGCCGCCGGCATGGGCGACAGCATGACGGCCGGCGAGTTCATTGCTTTCGTCTGGCAGACATGGACCGAGGGGGGATGGCTCATGATCCCACTGGCCGCGCTGGCCATGCTCATTTACTTCGAGGCGATGTCCCTGATCCTCCGCCTTGGCAAATCCAAGGTAAAGAAGACCCCGCGGTCCGTGTGGAGCGAATGGCTGGATAACCCCGGCAAGGGAACCGGCCACATCGGCGAGGTCATCCGCTTCGTGGTCGGGGACGGGATCCGCTCCGAGGACGCCCTCCTCCGCGTCGAGGCTGTCAAATCCAGGCTTCTTCCGGATGTGAATTCGCGCATCATCGTGCTGAGCATTCTCGTCACCATCGCCCCGCTGATGGGCCTGCTGGGCACCGTGATCGGAATGTTGACCACTTTCCGGGGCCTGGCCACCGCTTCCGGCCAGGCCGTCGACCTTGTCGCCGAGGGGATCCGGGTCGCGCTGATCACCACCCAGACGGGCCTCATGATCGCCATCCCCGGTTATATTTTCATCTCCCTGGTGATCCGTTCCCGGAACACCTACCTGGGCTTTCTCGCTGAACTGGAAACGGTCATCGTCCAGCGGGTGCACAAACTGCAGGAGGGCAAATGAGCAAGCGTGGATCCATCCTCCAGGATGAAGCGGAGATGAGCGATATCAACATCTCCCCGATGATTGATATGGTCTTCATCCTCCTGATCTTCTTTATCGTGACCACCGTCTTTGTCCAGGAACCCGGCGTCGAGGTGGAACGGGAAATCGCCATGTCCGCCCTGGATCTGGAGAAAAATTCGATCCTGATCGCGATCACGCCCGACGGGGAGGTCGTCTACGCAGGTTCCAACATCGGAATCGTGGGGGTGCGCGCGGTGGTCAAACGACTGACCGCGGACAACGAGACCATGCCGGTCATCCTGCAGGTCGACCGGGCCGCCCCGGCCGGGACGGTCATCCGCGTCATCGACGAGTGCAAGCTGGCGAACCCGCCCTCCGTTGTCAGCATATCGACTGAAAAACAGTAGCCTTTCCCGAGCATGTCCGACCAGCACCAAACCCAGCCGCCCGACCTGAAGAAAGAGTTCCCTCTTTCCATGCTCACGGGTTTCATTTTCATGGCCGCCGTCCTTCTGGCGTTGCCCGTCAGCCAGTTGATCACGGAATTCACGACCCGCGACCGGACCGAAGTGGATGTCATCGATTACAAGCCCCCTCCGCTCATCGACCAACCCCCACCCCCCGATGAGGACGTCGACGAGGACGACATCGAGGAGATTGAGCAGAACCGTGAACCTCCGACCCTCGAACAGCTTGAATTGTCCATGAGCGCCGACCTGTCGGGCTTCGCAAGCTCGGATTTCACGGTCCCGACCATTGATGTCGGTGGCCAGCTCGATGAAATCATCTACGAGCTGGAGGACCTCACCCGTCCGCCGCGCCCCATCAAGCAACCGGCCCCGACTTATCCGCCCGAGCTGCGCCGGGCCGGCATCTCCGGAACCGTTGTCCTGATGTTCCATGTCCGCTCGGATGGGACCACCGCGAAGATCACCGTGGAAAGATCCGACAATCCCGCTTTCGAGGAACCCGCCATCCGGGCCGTTCGCAAATGGGTCTTTGAGCCCGGGGAAAAGGATGGCAAGGCGGTGACCTGCCGGGTACGCATCCCCATTCCCTTTAAATTCAATCGCTAAGAAACCTTAACCCGATTTTCCAATGAAACGAAGCATCCTGTACCTCACCGCCCTGGCCGGAGCCGGACTCACCGCCCTGGCCCAGCAGCAAGTCATTGATGTGGACGCCGCGCCGGCCAAGGCCTTCTACGCAACCGCCGAGTGGGACAAGGCGTTCATGGGTTCCTACGGCGTGAATCCCGGAACCGAACCGGGAATCCCCGAAGATCCGGACGAGCGCAAAACCCTCGCCGCGGTCCGGAATTTCCTGCAAACGGGCAGGGACGAGGACTTCCGCATGGCCGCCCAGGCCATCGATGTCCTCATCCAGGAGCAGCAGAGGTCGGGCACACCGACCAGCCCGATGATGCTCCAGATTGCCGGCACCCTGCAGATGCGACTGGCCGAACTCACCGCCAACGAGGCCGAATCGGACCGCATCATGCGCAAGGCGGAAGGATACCTGAAGCGGGCCATCGACCCGAACACCGGTTTTCCGAATTTCCTGCGCGCCCACAAGAACCTCGCCAATCTCCTCTTCAAGATGGACCGTGCAAAGGAAGCAAAGGAGCACTTTGTCAAGGCCATCGAACTGGGCGACCGGGACGCGGTGACCTTTGGGATCCTCGGCGCCATTTTCATGGAAGAGGACAAGTTGATCTCCTCGGAAACGGCCCTGCGTAACAGCCTCATGATCAACCCCAACATTCCGCAGTTCAAACAGCTGCTGGGGAATGTCCTGATGCAGCAGGAGCGCTATGCCGAGGCCAAGGAGATCTTCAGCGAGCTGCTGATGAAGAGTCCCAACGAGAGCCAGTTCTGGATGGCGCAGGCCAATTGCTACATTGCCCTGGATGAAATCGAAAAGGCCGCGCGCAATCTTGAGATCGTGCGTTTCATGGGAAAATCGAATGTCCCCTCGCTGATGCTCCTGGGCGATGTCTACATCAACAAGGAAATGATTGATGAAGCGGCCGAGGTCTACCTGGAAGCGATCAATCTGGAGCCGACCTCCACCAATCTTCCCAATTTCATCCGGGCCGCGGAGACCCTGAACAACTTTGCCGCCTACGAACTGGGCATGCAAGTGATCATGGCCATCCAGGACGCCTATGGAAACAACCTGACCGACGAGGATGAGATCGACCTGCTTTCGCTCAGTTCGGAAATCAACATCTCCCTCGGCAAGGGCGAGGAAGCGGCCACCAACCTGGAGGAACTTCTCCGGAAGGATCCGTTCAATGCCCGCGCCCTGCTCAGCCTGGCCCGTTACTACACCGACCTGGAGCCGGACTCCTCCCTGCCCCCGGAAGAGCAGGACCGCTTGCAGAGCCGGTACCAGCAGCAGGCCATCATTTATTTCGAGCGCGCCCAGAACCTGGACGACATCGATGCGCAGGTGCGGGCCTTTATCGGCGAAGCCCAGTTGCGGGTCAAACGGGATCAACTGGAAGAGGCGGCCGACCTCCTTGAGGAGGCCCAGGCGCTGTCCTACCAGGACAATGTCCAGGCTTACCTGGACCAGATCCGCGAAGTGCTCAAGAACCGCCGCCGGACCTGATCCGCGGACGGTTCATTCCTTTTTCCTTCAAGGCCGGTTGGGACTTTCCCATCCGGCCTTTTTCCGCAGGATGAATGAAATGATCTTCCGGCATAGGAGCCGCATTCCGAATGGGGTGCTTGGTTTGATGACGGTACTGTTGCTTGTCGGCTGCGGCAGGGCCGGGCCTGGGGAACAAACCGGAACGCTTCCGGACCGTGTGGTCCTGCAGACCGACTGGTTTCCGCAGCCTGAGCATGGAGGTTTCTACCAGGCCCTCGCCAGGGGATTCTATGAGGAAGCCGGCCTCGAGGTGGAGATCCTCCCCGGCGGGCCGAATGCCATGTCCACACAGAAGGTGCTGCGGGGAACGGCGCACTTTGCCATGAACCGGGCGGATATGGTCTTTTCGCTGGCCTCCCGGGGGGTTCCCGTGCGCATGGTGATGTCCACGCTCCAGCACGACCCGCAGGCTGTGATGCTGCACGCGGAAAATCCCGTCAACCGGCTGGAAGACCTTGACGGCGCCACGGTGATGGCGGTTCCGGGCCTCACATGGATCAAATGGCTGGAAGCAAGGTATTCCATCCGCCTGAAGATCATCCCGCATGATTTCGGCATCGAACGATTTCTCAACGATCCCGGTTTCATCCAGCAATGCCTCGTCACCAACGAGCCGTTCTATGTCCGGCAGGCGGGAGTTGAGGCGAAGGTGCTGCCCCTCCGGGAATCCGGCTTTGATCCCTACCACGGGATCTATTGCCTGGATTCCTTTGCCGAGGCAAATCCGGATGTCGTGCGAAGGTTCGTTCATGCCTCCATCCGGGGCTGGCGCGATTACATCCTCAACGATCCGGCCCCCGCCCTGCGCATGATCTCCGCCCTCAATCCGAAAATGAGCCCCGGTTTCATGGAATTCAGCCACGGTGCCCTGCGCTCGGAAAACCTGGTCACCGGGGAGGATCCCACCGGGGCGCGGGTCGGCCGGCTAGAACCCGCCCGCCTCGAGGCCCTGGCACGTGAAATGAAATCCCTCGGCCTCGTCGAGGAGGACGGGCCTTCAGCGTGGTACACCACGGAATTCCTTCCCTGACTCACGCCCTCGGGTGGGCCTTGGCGTGCGCTTCCTTGAGCCGCTTCATTCCAACATGGGTGTAGATCTGGGTGGTCGAGAGGCTGGAATGGCCCAGCAACTCCTGTACAATGCGCAGGTCCGCACCGGCATTGAGTAGATGGGTGGCGAAGGAATGACGAATCTTGTGCGGGGTCAGGTCCTCGGGAAGATCGGCCAGACGAAGGTAGGTCTTCATGCGCTTCTGGATCCAGAAAGGGATCAGCCGCTTGCCATCCAGGGTGTGCAGGAGCGGATCCGTGGGCCCCTTCACCACGGCGTGCTCCCTGCGGAAATTTTCCAGCTGGGCGGCCGCCTTTTCACCGACCGGGCAGATGCGCTCCTTCTTCCCCTTGCCCAGGACCTTGAGGCACTTTCCCGACCGGTCGTAATCCCCCCAGTTGGCCTGCACCAGCTCGCTGATGCGCAAACCCGCACCGTAGAAAAGCTCGAACAGGAGCGAATCCCGGCAGGCCGTGAAGGGATCGGCCCTCCCTTCCTCCAGGAGAAGGGCCGGCCCGTCAAGAAACCGCGCCATTTCCCGCTCGGTGAAAAACTTGGGAAGCGGCTTGCGGTATTTGGGAACGGTCACGCCGGCCACCGGATTGTGGTCAATCAGGCCGTTCTTGCGCAACCACCGGAAAAACGACCGGAAGGCGGAAATCCGCAAATGCAGGGTGCGCCGGGAAAGCCCCGCCCGCTGCTGGTCGATGATGTAGGACCGGATCGAGGTCGGCCCCATGACTTCAAACAGGTTGTCGACGCCCGCTGATCCCGCGCTGATGTAGAGCAGCAAACCCTCCAGAGCCTGCCGGTAATTGCGGATGGTATGGGTGGAATATCGCCTCTCCGATTGAAGAAAAGCCAGGAAACGGTCGATCTGCCCCCGTTCCTGCTCCGGCAATTCCATTTTGGTAGGTCGCTGGTTCCTGGTTCCCTAGTCCAACCCGAGAATCTTTCGTCCCTCGTCGGAAATCATATGGGGCGTCCACTGGGGATCCCAGACAATATCCACTTCAGCGGATTCGACGGCGGGGAGGGCCTCGATTTTGGACCGGGCATCGCTGGCGATGGTGGGCCCCATCCCGCAACCGGTCGCCGTGAGGGTCATCTTGACCGCGACATGGTGCCTGCCGCTTTCAAGAGGCTGGATATGGAGGTCATAGATCAGCCCGAGATCGACGATGTTGACGGGGATTTCCGGGTCGAAGCACTGCCGCAAAGCATCCCAGACCAGATCCTCGCTGAAGGGTGCGTCTTCCATCGGGACCGCGGCCAGCTCCTTGACGATAGCCGCCACTTCCTCCCCGAGGGCATCCGCCTCCTCCAGGCCGATCCGGTACAGCCCTCCGGAATCCCGGAGAGTGATGCTGCCCCCGAGGGCCTGGCTGACAAGGTATTCCTCACCGGGATTCAACTGGACCGGCTCCCCGGAGGGTATCCGCGTGGCCCGGCAGGGCTTCTCGATCTTGATCGTGGTTCCTTGGAGTGACATCGTTACAAAGGCTGAATCAATGAATCAATGGATGCGTAAAGTATAGGGAAGAATGGCGTACTGTCCATGCGGATCCTGAAGCAGGCTCAGTCTTTTGGCCTCGCGCTCAAAATCACGCAGGAGACCATTCACTCCACGGTGGCGAAGATCCGGCCTGACAATGCCGGCATTGATGAGGAATTCGCTGATTCTTTCCTCGAGGGTCATGGGACGCGGACGCTCCGTGATCTCGAAGGCGTCCCCGATCCCGGCAAGGTCGGCGGCCCTTTGCACGGCCGCCATCAATCCGCCGGTCTCATCGGCCAGCCCGAGTTCAATGGCCGAGGTGCCCGACCAGACGCGGCCCTTGGCCAGGCTGCGGGTTTCCTCCATGCCAAGGCCCCGGTTCTCCGCCACCGATGCCACGAACTCGTTGTAGAAATCGGTCGCCAGGGAACGCAACTGCCGCATCTCCTCCGGTGTCTTCGCGCGACCGATGGAAAAGGTTCCCGCAAAGGGATGGGTCTCCACCCCGTCGAACTGGATGGATAGTTTGTCCGCCAGTTCGGCGACATTGGGCAGCATCATCACGACCCCGATGGAACCGGTGATCGTGGTCGGTTCCGCGAAGATCCGGTCTCCGGCGGCGGAAAGCATGTAACCGGCGCTGGTGGCGATTCCGCCCATGGAGACCACGACCGGCTTTTCCTCGCGTGTCCGCTCGATCTCGCGCAGCACCTTGCTGGAGGCGGTTGCGCTGCCCCCCGGCGAATTGATCCGCAGAACGACCGCCTTGACCGTGTCCTCCCGGCGCAATTCGCGAAGATGGCGGATGAGGGTATGCGAGCCGATGACGCCGTCCTCGCTTTCCCCGTCAACGAGGATTCCCTCAATGTAGAGAATGGCCACCTGGTTGCCGGACCCACCGAGGGCCAGCGAAAGCGCCGGTGAACCGGCGTCCTTGGCATAGTCGAGGAATCCATATTGTTTGAAAGATTCCCCTTCGACATCGTAGCCGACTTCCCCGGCCAGTTTTTCGATCATCCCGCTGTGGTTCAGTTCCAGATCCGCGAATCCGGAGTCAATCACCTCCGCCGCATGGACAACCAGCTCCGAAGCGGCGATCTCATTCAGCGCATCCACATCCAGGTTGCGCGATTCCGCGATGTCCGAGACGATCGCCGTCCACATTTCCCCAATCAGGGCTGCCAGTTGTTCCTTCTCCTGGTCCGACATTTCCCCGCGCTCAAAGGACTCCCAGGCGGTCTTGTATTCCTTCAGGGCGATGACCTGCAGGTCGATACCGACTTTCCCGAGGGCCTCGCCAAGATAGAGGCGTTCCGCGCGCAGGCCCCGGAAATCGACCATCGCCTGTGGATTGGCAAGGATTTCCGTGGCCGCCGACTTCAAATAATAATCCCTCAGGCTGTCCGATTCCAGGTAGGCCCAGACCGGCTTCTCCTCGCCGAACTCCCGCACGGCCCGCCGCAATTCACGCAAGGCCGCGAAATTGGCGCCTGTTCCATCCGGCAGGAGGCTTCCGGTCAGCAGCAAACCATGCACGTCCGCGTCCCCGCGTGCGGAGCGCAGCGCCTCGAGCACCTTTCGAAGGGTCGCTGTGGGGAGGATTTTGCCGGCAAGGGCGTCCCGGATGAGGACGCTGGCGTCCTCCTCCCCGGGAGAGTCCATCAGGTTGAATCCCAGATCCAGAACAAGGATGGCGCCCGGTTCGATCCTCTCCGGCGCCGGCTGCAGGGCGATCCCGATCCCGAGGAGGAGAAGGAAAAACAGCAAGAAGAGGAGAAAATAGGCCGTCACAAGGGCCGCCAGCCACTTCAACACTCGTATGATGAATTCCGACATGATGGATCCAGCATTTTATCAGAGCCGGAGGAAGACAAGGGAAATGCACTTCAGAGAAGAACCAGCAGGATGGCGGCGAAAAGCAGTCCCGCCCCGAAAATCCTGCGCAGGAGAATCCGCCATCCCAGCCTGCCCTCCAGATTCCCGAAGGCCGAACCGATGGTCCAGACCAGGATGACCGACCAGATCCCACGGGAACTGTAGAAGATGTTCACGGCGGTCGGGTCCTTGTAGGTCGAGATGGTCCAGTTCAGGAGATAATACTGGCCGACAATGACGAGGCTGCCGGCCACAAGCCATGCCCAGCATTTCCGGGGCATCCCGAAAAGGGGGCCCTGGAAGAAGGGAATCAGGCTCAGGCTCAAAGCGAAGGTGACGATTTGCTGGAAGGCGACAAAGCGCCGGAAACCGAAGGCCTCCCCCCATCCGGCCACGCAGATATCCATGAGGCCGAACGCCGCCACGCTGAGGATGGACAGGAAAATGGTCAGCCCCAGCCTTCGCGGGGCATCCGTTACCCCGGGCCCCTGCCCGAGGAAAAAGACCCCCGCCCCGGCCAGAACCGCCCCCAGCCACCAACTGAGCGGCAGGATATTCCCAAGGATGAGCGTTGAGAACAAGGCGACAAAAAGGACCTTCGCCCCGAGCAGCGGAGTGGCCACCGAGACGTCCCCGATTTTCAACGCCAGGGTCTGGAAGAGCGACCCGAGGAAGGCGCTCAATCCGGCAAGGGCCGGGGCCCACAGCAACCCCGCCGGCCAGGGCTCGGGGGAGATCCACCAGAGGGGGACAAGGCATGCGAAAAAGGTGCCGTTTGTGACGAAGACCCCGCGTGTCGCACCGGCCCCTTCCATGAGGCCGCGCTTCAAGGCCAGGCTCGCGATGGCGAACAGCAGGGCGCAGATCAGCGGGTTGATGAAATTCCAGGGCATGCGGCGGCTTCAGAACGGTGAGGGGGCGCGCCCGAGACAGAAACGCAGTTCCTGCTCCAGGCTGTCATGACGGAATGAATACCCGTGTTCGCGAAGCGCCGCCGGCACAACATCCAGATCCGCCAGAAGGGTTTCCTTTCCCATTGAACCGAACAACAGGCGGACCAGGCCCGCGGGGACCGGCAGCGCGACGGGCCGGCGGAGAATGCCGCCGAGGCAACGGATGAAGGTTCCCTGCGTTACCCGCTCCGGGTGCACCGCGTTGACCGCTCCTTCAATGGATTCCTCCCGGATCGACCACTCATAAATGTCCAGCAGGTCGTCCATGCCGATCCATGGGAACGCCTGTCTGCCGCTGCCAATCCTTCCGCCAAGGCCCATGCGGAAAACGGGCAGCATCCGGCCAAGCGCACCACCACCGGGATCCAGCACCACGCCGGTCCGCAAGCAGACCGTCCTGACGCCGGACTCCCGGGCCCGCAGGGCCTGCGCTTCCCATGCCCGGCATACCCCGGCAAGAAAGCCGTCCCCGGAAGGGCCGTTCTCATCGCTGCCGCGGGCTCCGCCCGGATAAAAATTCACTCCCGAGGCGCAAACCAGGACGGAGGGTTTGCGTTCCATTTTCGCCATGGCCCTCACAATCGTGGCGGTGCCGTCAATCCGGCTGCGCAGGATGCGCGCCTTCCGGGCTCGCGTCCACCTCCCCGAGGCGATGTTTTCCCCGGCCAGGTGAATGACCGCCTCCACGCCCTCCAACGCTTCCGGATCCAGCATTCCCCGCGCCGGATCCCAGTTGAACAGGTCCGCGCGGGCCTCGCCACGGGTAAGGCCCCGCACCCGGTAGCCCAGGGTTTTGAGGTACGGAACAAGCCTCCCGCCAATCAGTCCGGTGCTTCCCGAGACCAGCACCGTTCTCCCGCTTCCGGGCCGGCCACCCCCGTGGCGTTGCAGGTCCGAAAGCATTCTCGCGTGCCGGAAGCGGAAGAGCCGTTCCAGCTCGCGCCGGGCCAGTGTCCGCGCCAATGGAAAGGCTCCCGGGCCGCGGGGCAGTTCATACTCGACACGGTCGGCAAGGGTGGACTTCCCGGGACCCGCGGCTGTCATGACATGTTCATGACGCCAGTGGGCAAAGGGACCCGCCACCTGCGTGTCGACAAAACGGTGCGGCGCCTCCACCGGGTCGATCCGCGCCCGCCACAAGCGGCTGACAGGGCCGGCTCCAATCCGGAAAACCGCCTCCGCCCCCGCGTGAAGGCCATCCGGCAGTTTGAGGGGAACCAGTTTGGCCCACGGGGGCGCAAGGCGCTCGAAGGCACCGGGACGCGTGTGCCAGTCCCACAGGGATCCCACATCGACCGGCACCGTGACGGATTTCTCGAAGATTTCCCCGCTCATTCCAATACTCCGCAGGAGGAAGGGTTCCGGGACGCGCTCATCCCTTCCCCTTCCTCAGGCTTTCCAATGCCGCGAGGGCCCGCTGGCGCCCTTCCTTGTGGTCGATCACCGGCGCCGGGTAGTCCGATCCGATCACACAGCCGCAGGTTTTCTGCAAATCGGGGGGCATTTCCCAGGGCGTGTGCACGTGACCGTCGGGGACCTTCTTCAATTCCGGAACATACTCCCGGATATACTTCCCGTCCGGGTCGAACTTGGCGCTTTGCGTCATCGGGTTGAAGATGCGGAAATACGGTGCGGCGTCCGCACCGCAGCCGCCCGCCCACTGCCAGCCGAGGGTGTTGCTGGCCAGATCCGCATCCACCAGCGTGTCCCAGAACCACCGGGCCCCCTCCTCCCATGAATGCAGCAGATGCTTTACCAGGAAGGAAGCAACGATCATTCGCACCCGGTTGTGCATCCAGCCCGTCTTCCATAACTGGCGCATGCCGGCATCCACAATCGGATATCCGGTCTTCCCGCACTGCCAGGCCCGCAGCAACTGCGGATCCCTGCGCCAGGGAAAATCCCGGAACTTCGTCTGCAGTGCCGAATCCGGGGTGTCCGGAAAGTGGTACAGCACATGATAGGCGAATTCCCGCCAGACCAGTTCACGGTGGAAGGTCTTGTATCCCTTCCCATCCGGTTGTTCGCGGATCGCGGCGGCCACTTCCCTCGGGCCGATCTGCCCCCAGTGCAGGTAGGGAGAGAGCCGGGATGTTCCGTCCAGGCAGGGTATATCCCGGTCCCCATCATACTTTCCAGCCCTGTGCTGGAGGAATGCCTTCAAGCGTCCCAGCCCGGCTTCACGCGACGGGTTCCAGAATTGCGCCATCCCTTCGTGCCATCCGATGCCGGGCAGCAGCCCAAGCGCGTCGAGGGAAAGGCTCTCCGGCCATTTGCCCGGCGCCAGCGGCTTGCCGGAGGACGCCAGCGGCGGCGGGTCGGCCCGTTTGGCGCAAGCCTTTGCGTAGGGCGTGTACACCTTGTAGGCCTTGCCCGCCTGCGTCGCCACTTCCCACGGCTCCCGTAAAAGTGCGGCGTTCCCGCTCCAGGCCTCCAGTCCCTCCTCCTTGAGCCGGGCTTTGATCCTGCCGTCCATACGCATCCGGTGCGGTTCGTAGCAACGGTTCCAATACACACTCCGCGCCCCGGTTTCCCCCACCAGCCGGAAAAGCTCCCCCTCACTGGCGCCGCAACGGCATATCAAGCGCAGGCCCAGATCCTTCAACTGCCCCGCCAGATCGGCGAGGGCATGATGCAGCCACCAGCGGGATGCGCCGCCCGGCGACCAGGGTCCGCCTTCTTCCGGGGACCAGATGTAGAGGGGGATAACGGCCTCGCCTTTCGCCGCTGCCCGCTCCCATGCCGGGTTGTCCCGGATCCGCAGATCCTGCCGAAACCAGATGATTGCTGTTTCCACCCTCCCACCCTAGCGTTCCCTTCCCCTCCGGTAAAGCACGGGCGGTAAAAAAAGACCGCCTGCGCCTGCAAGCGGTCCTTGGAAAATCCTGACGGAAAGGTTCCCCCTTAAACGGGAGTCGTCTCCAGGTTGGCCATCTGTTCCCGGGCCGCCTCGGCCAGCGGCGTGCTCAGGTACCGTTCGCTCGGGCTGGCCGCCACCACGACAATCATCTTGCCCTTGTTCTCCCGACGCTTCGCCACCTGCAGGGCCGCCCAGATCGTCGCTCCCGAGGAGATGCCCACCGCAAGCCCGTCCGAAAGCGAAACCGCCCGGGCCGTCTCAAACGCGTCCTCGTTCGTCACCGTCACCACCTCGTCCAGAATGTCCACGTTCAGGTTCTTCGGAATGAATCCGGCCCCGATCCCCTGGATCTTGTGCGGCCCCGGCTTGCCACCGCTGATCACCGGGCTCGCCGCCGGCTCGATGGCAATCGACTTCAGCTCCGGTTTCCGCGTCTTCAATACCTCGCTCACACCCGTGATCGTACCCCCGGTCCCAACCCCGGCCATGAAAATGTCAACCGCTCCCCCGGTCGCCTCCCAGATCTCTTCCGCCGTCGTCTTCCGGTGCGCCTCCGGATTCGCCGGATTGTCAAACTGCCCGGGCCCAAAGGCTCCGTCCCCGTGCTCCTCCAATAGCTCCCTGGCCTTCGCAATCGCTCCCGGCATCCCCTTCGGCCCCGGCGTCAGCACCAGCTCCGCCCCCAACAGGGCCAGCAAAACACGCCGCTCCATCGACATCGTCTCCGGCATCGTCAGTAGGCAACGGTACCCCTTCGCCCGGCACACAAAGGCCAGCCCGATCCCCGTGTTCCCACTCGTCGGCTCGATCACCAACCCGCCCGGCTTCAGCTGCCCGTCCGCTTCCGCCGCCTCGATCATCGACTTCGCGATCCGGTCCTTTACGCTCGCCAGCGGGTTGAACCACTCGCACTTCACGTAAATCTCCGCCTCGCAGCCTTCCGCCGCCCCGTTTACCTTGATCAGCGGTGTCCCGCCTATCGTCTCAGTTACACTGCTCGCCAGTTTCTTCATTGCCCTACCTTACCGTTGTAACAGTCAACCTAGCACAGCCTTTTCAGGATTTCCAGAGTAAATTGGGAAAAAAAGTAATGATACGGGCGCGCCCTCCGCCCCGCGACCCGCTAGCGTTTCCGCGGCCCGAAACTGCGGATGGGCGCATTGCGGTTGCTCTGGGCATTGCGCAGCCGGTAAATGATACGGGCCTTGTCGATATCCTTGGGGGTCATTTCCATTTTGACGGTATCCCCGACGGTGATCTTGATAAAGTGCTTCCGGAGCTTACCGGAGATATGGGCAAGGACCTGGTGGCCGTTCTTGAGTTCAACCCGGAACATGGTCCCGGGAAGGACAGCAGCGACTTTCCCTTCTACTTCTACGACTTCGGATTCAGGCATATGGGATGGATGGATATCAACTCTCTGGATGGAGAAAACAGGATCAGGCAAGGGAATGACACCAAAGTCAAGCTTGATTGGGTCGAAGGTCCAAGGTGGTACCCATGTCCTGAACCAAATCTGATACCGATGTCTTGATTGAACCTATGGACCTTTGACTTTTGACCGTAGACCGTAGACCTTCGACCAAGGAACAATGAAATCCAGCGCCGCGCCCCCCTGTCCTTTTGAGAAGCTGCATCCCAGCGAATTGCGCCGGGACGCGGAATATTACATGTCGCACGCGTACAACGAGTCGTTGAAGGGATGGCGCTCAAACGAGGTACCGGTCGGGGCGGTAATTGAATTCGAGGGGCGGATCGTGGCGCGGACGTACAACCGGGTGGAATCCCTGAACGACCCGACGGCTCATGCGGAAATCCTGGCCATCACGCAGGCCGCGGAAGCGATCGGGGACTGGCGGTTGAACGGGGCGACCCTGTATGTGACCAAGGAACCGTGCCCGATGTGCTCGGGGGCCAGTATCATGGCCCGGCTCTCGAAAGTGGTCTACGCGGTTCCGGATCCGAAGATGGGCTGCCTCGGCGGAACGGCATCCATCCATGAGCTTCCCCAACTGAATCACCGCCTCCTCGTCGAAGGCGGGGTCATGGAGGAAACCTGCAAGGCGGTTTTACAGGGATACTTCCAATTAAAGCGTTCCGACGGTTGACGAATACCGGTTTCTGAAGTTGGTTGGTGGGTTCTTTTAACACGAACCACATAACAACCATGGCATATAAACTACCGGAATTGGAATACGCATACGACGCGCTTGAGCCGCACATGGATGCGCGCACGATGGAAATCCATCACACCAAGCACCACAACACCTACATAACGAAGTTGAACGAAGCGCTGGAGGGATCCGGAGTCGATGCACCGGAATGCATCACCGACCTGATCAGCCGGATCGGGGAGCTTCCGGAAAACATCCGCACGGCGGTCCGCAACAACGGCGGGGGCCACGCCAATCACAGTCTTTTCTGGACGATTCTTTCCCCGAATGGCGGTGGTGAACCAACCGGTCCCCTGGCCGGTAAGATCCAGTCGGCGTTTGGAAGCTTTGAGGACTTCAAGAAGGAATTCGCCAACGCGGCGGCGACCCGTTTCGGCTCCGGTTGGGCATGGCTCTGCGTCAAGCCCGACGGCAGCCTTTGCGTCTGCAGCACGGCCAACCAGGACAGCCCGGAAATGGGCGAAACGATCGCCGGCTGCGGCGGCACGCCGATCCTTGGCCTCGACGTCTGGGAACACGCCTACTACCTGAACTACCAGAACCGCCGGCCGGATTACATCGCCGCCTTCTGGAACGTCGTAAACTGGGAAAAGGTCGGCGAATACCACGCCAGGGCCACCAGCTGAGCAGGATACCCGTAATAAATTGTCAATCCAACGCCCGGGAATTTTCCCGGGCGTTTTTTTTAGTCCGCTTCGAGTGGAGCGTTCACGTTCGAAGACGGCTGGATGATCCCATGAACCGGGGCCCAGCTTGCGCAAGCTCAATCCATGCCAGATTGACCTTGCCTGAACGCGGTGAGGGATAGTAAAGCTTCCCGTTGGTGAGACCGATTAACCATTTCCTGCGTCCTTTTCCATTGGCCGCCCTTGTGGGGCTCGTTTCCGGTATTGTCTTCCTCGGGGTGCTGGGCGCGGACTTTGTGATGTGGGATGACGACATTGCGATTTACCGGAATCCCCATTTGACCGGAATCAGTCTCTCTTCCCTCGCATGGGCTTTCAGTGACGCCTCTGTAACGATGCGCTATGTTCCCCTGTCCCTTCTTGCCTGGAGTGCCATCCACGAGGTCTGGGGCCTGAATCCGGTCGGCTACCACCTGGCCAACTGGCTGCTCCACATAGCCAATACCGTGCTGCTTTTCTTCCTTGCCCGTTTCATTCTCGTGCGGGTCCACCGGAAATCCACGCCACCATCGGAAACCCTCATCAATCTGTCCGCATTTTCCGGCACCCTGTTCTGGGCCATCAATCCCCTGCGAGTGGAAACAGTCGCCTGGGCCACGACGCTGACATACGGTCTGGCCACGTTTTTCATCCTCAGTTCCCTCCTCGCCTACATGCGGGCCCTGACAACGGAAACGGACCCGAGGGAGCACCACCGCTGGA
This sequence comes from Oceanipulchritudo sp., assembly GCA_049975345.1. Classification (GTDB taxonomy): domain Bacteria; phylum Verrucomicrobiota; class Verrucomicrobiia; order Opitutales; family Oceanipulchritudinaceae; genus Oceanipulchritudo. The sequence goes on along the minus strand of JBNGDP010000017.1, from coordinate 8,678 downwards.
TGGGTTTTTCTCTCCTTCTATACACTGCCTCCCTGCTGTCCCATCCGATCGGAATGACCTATTTCCTCGTCCTCCCAATCATCGATTTTTTCGTTTTCAAACGGACCAGCCGGAGGAAGATCCTCGTTGAAAAGGGGATTTTCGCGATGCCCGCCGTTGGCATCGCCTTGTTCGCCGTGCTTTTTCGCCTCCTCGCACCGGGGCCCTACGAGCGGACAGCCGCCTTTTCCAACCTTGAGCTGCTGGACCGCTTCATGCAGATGTCCCACGCGCTCGCATACTATGTCTGGCGTTCCATGCTGCCCGTGAACCTATCCCCGGTGTATACGACCTTTCTTTCCTTCGATCCCCTCTCCTGGAAATTTCTTGCCAGCATGGCCTCCCTTCTCACGGCAGGCATGCTCATCTTCATCGTCTTCAGAAAAAAGGTGCCCGCAGTGGCGGCCACAGCCGCCTCTTTCCTCGTTCTGGCACTACCCGTAACGGGCTTGCTGGAGCATCCCTTTTTCCATTCGGATCGATACGCGCATCTGGCGACAATACCGCTGGCCGTCCTTCTCGCTGGAGGCCTCCACCTTCTCCTTTCAAAATACGACCCCAAGCCGGTTTTGGCGGTCATCCTGGCCGGCCTGTGCGCCTTCTCCCTGATGAGCGCCAAACAGGTTCGGGTCTGGAGCGACAGCGAGGCCCTTTTCACTCATGCAATCAAGAGGATCGGCAACCATCCCTACCGGGGTGACTTGTACATGCGGCTGGGAAAATTCCGCTTTGAAAACAATCAGCTGGACGCAGCCGCCGAGGCCCTGAACCAGGCTCTGGACATCAATCCCTACGATCCGGTCGCCAATGATTATCTTTCCGAAATTGAATTCAGTCGTGGCCAGCATGAACGGGCAATCGGCCGGGTGAACAAAATCCTGGAACGCCATCCGGAGAACTATTCCGCGCACGCCAAGCTGGCCTATTTTTATCATCTTTTGAAGGAACCGGAAAAGGCGGCCTTCCATTTCTCCCGGGCCAAAGAGCTTCAGCGCTATTGAGAAGGCCCCGGTCCTTTCGGAACCGGGGCCTGATGAATAACAAGAGATGTCTTGGTTAAGCGTTGAGCCGCTGGCTTACATCATGCCGCCCATGCCGCCCATGCCACCCATGCCACCCATGTCGCCGCCGCCGGACGCCGACTTTTCTTCCGGCAGATCGGTGATGAGGGCCTCGGTGGTGAGAAGGAGACCGGCCACGGAGGCCGCGTACTGCAGGGCGCTGCGGGTCACCTTGGCAGGGTCGACAACGCCGGCCTTGACGAGATCCTCGTAGGTCTCGGTGGCGACGTTGTAGCCCGTGTTGCCCTTGGTGTCGAGCACATGCTGGACGACGAGGCTGCCTTCCACGCCGGCGTTCTCACAGAGCTGGCGGAGCGGATACTCGAGCGACTTGAAAACAATGTGCGCCCCAACGGCCTCGTCACCTTCGAGCTTCAGGTCGTCGACGATGGTGCGGATGCGCAGCAGGGCGACACCGCCACCCGGGACAATGCCTTCCTCGACGGCGGCGCGGGTCGCGTGCAGGGCGTCCTCCACGCGGGCCTTCTTCTCCTTCATTTCCGGCTCGGTGGCGGCCCCGACATTGATCACGGCAACACCGCCGGCCAGCTTGGCCAGGCGCTCCTGAAGCTTCTCGCGGTCGTAGTCGGAAGTGGTTTCATCGATCTGGCGACGGATCTGCTTGACCCGGCCCTGGATTTCCGAGGCCGTGCCGGCACCCTCGACAATGGTGGTGTTTTCCTTGTCGATGGTGATGCGCTTGGCGCGGCCAAGGTCCGAGAGTTCGAGGTTCTCGAGCTTGATGCCGAGGTCTTCGGTGATGCAGCGCCCGCCGGTGAGGACCGCGATGTCCTCGAGCATGGCCTTGCGGCGGTCACCAAATCCGGGAGCCTTGACGGCGCAGACATTGAGCATGCCGCGCAGCTTGTTCACCACGAGGGTGGCAAGGGCTTCGCCCTCGACATCCTCGGCGATGATGAGGAAGGGCTTGCCGCTCTGGGCAACCTTCTGCAACAGGGGAAGCAGATCGGTCAGATTGGTGATCTTCTTCTCATGGATGAGAATGTAGGCGTCCTCAAGGACCGCTTCCATCGCTTCCTGGTCGGTCGCGAAGTACGGGCTGAGGTACCCCTTGTCGAACTGCATCCCCTCGACCACATCAAGGGTGGTCTCGATGCCCTTGGCTTCCTCGACGGTGATCGTTCCGTCCTTGCCGACCTTGTCCATGGCGTCGGCGATGATGGAGCCGATCTCCTCCTCCCAGTTGGCGGAAACCGTGGCCACGTTTTTCACAGCCTCGCGGTCGGTGACCGAGATGCTCATGTCCTGGATCGCCTTGACGGCGGCGGCCACGGCCTTGTCGATACCGCGCTTGAGGTAGACCGGGTTGGCCCCGGAGGCGACATTCTTGAGCCCTTCGCGGTAGATGGCCTCCGCGAGGACGGTGGCGGTCGTGGTCCCGTCACCGGCGATGTCGCTGGTCTTGGTGGCCACTTCCTTGACCATCTGGGCGCCCATGTTCTCAAACGGGTCCTTGAGCTCGATTTCCTTGGCCACGGACACACCGTCCTTGGTCACGGTCGGGCTGCCGAACTTCTTGTCGATCACCACATTCCGGCCCTTGGGACCGAGCGTTACCTTCACCGCGCGGGAGAGGGTCTCCACCCCCTTGAGGATCTTCCTACGCGCGTCTTCGTCGAATCGAATTTGTTTAGCCATAATAATAGATTCCTTGTTTCGTTATTGCGTAATCACCGGATACGGGATCCTCAGCCGATAATGCCGAGGATGTCGTCCTCACGAAGGATGGTGTACTCCTCCTCCTCGTACTTGACCTGCGTGCCACCATACTTGCTGATGATGACCTTGTCGCCGACCTTGACGGAAAACTCGTAGGTTTCGCCGTCCTTCTTCCCATTCCCGAGGGCCAGGACTTCCGCCGTTGTCGGCTTTTCCTTGGCTGAATCGGGAATGATGATTCCGCCCTTTACTTCCTCATCAACTTCAATCGCCTTCACCAGAACGCGATCTCCGAGAGGTTTGATTTTCACTGCTTTCTTAGCCATATCTGTATCGATTTATTGATGTTAAATAAGGTTTGTTGTTGTCGAAAAACCGGCCCGGGCCCGAATGAACCCGTCCCGGTCAAAGTTATTTCCTGTTGTCCTCCACATCCTCGACTTCTGCATCAACGACATTGTCGTCACCGGCTGTGGAAGTGGATGCGCCCGCGCCGCCCGCGGCGGCTTCCGGCTGCGGGCCGGCTTCGGGCCCGCCGGGGGCACCGGCCTGCTCCTGGTAGAGGCGGGACATGGCCTGCTGCAGCTCCTGGCTGTTGTTGATCTTCTCGAGAGCCGCCTTCATCTGCGCCGCATCATTGGATTCAAGCGCCTTTTTGCCCTCGTCGACCAGGCCCTGTACCAGCTTGCGGTCGCTTTCGCTGAACTTGTCCCCGCTCTCCGTGAGGACCTTTTCGGTGCCGAAGACGACGTTGTCGAGCTGGTTGCGGGTCTCGGCCGCCTCCTTGGCCATCCTGTCGGCCTCGGCGTTGCGCTCGGCGTCCTCCTTCATGCGGGTGACCTCGTCCTCGCTCAGCCCGGAGGCGTTGGTGATGGAAATCTTCTGCGCCTTGCCGGTTCCCTTGTCGGTTGCGGAAACGTGCAAAATGCCGTTGGCGTCTATGTCGAAAGTGACCTCGATCTGCGGCACCCCGCGGGGGGCCGGGGGAATCCCGTCCAGGCGGAAATTGCCCAGCAGCTTGTTGTCCTTGGCCATCGGGCGTTCGCCCTGGAGGACCTTGACGTCGACCGCGGTCTGCTGGTCGGCGTACGTCGAGAAGATCTGGGACTTCTTGGTAGGGATGGTCGTGTTGCGCTCGATCATGGGCGTGGCCACGCCGCCGGCTGTTTCGATCGCGAGGGTGAGCGGGGTGACGTCGAGCAGCAGAACGTCCTTCACATCGCCAGCGAGCACGGCCCCCTGGATGGCCGCCCCGATGGCCACCACCTCGTCCGGATTGACGCCCTTGTTGGGCTCCTTTCCGGCCAGCTTGCGGGCCACCTCGACCACTTTCGGCATGCGGGTCATGCCACCCACCAGCACCAGGTTGTTGATATCCCCGGAGGAAATGCCGGCGTCCTTGAGGCAGGCCTTGAAGGGACCCACGGTGCGCTCGAAGAGATGATCGGTGATCTGCTCGATCCTGCTGCGGGTCAGCTGCACATTCAGGTGCTTGGGCCCGTTGGCATCGGCGGTGATGAAGGGAAGGTTGATTTCGGTGGACTGCGAGGAACTGAGGGCGATCTTTGCCTTTTCGGACTCTTCCTTGAGGCGCTGCAGGGCCATCTTGTCCTGGCGCAGGTCGATGCCGTGCTCCTTCTTGAAGTCATCCACCAGCCAGGAAATAATCGCATCGTCCCAGTTGTCCCCACCCAGATGAGTGTCGCCGTTGGTGGCCTTCACCTCAAAAACCCCGTCGCCGATTTCCAGGATCGAGATGTCGTAGGTTCCCCCACCGAGGTCGTAAACGGCGATCGTCTCTTCGGACTTCTTGTCCAGTCCGTAGGCAAGGGAGGCTGCCGTCGGCTCGTTGATGATGCGCAGCACTTCCAGTCCGGCAATGGTGCCGGCGTCCTTGGTGGCCTGCCGCTGGGAGTCGTTGAAGTACGCCGGGACCGTGATCACGGCCTGCGTCACCGGTTCGCCCAGATAGGCCTCGGCATCCGCCTTCAACTTGGCCAGAACCATCGAGCTGATCTGTTCGGGGGGGAACTTCTTCTTCTCACCCTTTTCTTCCACTTCGATCCAGGCGTCCCCCCCTTTCCCTTCGATCACCTGGAAGGGCACCTGGCCCGCCTCTTCCTGGATCTCGGTGAATTTGCGCCCGATCAGCCGCTTGGCCGAAAACACGGTGTTGCTGGGATTCGTGACGGCCTGCCGCTTGGCGGCCTGGCCAACCAGCCGCTCGCCGTTCCTGGTGAATGCGACAACCGACGGCGTCGTCCGGGATCCCTCACTGTTGGGAATCACCACCGGCTCGCCGCCTTCCATCACGGCCATGCAGGAATTGGTCGTCCCCAAGTCTATTCCTAAAATTTTTCCCATATCGGCTAATCCCTTGCAACCCGTGTGCCAGACCGATCGGTTATGCTTTAATTTGTTGATGATCAATTTTTTAAATAAATCAGCCGGCTGACATATCCTGGTCCGACCACGCAACTGTGCCACTCTTTGTCCCACCCGGTGTCACACCCGCGGCCCCGGTGTCCCACCTGTCCCACTTTCCTCAGGAAGAGGATCGCCATGCCGGCGATTATGGTTCTTAACCCCTTCCATGGACCCTGCTTTACCGGGAAATTTCACCAGCAAAAAGAAAAGGAAGGTCGACGTGGAGGCCCTGCAATCCCCGCTCAAGCGGATCCCCGGAATGGATATCCCGAGCGTGCGCGACCTGATCGATATTGATATCAGGGATGTGGACGAGTTGAAGGGCCGCTCGCCCGAGGCCCTGTTCGAGGAAATCCTTGACCTGCGCGAGCAGACACCCCCCGAGCGGCTTCACTTTCTTCGCATGGCCGTGTACTACGCGGAGAACGACGAACCGGATCCCCGGCTCCTCCAGCCCTGGAAATGGTCGGATTCCACCCCCCTTCCTTAGTTTCCCGGTTGCACGATCCTGTTTCCTGGAATATCATGCCGGTATGGAAGAGTCAGGACAGATCACGATCCCCGACATTATTCCGGTGATGACCCTGCGGGACACCGTCCTCTTCCCACATGCCGTGATGCCGCTCTTTATTTTTGAGCAGCGCTACAAGCTCATGCTTCGGGAAGTCCTGCGGTCCCATCGCCTCTTCGCGATCTTTAACGAGCGTCCCGACGATTCCGGGGAAGGCCACGAGGAAAATCCGCAAGTCATGGGAACCGTCGGCGTTGTCCGCGCCGCCCATCAGAATCCGGATGGAACTTCCAACCTCGCCCTGCAGGGAATCAGCCGCGTCCGCCTCCTTGAAATTGTCCAGGAATCCCCCTACCGCATGGTGCGGGTCGCCCCCTGCAAGGATGCCCTCGATGTAGCAGAGGAAATTCCCGGCATGCGCCTGGAAATCCTCCAGATGCTGGATGACCGTCCCCACCTCAGCGCGGAACTTCCCGAGGAATACCTACAGTTTATCCGTTCCCTCGACAAGCCCGGCCCCTTCATCGATGTGGCCATCCACTCCGTCTGCCAGAATACCGTCACCAAGCAACAACTCCTTGAAACCCTTTCCCTGCACCGGCGTTTCCAGCTCTTCCTCGCCTTCCTCAAGGAGGAATGCCAGCGCCATGACCTGTTCCGCACCCTCCAGGGAAATACCCGTGATGAGGAGATTGAATGGAATTAGGGTGTAATATCTATTTATTTTACAATTTAATTTAATGTTTGACAGGCAAATTTGGCATCCATAGCGTCCGTTGTTCCATGCGAGGCTTGGAAAGGAAGCACGGATACACGCTGGTGGAGATTCTGATAGTGGTCTCCACTCTTGGGCTGCTCAGCGTGGTGGCGATTCCCTCCTATATCAGTTCGCGAGCCAGTATCCTTGCGAATGAAGTGGCCGACAACTACCGCACCTATGCCATGGCCTTCAAGAGCTACGCCGCGGAGCACGGGTCCTGGCCGGCCAAGGCGGGGATCGGGGTGCCCCCGCCGGGAATGGAGGGGCGCCTGCCGCGCTTTGACAGCGAATCGCCGATCGGGGGGACCTGGGACTGGGAATGCGGGCAGCCGGACCTGAAGGCGGGCATCAGCCTGGTGAACTGCAAACCGAATCCCGCCGTCCTGAAAAGGATCGACCGCATGCTCGACGACGGCAACCTCGCGACCGGGCAGATCTACGTGCGGGACAACCGGTTGACGCTGGTGCTGGAACGCTAGGGGCTTCTGTCAAGCCCGGCAAGCACCTGAAACAAGGTACGGGTCCCACCCAATTTCAGGTAAGCGGAGAATTTGCATGCCCGGAAAAAGGCTGTGAGGATCTCATTTGTCATGAGAAAACCTATACAACCAAAAAAAGTTCCGATCGCCCCGATCATCCTGCCGCTGTTCCTCGTCTGCGGAGGCGGCCTGGAGGCGAGCATCCTCTTCATGGAAACCTTCGAGACGGATGGCCTCGGGCTCCGCTACGAGGGTTGGGGCGTCTTCACCGACGGTGCGGATGACTATTTCATCCGCACGGACGGCTTCACCGAGGCAAGCGGCATACCCGCCTTCACCGGTTTCGGGGGGAGCCACTTCTGGGCCGCGGAGGATGTGGACGCCACCGAGAACCCGGGTGCATTGGCCATGCTGGACTTCGCCGGCATCGACCTTGCGGGCGCCTCCGCCGTGAGCTTCTCCATCGACATCGGGGCCGGGTCCGGGAGCGCCTTTGACTTCATCGACGATTTCGTGCTGCTCCAGTACCGGGTCGACGCCGGGGCCTGGCAGACTGCGCTCGCCTTCCAGAACAACGGGCAGACTTACAACGGGCCCCTGCTCAACGATACCGACTTCGACGGTATCGGGGACCAGACCGAGCTGGGGCTCGCCCTGCAGACGGTTTCCAGCCCGGTCATCCCCCTGTCGGGTTCCACCATGGACCTGCGTATCGACCTTTTGATGACAAGCGGCAGCGAGGAGGTCGCCTTCGACAACATAACCGTGACCGGGGTCGCGGTGCCCGAACCCTCCCACGCCGTCCTTGCCATTGCCCTTGCCGCCCTGCTGGCGGCGCGGGGCCGACGCTTTCCCCCGCGACGGGGGAATTGAGAGCCGAACCTAAACACACGTATCCCCGACACAAAGGGCCCGCGTCTCCACCCTCATAACCGGTGGGACGCGGGCCCGACTTTTTAATACTCCCAATCCCAATCCAGCCACTCCAGGGCCCCGGCCTCCATCCAGTCGGCGCGGACCGGGCCAAGGCGGACGCGGACGAGTTGGTTGCGGACATCGTGGCCGGGATCCTCGACCCGGACGCGGATGTAATTCTCCGTGTAGCCGGGAAATCCCCCGTTGCGTGGATCCTCGAGAAGGACAAGGGCCTCACGCCCGCGGTGGGCCTCCATGAAATCGCGGCGCTTTTTATCGCTAAGGCGTCGCAGGCGGGCGCAGCGCCGGTTGCGCTCCTCGACGGGGACCCACCCTTCCTCGCGTTTCATGACAACGGTCCCCTGCCGTTCGGAAAAGGGAAAGACGTGGGTGTAGGCAAAGGGGAGTTCCAGGAATCGCCGGCAGGTCTCCTCAAAATCCTCCTCCGATTCGCCGGTGAACCCGACCATGATGTCGGTGCCAAGGCAGAGATCCGGGACGCGACACACCGCCTCCAGGACAAAGTCCGCGTACTCGGAAATTGAATACTTGCGCCGCATGAGCCGGAGGACCCGGTCGGAACCGGACTGCAACGGCAGGTGCAGGTACGGGAGCAGGGAATGATCCGGGTCGGCCATGCGGTCGAGGATCGGCGGCGGGACAGTGGTCGGCTCGATGCTGGAAATGCGGACGCGCGAAAGGTCGGGGATTTCATCGAGGGAATCGACCAGATCGACAATCCCGTGGCCGGAGTTGTCATAAGTCCCGACATTCACCCCGGTGAGCACCAGCTCCCGTATCCCGCG
>JBNGDP010000016.1:35041-44392 GCA_049975345.1 Oceanipulchritudo sp. | reverse complement strand
CCGGTTTCGCGGTAGGCGACGGCAAACCCGTAAATGGCCCACGCCTGTCCGCGCGACCATGTGGATTCGTCGGCGTAGCCCTGGTGTGTGCCTTTATCGAGGACGGATCCATCGTTCTCATTGAAGATAACCCAGTGGTAAGTCGAGCCGTCCTCGCGAACGATGACGTCGCCGATGGTGGTGGCGTGGCTGGCGGCGTTTTGGGCCCATGCGGGATCACCACCCTCGTTAGCGCCCCAGTAGAGCATCTCCATGTTCATGAGGGAATCGATGATGACGGTGAAATGCGGATCGACACCGTAAATGCCGAACGTCCAGTGCCGGAACGCGTTGGTGATGGAACTGAAGCGGGTGTTGAGGGCGGTGCAGGCGCTGAGGATACCCGAGCGGTAAGCGGTGCTGCCCGTGATCTCGAAAGCCCGGCGGAAGGGGAGCCCGACGAGTAATCCGATGTCATACTGGTTGTTCTGGCTGGTCTGGGTGAAGAGTTCACCAGTCCAGAGGCGCGCCGTTTCGGCGTCGGCGGGGTCCCCGGTGTACCCGGCGTTTAGCCAGAGCAGGGCGGGGAAGAATCCCGCCGACCACCAGGTGACAGGGCGCAGAAGCCAGTCACCGTAGGCACCGTTAATTCCGGTGTAGTCAGGATAATCGAACCGGTTGGTTCCCAGCCGTGTCGTGATGGAATTCATACAATATTGCGCATGCCGCATAATGGCAGGCAGACGGCGTTTGACGCGCTGTAACGGGGTATCCGAGGCGGCATACCACGCCCGGGCCCAGTAGTCATAAATCCAGGCCTCGGAGGCATCAACCGCTTCCGGGCCGTACCAGCTGCGCCAGTCGTAGGACCATGCGTTTGGATAAATGCCTTCGCCGTACCAAAGCCAGCCCCAGCGGGAACTGTAGACCGCGCGGGAAGTTTCATCCATGCCCGCGTACCAGATCCAGCCGTGGAGGGAGTGGTAGTTCCAGCCTGAATCCGTGTGCCAGACCCAGCCGAGAAGCGGATCGTCGATCCAGGAGGCCGCAGCCGGGAGATGCGCGTGGCCGAGGGCGAAAGCCGCAATAGTCGCGAGACAGCGCTTGATACTCTTGGCCGCCATCACTCGATGGATTCAACCTTGAGGCGACCAAAGACCGGTTGACCCGGAGCAAACGGGGACAACTGCAGGCTGACTGGATCCCCGGCGGAGCCCTCCACCAGTTCCGGGGTTGGATGGGTCCAATCCACAAGGTCGTGGGAAAATTCGACGGTATAACGGACCGCGCTGGAATCCTGACCAAGGGTGAACTGGTAGAACAGGTCCGCTCCGCCGGCGACAGTGCGGGGCAGCTTGTCGAGGCCGGAAGAGGGGTCCAACGGGTCGGTATCGAGCGCGAATTCCACAAGGTTGATCAGGCTGTCCTTTTCCACGTCGATGACAAGGGCGGCATCCGGCCCCTCGATAGTGTTTTCCTTTGCCCAGGCAATGTAGGCGGCCGGGGGCGGATCGAGGAGGGCGGCCTCGGGGCCGATGGCGTTGGATCCGGACAGGGGCAGCTTTGCCGGATCGTCGGCAAGCATCAGGCGGTCAATCAGCATGCCATCCTCGCGGCGGACCAATTCAAGGGTATGGATCCCCGCATCAAGAAAACCGAGTGAAGTGTTGGCCTGCAACCATTCCCAGCGCGTTGCTGCTCCGGCAAGTATGAAATCGTTGCCCACTTGCACGCCGTCGAGAACAACAAAGACACTGTCGTCGTTATTGGTTGGAGCGAGGCGCCGGATGGCCAGGGAATAGGTCCCGGGATTTGAGACCAGTATGCGGTAGACCATGCGGGCGGAAGTGCCGGGCAGGCCGGTGGGGTGCGATCCATTAACAGTCTGCAGATAGCCCCAGCCCCCGGTTTCCGGATAGCCACCGGCCTCGAAACCATGTCCGAAGGTCCACGCCACGGTGTCGGAGCGCTGTTCATTGGCATGCGTATCCTCCGCCTCGATGACCAGCAGGCCGTTACTTTCCTTGAAGGCGTCCCAGAATAGGGCGTCCTCCCAGTTGCTGTCCCAGGAGGAGTTGGCATCATCTCCGGTGGCGCCCTGCCAGTAGGCAAGGTTGCCTTCGGTCCAGCCGAAGCCGGTCGCGACGGCCTGTGAGAAAACTGTTGTGGTGAACGGACTGTAGAAGCGGTTGTGGTCGCCGGTGTAGGACGGCACGCCATCGACCGCATAGTAGCCGTTGTTGTTTGTGTCGGAGACCGAGGCAATCGCATTGCCGTTTTGCTGGGCGGAGCTTGACCAACCCTTGTTCAGGCTGCGGGAAGCCGCAACTACATTGTCATTGAAGGTTGTACCCACCACCGAGTGTCCGTCGAAGGTGTCGACGGGATCCCAATAGGCTTTGGATGTCAGGTCCCTCAGCCTGAAACCAAGTCCGAAATAGGCGTTGTTGATCAGGTAGGAATTGCTGATGGAAATCGCTTCGGATTCCGCGAAAAGGATACCACCACCCTTGGTCTCAGTATCAGGAAAGTGGGCATTGTCCCGCACGAGCAGCCAGTCCGCCGTGAGCAGGCCGGGATTCACTTCGTGATAGAGGCCGGTGTTCCAGTTGTGGGTCATCATACTCCGGCTAACGTTGATATTCGTGCACCCCGTATCGAACCAGAGCCCGACGGTGTGGTTGCCTGTGAATCGGCAGCCTGAGACGCTGACCGCATCCGCGAAAAGAATCTTGATTCCGGACGGGGCCCAGCCGTAGACGCCGCCCAGCAGACCCGCTCGCCAGTTGTTCCAGGAGAAGTCACTGTCGAGGATTTCCACGCTTTGTATGCGATTGGCCCCCATGCCGGTGGTCCCGTTGCGGAGGAACTGGCTGTTGCGGATGGTGATGAATTTCGAGTTGGCGAGTGTCAGCCCGCCGGTGTTGTTCAAGCGGGAAACCACGTTATCCAGGAGGACATTCTCCACGAAGGCGCGACCTGCCGGGTCATTCTCCTGATTGCCGTTATCCGGGGAGCCATTGAAGAAAATCGTGGATGCGTTCGGATAGGTGCTGCCCCCGGTGGCGGCGTGCTGGAACACCAAGTTGCGCAGCACGATGTCCTGCATGGTCTGGATCTGCAGCAGGTTCTTCCTGACCGAGACCTCGACCGTTGCCGTTGCGGGATTGATCCCCCACATGGGCCGGATGTAGATCCGGTCCGCTGCTTCATCCACAAAATAGGTGCCGTCCGCCATGTCCACAAGGTCCGTCACCTGCCGCTGCAGGATTCCGTCGATAAAAACCATCTCGGTGCGCCGGCCCTTTTCCGGCTCGACGTAGCTGTCCCCCGGATTCTGTTCGGGACTCAATCCCCAGTTGTTGGTCCAGGTTTTGTACCAGTTGCCGGAGCCGTCCGCCGCCCAACTGGTCCAGACATCGGAGCCGGAGATAATGACCTCCCCCGGGGCGGATCCCTCAAGAATGGTGATGCCGGTCCGGTTGGTCAGAAAGAGTCCTCCTTCGCGGTAGGTTCCCGCCGCAATGTGCACCTTCGCGTCCAGCGCCCGGTTGCCGTCCAGCCAGCTGATGGCTTGCCCGATCGTCTTCCACGGGTTCGCAAGGCTGCCGTCCTCCACCGCACTTGCTGAGCCCTGGTCCACGTAGCGCAGGTTCGTGGCAAGGTTTTCGTCGATTGTCGCCTGGCCGTGCAGCGTGCCGGCCGCGGCCGCAAGGCCAAGAAGCGTGGCGCAGGACCAGAGGGTAAATCGTTTTTGGTAGCGGTTCGAGGGGGCGTTCGCGTACATTCGACGAGCTTCCACCGGGTTCATGCGGGGTGGCGATCCGCCATTTCTGAAACGCGGTACAAAAGTGGAGGTTTGTTCAGGGCGGGGGAAGGTGCCGTTATGGGAATCGAAACACAACTCTCACAACAAACCCTCTACTCCAAAAAAAGACAATGAAAGATCCTAAAGTATGGTTTCTTCTGGCGGGCATGGCGCTGGCCGGATTTCTGGACGCGACCGTGCAGGTCGGCTTTGAGCGGCCCGCCGAACTGGGCAGCCAGTTTGCCGGGATGGACGGCGCGAGTCCGTTCACGCAATCGGAAACGGGCGGAGCCGGCAGCGGCTCGGTCGGCTTGACCGGGACCAGCCAGGCGGCGGTCTACCAGAGTGGATTCGACGCAACCGCGCTGTCGGGGGCGGTATTTTCCATTGATTTCCTGTACAACGGCGCGGGAATCTCCGGCGGTCCCCTGATGACCGGGTTCACGGCCGACAGCACCGATATCTACGGGTCAAGCACGGGCACAAGCGGCGTGGACCTGATGATTTCCTTCCGCAAGGGCGCTGATGACAGCTCGAACGCGGTCTCCCTTTACAATGACGGAGTTGAGGCGGACAGCGCCTCACCCGGGGCGATGGTTTCCGGGCAGTGTTACCGTTTGGAACTGGTGATCGGAGGGGTCTCCGGCGGCGATTTCACGGGAGTCGTCGGGTATCTGAAATCCATCGATGCGGCGACGGGTCTGGAGACCGGGACGCTTGCAACCCTCGACGCGGGCGGTGTTCCCCACATTCTCACCAGCAGCCTGACGACGGATGCCGATGTGTACGGGTTCTTTGGCGGACAGAATCCGAGCGACCGCGGTGTGGCCGCGATCGACAATCTGGTCTCCCGGGCGGGTCCGGGAGCGCTCGCTGTTGATTTTGATGACGGATCGGAACTTGTCGCGGACTTTGCCGGGCTCGACGGCACGACACCTTTTGAGCAGGTCTCAACGGGAGGAGTGATCGGGACGGGCTCGGTCACGCTCAACAGCACCAGCCAAATCGCGGTCTATCAGAAGGGTTTTGACGGCAGCGCGATCTCCGGCCAGATCCTGTCATTGGATTTCCAATACAGCGGCGCCGGAACCAGCGGCGGGCCGTTGATGACCGGGATCACCGCGGGCGCCACGGATGTCTATTCAAGCAGTACGGGAGCAGGCGGTGGTGTTGACTTGATCATTTCTTTCCGGAAAAACACGGGTGATTCCGCTAATCTGGTTTCGCTCTACAATGACGGCACTCAAGTGGACAGTGCAGGGACCGGCGGCGCCGCCATGGTGCCCGGCCAATGGTACCGGCTTGAATTGGAAATTGGTGGTGTTTCGGGTGGTGATTATACCGGTGTGGTCGGGCGGTTGTATTCGCTGGCCGGCATCCCGGCAGTCATCGCCACCCTGGACAGTGGAGGCAGCCCCCACACCGTTACTACTGCATTGACCGCTGACAGCGAGGTCTTCGGCTTTTTCGGCGGCCAGAATCCGTCCACCCGCGGGGTGGCGGCAGTCGACAACTTCCAGACCGGTGGCATGGCGGCGACTCTGGTGGAAACCCTTTATGACTTTAATGGGAGTTCGACCAGTCTGACGGACAATTTCGCCGTCAACACCGGCAGCGCCGTCTGGAACACCTCCGGGGGGATTGCCGATTCCGGCAATACCACTTATGGAACAGGCAACGCAATGGTTGTGGCGAACAGTTCCTTCGACGGCGGCTCGGAATCGATCACAGTATCCTGCTTCTTCCAGGCCTCGGATCCGTTCGATGCCGGCGGGGCGCGGATACTGGCCATCGGCTTCACCAGCGACAGCACGGATGGCTATTCTTCGAGTGCGACCACCACCGGCACGGACCTCAGGCTGGTCCTCAACCGCGGCACACATCCGGATTATGGAATCCAGATTCTGAACAACGGGGTGTTGGTGAACGCCTCCGCGAATAATGTGACTTTGACCGCCGGGGCCTGGTACTATCTCGAACTGGGAATCAACAGCACTTCCGGGGGAGATTACACAGGCCTCTACGGACAACTGCGCGAGGCCACAGCGGACGGCCAGATCGGATCCCTGCTCAAGGTGATTGACAACAGTGGTGTCGGCTTTGCCGCCACGAGCAGTCTCACCGGCGACAGCACGGTGTATCCCTTCTTTGGCGGACAGTCCAGTACCGCGCCCATCGCCCGCATCGACAATTTCACCGTGACGGCGGAAGCGGGCGGAGCGGTTGAGCCACCGATACCGACCCTGACGGTCACAGGCGTCTCCGGTGGGCAGTTGCAGATCAGTTGCCCGAGTGAGACAGGCTTTAGCTATCAATTGAAGTCCTCCAACGGCCTTTCCGGATTCGCCAACGATGGTGTGGCTCAGGACGGCACCGGCGGGGACCTTCTTTTCACTCCGGCGGCCCCGGCTTCCGGTGCAAAGACTTTCCACCTGGTAGAGGTGACCCCGAAGTAAAGTCTTTCCAGGGTTAGGGGTTAACCATCAAATGCCTGCTCGTAGCGGCCCGCCGTGTCGAGCAGGCATTTTACTTGTACAATGGTATCCCAACTCACTTGCGGGGAAACGGAGTGGTCGGACTGGTAGACATAGCAGTGGTGCTCCATTCCTGCACGCAGTTTCGCCAGCATTTCGGCCTCGACCTCGTCCGGATCGCCGCGCTCCAGAACCGGGGCGGAGACGTTGCCGATGAGGAGGACGCGGTCCCCGATGTGTGGCGCGAGCTCGGCAACCTGCATGCCGGCGTTGCATTCCAGCGGATGGAAGGCGTCAAAACCAGCTCTCATGAGCGGGTCGATACAGAGGCGGAAGTCGCCGTCGGTGTGGTAGATCACCTTGAGATCACGCGCGTGCGCCCAGTCAACGAGGCGCTTGTGGGCGGGCTGGATAAGCTCCTTGTAACTCGCTGGTGAACAGAACGGTCCCGTTTTGAAGGCCATGTCGCCGTAGACCCAGAGGCCGTCGGGGCGGATGCCTTTTTGCAACGCCCACTCAAGGTTGCGCAGGATCGTGTCGATGATGGTCTCCGCCATTTCGGCGATCCACCCGGGCTCTTCGATAGTGTTGATCATGAAGGCCTCGTCTCCGATCATCTGACGCAGCACCTCGAATATCTCCGCCATCGCGATGTTGCGCCAGCGGCCGGCCTTTTCCGCCCGTTCCATGTTGCGCCGCATATCCCCGATGTTTATCTGCGGTTCCTGGCAGCTGAAAGCGGGCAGATATTTTTCCTTCCAGATATCAGGACCATCGCATTCCCAGGCGTCATGACCTGGAACCCCGGAATGATGCTTCCATTCACGGGTGACGCTGCCGAACGGATTGCGGATGCGCCGGTAGGTGTCGGTCTCCTCGATCAGCTCGTTATGCCCCGGGAAGGGCTGTGGCCAATAGAACGTCAGTCGTTGGAAATCGTATTCGAAGAAGTTGGCGAAGGCGGTGAACCCGGCGTCAAGTGAATCCGCGGGCAGGTGGCCTTGCTGCTGCCATGCGCGGATGGTGTCGACCCACGGATTTTCCAGGCGCGGCACGCGGTCGATGGGTTCGCGGCGGAAAGCGCGGGCCACACGCTCGCGGCCGTTGAGTTTATTTTGAGTGGAACTCACAGGGTGTGTGTTGTTATTCCGGATTTACTTCCAGACGAACCAGAGTGCCGGGGGTGCTGACAACAGGTGCATCCACCTTCAGACGGACGGTCTCGGTGCCGTCGCCATTGGAGGTCGGGGTTCCGAGTTGTTCAAGTGAAGCCGGACCGGTGGCCCAGACGTTCGCTGAGGAATTGGCCGTCCGCACCACATAATTCAGCCCATGTATGCGGTAGCCCGACTCGGCGCTGCCGCTTCCGGACCCGGCATGGCGGCGGTAGTGGAAAACCGGGTACGCTACTCCGTCGACGGACTCGATCCGGATGAACGGAGCCAGTTCGGAAGCGGGCGTCCACGGGGTGCCGCCGAGGGCAAACTTCATGAGGTTGGTCATGTCGTCATTGAGCGGTGACGCCGAATCGGCGCTTTGGTCGGTAACTTCGGCGGATCCGAAGTAGTACAGGCGCCATTGATCCATGGAGGAGAGCGCTGCCGGATCGGGCGGGCCCGCGACAAAAAGAACCGCCCAGTCGCTGGTGCCGCCCGGCCCTTCAGCGCGGATTCGGTACCATGCGCCCTCCGTGGCGGTGAAGTCGGTCCAGGCCGTCGTTTCCTCCTCGCCGGAGTTGAAAGCCTCGCGCCAGGGGCCGGTGTGCGCGGGAGCCTTTTGGATGAGGTAATTCGATTCATCGACGGCATTATCCGCCCATTCAAGCTGAACAGCCGATGCGCTGAGGCGATGCGCGGACAGTTCAGTCGGCGCGAAGGGTTTGCCGGGCTGGCCGGTCACGGCGAGGGTGATCGGCCCGTAGGAAGTATTTTCAAAACCACTGCCCACGACCATGAAATAGTAGGGGGTCCCGGCGTTGGCGTTGAAGGAGACGGTGCGGTTAGCCAGTTCGGCCCGTTCCTCATAGGAAAATCCGTTGTCGAAGGAACCGCCGGTAATTTCCTTTGTGACCTCGGTCAGGTTGCCGAGGGCGATGCCTGTGTAAACCGCCAGTTCGTTGTAGATAAAGCTTCCATCCGTGGTGACGGTTGTCAGGCCGCCTGCCGGAGCGGTCCATTTCCACCAGACGGAGCATTGGTTCTCATCGGTTCCCCATGAATCGATCTGCGGTTCGCCCGGTTGCCATGTGGCACCGAGATTGTGGCCGGTGACGGTGCGGCGGGAGCCGGTTATTTCCGTGGCGGATTCGAAGCCATCGTTGGGGGCCGGGCGGGCCAGCATGAATCCGGACTTGTATCCCTTGTGGGTGTAAACGCCACCGCCGTCGGCCACGGCGAAGGCGTAGGTGTTTCCGGCGACGGCCTCGAACGCGGTGAGGGCGGGTGTATAATTGGAATTGTCGGAATCGTTGTTGTCGGACGCGATCGGATAAAGCGCGTCGTATCCCTGGCCGATGCCGATATCGCCGTAAACAACGATGCCGGGCCGGCGGTTGTCCTGGCTGTCGAAGATGTCACTGGAAGTGGAGACCCACCATGTGCCGCTTTCCGGTGCGGTCCATTTCCACCATGCGGAGCGGTAGGCGCGCCCGGCGTGTGTCGGCTCCCCGGGCTCCATGGAGGCGAATTTCAGGTCAATGAATTCCTGATGGTAATCGCCGTTTATCTGTTTTGCATCCTCGAGATGGTCATTGGCGACGCTACCGGTAGAGATGTTGAACTGGATGACGGAGCGGAAGGTCCATTCGGTTTTGTGGGAATCGCTTTCCGGGCCATTGAGGCTGTCGAGGACAATCTTGTAAGACTGCCCGGCGGTGGCCTTGAAAGCCACCATGGCGTTGGAATCGCGCATGGAGACGCCGGCGTTGGCGGCCACCGGCTTGAGGGTGGGCAGCGAGTCTCCGGTATACACGCCGATCTGCATGAAGCCATCCCTTTCGGCCTCTGAGCGGCTGCCAAAAGTATCGATGGCAATTACGCCGGTACGGGGTGCCTTCCATTCGTACCAGACGGATCGCCCGCCATATTCCAC
>JBNGDP010000016.1:0-34941 GCA_049975345.1 Oceanipulchritudo sp. | reverse complement strand
ATCCTTGGCGAACTGGTCGCTGTTGTTGAAGTAGAAATTGTCAGTCGAGTGATAGGGCTCAAACCCGCTGCGGGTGGCGCCAAAGTTGCGCACCTTGCGGGCGGCAAAGAACCCGTTGATGACTTCCGCATCGGCAAAATTGTCGTTCACGGGCGGGGAGAATGGGGAAAGCCGCACTGTGAAGCTTGCTGCATCCGATTCGAAGAGAGAGCCCACGCGGATATAATAGGTTGTGCCCTCCGTAAATGCATAGTTCGCCCACAAATCATAAGTCATACGGTAGACATTGAGCCAACTGAAGGGCTGTAGTTGAGCAAAGCTGGTGGCATCGGCAGGACCGGTGTAGACTTGGAGATGCGTTTCGGTGCTGCTGTTGTCCGTTTCGAGCTGGAATGTTCCGCTGGTCGGAACCGTCCACTTTAGCCACACGGACTGGAAGGGTGCGGAGCCGGGCTCTCCCGGTTCAAGGCTGGCATCGCCGTTGTCGGTGCTCCATTCAAGTGGAATTTCGCTGGTCGGCATGCCCGCCCATGTGTGGGCCTTGGCGACGGTGTCGTTGGGATGCGTAGTGAACGGTCGAATGGAAAATTCGATGTCACGCAACTGAATGCCTTCAGCCCGCGAATCAACGGCAATCCGGTAGGTTTTGGCGGGATCCGCGCCGGCGAGGACGGCAAGGCTGTTGGTCGTGCCGTTGCTCTGGTCGGTCGCCTCGGTGATAAGACTTGCAAGGTCCGGGCCGCTATAGATCCCGAGGGCGGTGGTGGCGTTGGTGCGGATTTCGTAATCCCCCAAAACAGGTGGCGACCAGCGGTACCACAGGGAGGTTCCACCGCCGGCATTGTCATGGTTTGGCTCGTCCGCTTCACGTGTGGCCCACCTGAACTCAAGCGCTGGAATCGCCAAGTTCACGGATTCACCGGCAAGAATGAACGCATCCTCGAAGTCGTCGTTTCCGGACTTGTTGCGGCCGACAAGGCGCACGATGCCGCGGGCGTTTTGTTTGCCGTCGGTGGCGATGTAGTAAGTTGTCTGCGCGTCGGCGAAAAAGCTGACTTCGCTGAAGGTGTCGCCGTAGGGAGCATCATCGTTGGATGCTACTGGAACCAGGGAAGCAAACGAGACCTGCTCCGGTTCCGACTGGTAAACCGCAAGGAGGGTATCGAATTCGCTATTTCTCGACGACAGGACAATTTCCTGACTGGCAAGTCCATGATCGGCGAGGCGAAGCTTCAGCCAGAGGGATCCGCCGCCGGGTTGGCCGGCGTGTTCCGGTTCGTTTTCCTCCCTGGCCGCGTTTGTGTTGTCTGAGGTGTAGGTGAAGGGGAACCTTGGCACGGGCAAGGCATCCCGCAGGAAATCCTCCACCGGCGGGCCGGAAACAGTCAGTTTGACAAAACCGCTTCGGTTGGCCTTTCCGGAAACCGCTATGTAATATGTGGCTCCTTCTGCGGCTTGAAATTCGACCCGGCTGAATTCTGAGCCCTCATAATCATCATTACCGCCCACCAGGAACAGTTCCTCCATGGTATCGCCGGCATAGACGGCCAAGGTGGTGTTGAATGAACTGCCGGCCGTGTTGGCGATCGTCTTGCCGGCAACCTTCGCCTCTAATCGGAACCAGATGGTGTTTTTGCCGAATCCTGCGGGAACCGGCTCCCCTGGTTCAACCGTGGCGTGGCGGTTGTTGGCGTGCAGGACCTGCGGATCCTCCAGAATCTCCAGGGCATTGGCGAAATCGTCGTTGAACGGTGCCGGAGACGTCCTGGTCAGTGCCCCGTGGAGATTGGCCACCGCTCCTGTCAGGGATTTTCCGGACAAGGCTGCGAACCTTTGAGCCCCGGCAAGAATCCGGTTCTTGGCAGCCATGTGGTCTTCGCCCGGGAATTCCGCCATTACCAGAGCTGCAATCCCGGCAACCATGGGCGTGGCCATCGAGGTTCCACTCAGGTCCTGGTAGGCGGTGTCGCCCGTGTTCTCGAGGGAGAGGATCTTCTGTCCGGGCGCGGCAAGGTGGACCGAACCGGCTCCATAGTTGGAGAAGCTTGCCAGCTCGCCCAGTCGGTTGATGGCCGCCACAGAAATGATGTTTTCCAGGGGGTAGTCTGCGGGGAGGGTGTCGGATATGTCATTGTCCCATGCGTTGTTTCCAGCCGCCGCAATGAATAGTTGGCCGGCGTCGTTTGCGGCGGAAATGATTTCCTCAACACCCTTGGAAAGGCGTTCTCCCCCCCATGAATTACTGGTGAGACGGGCCCCCTTCTGTATGGCATAGTCGATACAGATCACAGCATCCGAGGAGGAACCGGATCCGCTACCGAGAAACTTCAGCGCCATGATCTGCGCCTTCCATGCGACCCCGGTGACGCCGGTGCCGTTGTTGCCGACGGCCGCGGCCGTGCCGGCGGTGTGCGATCCGTGGCCGTGGTCGTCGTAAGGGTTTCCGCTGCCCTCAAGCGCGTTGATGCCATGGACATCGTCGACATAGCCGTTGCCGTCGTCGTCGATGCCATTGTCCCGCTTTGAATTGCCCAGCGCGTCCAGGCCGTCTTCTCCCGGATTGATCCACATGTTGGCGGCAATGTCCTCGTGCGTGTAGCGGATGCCGGTGTCGACCATGCCGATGATGATGTCACCGGCGTCTGTGCGGATGTCCCAGCCCTCCGGCGCGTCGATATCGGCGTCCTCAACACCCTCGTCCTGGCCGGTGTTGTGGAGCCCCCAGAGCTGGCCGTTCAGATAGTCCGGATCATCCGGTTCCGCCATCAGGTGGACGATGTAATCCGGTTCCGCATAGCGGATTGACGGATCCTGGAGGGCGCGAAGGGTTTCAGGGATTGTATCGAAGTCGTATTCCGCCAGTTCCACCCGGTACAGCCCGGTGGCGGATATCCGCTTTACCATTGCGCCTTCCGATTCAAAGCGCCGTACCCATTCATTGTCATGGGGATCCTCCGGTTTGACGATGAAGCGGTCCGCCACCATTTCTGTCTGATCAACGACGGTTTCCTCCCCGTTTGCCTGCCTTTTGATGTATTCCTCCACCCGGACGGGGTAGGGCAATTCAGCCGGCTGCAGCAGCGTAACCCGGCGGATGAGTTTGCCGGTTTCCCGGTCCGATTCCCCGATGGCCAGCACGGTGGCCTCCGGCCAGCTTGGATGCGGTTGTCGGGACGGATTCTCAAGCCGGAATAAAGGGCGGTTTCCCGATCTCGCAGATCCTGATTGTTGGCTCCCGAATGTGGATTGCCCGGCATTTACCGGTTTTACGGAAGTTTGCAAGCTGTTCTCCAAACCGGGGTTCCCGCCTTTCGCCAACAGGATGCCAATGATTATTAGCGGGATGCAGAGAGCTGCCGGAACCCAGCGCTTGAGCCGATTTTCAGGGTGCATGGTCCTACAAATTCTCCCCGCAGAAACCCGCTGCAAAGACCGCAGCTCTGTAACGCGGTACAGTGACTACCAGCTGCCGTCGAGGTTGGGCCCCTCACCGCGGGCGCGGGCCCATGGCACGAAGCGGAGGGGATCGCCCTGCCAGAGCGCTTCATGCGCGCAGGGGAGGGGGAGCGGGCCGGGACCACATTCGAGTCGGATGACCGGATAGAGATCGCAGGGCTTGTCGACGGGCAGGCCCTTGAGCAGCAGGCCGTGCTCATAGGTGTCGACCTGGACGGCCGAACCATCGCACAAAAGGGTGGCCTTGCGGACTGTGTTCTGGAGCCCGAAAATGGGCATGGATTCCGTGTGCGGCCAGAAACGGAAGATGAGGTAGAGGATGTTCCCCTTGCGGCTCTGGTAGCCGTAGGTGATGGGGTCGCTGACCTGACCGTCGCGGTCGGTCCCGTAGACGGCCTCACCGTGAACCTGTAGCCATTTTCCGATACGCCGGAGATTCTCCTCCACGCGCGGATCAACGACGCCGTCCGGATCGGGTCCGACGTTCAGCAGCAGGTTGCCGCCCTTGCTGGCGCAGTCACATAGGGAATCCAAAAGCATCTCGGCGGTTTTGACGTGTTCGCCGCGGGCGTATCCCCACAGGCGGTGATTGGTCACCTGGCAGCTTTCCCACGGGCGATGTGGATCGGCAGCGACGCGCTGCTCTGGCGTGCCGAAGTCGCCGAGGACCGCGCTTTCGCCGGGCATTTCCAACTGGTCGTTGGCGGCGGAGTCGGGATCCTGCGCGTCCAGCCGGTTGTTGATCATGATGTCCGGCTGGAGGGCGCGGATCTTTTGTATCAATTCTTCGCTACGCCATTGTTCGGCGCTGCGCGGCCATGCACCATCAAACCAGATGATGTCGATTTTTCCGTAGTTGGAAAGCAGCTCGCCAACCTGGCCATGGACAAAGTCGACGTATCTGCGCCAGCCCTCGGGGTTATGCCGCGGCCCTTCGAAATAGGCGGGGATGCGGAAGTCCCCGAGGGAATAATACAGGCCCACTCTCAGTCTGCGTGCGCGGAAGGCCTCGACGTATTCGCCGACAAAGTCCCGCATGGGCGCCTGCCGCATGCTGTTGTAATCGCTCAGCTTCGAGTCCCAGAGGCAGTATCCGCTGTGGTGGCGCGTGACGAGTATGCTATACCGCATGCCGGAGGCCACTGCCATGTCCGCCCATTTCCGGGCATCAAAGGAGCGCGGGTTCCATTGGCGGCAATTTTCAGCGTAAGCCTTCTGGTCGAGCCATTCCCGCATGAGGACCTGCTCGCAGCGTCCGACCGCCGATGACGGTGTCCAGTGGATGAACAGGCCGTAACGGGCTTCCGAAAACCATCGATGTGCGGGGTTTTTGATCGGGGGAATGTGGTTCATTTTGGTAAGTGGTATCAGGTTTCAAGTAACGCTTTCATATACCCGAGCGCGTGCGCCATGCCGGCGTGCCAGGGGGCGGCGCAATTCATCTGTGGTGTGTGGTCTGGGATAAGTACTCCATCGAAATTGGCTTCGCGCAGAGAGCGGACGATGCGGCGCATGTCGATTTCACCCTCGTCGACAAACTGCTCCTGGTAGTTGGGTGCCTTACCGGTGATGTTCCGGAAGTGAATGTAGGCGATCTTGTTTTGGCCAGCGTAGCGGGCAGTGGCCTCGTGCACGTCGCCGACTGGCATTTCGGCCAGGGTGCCGAGGCAGAATTCCAGGTTATTGGATGAGCTGGGGTGAAGATCGAGGGCGCGCTGGTACAGATCCGGGGTAATGACGAGGCGGGGCGTGTCGCGGATTCGCTCGACCGGAGGGTCGTCCGGATGCAGGGCGAGGCGGACCCCGGCCTCCTCGGCCACGGGCAGGGCGTGTTCGAGGAACCAGGCGTAGCGCTGCCAGAGTTCCTCCGTCGAACAGCGTGCCCGTTTGCTGGTTTCCGCTGAGCGGTCGTCCGGCAGGCGCATGTTCCAGACGATGCCATCCGGGATCGGCGTGTTGTCAACTACACCCTCCATACCGACGCTTTTGGCAGCACCGCGTGCGTAGTGTCCTTCCACCCGGCCATAGACGCCCGCGATGGAGAAGTTGTAGCCGATGACAGGGATGCCGACTGTACCGACCCGGCGGATAGTCTCCTGAATGTTAGCCATCTGTTCATCGCGGCGTGGGCCGTCCAGCAGGATGTCGTACCAGTGGGCGGGGTCGAAATTCTCGATTCCGTAGAGTGTGAGTCCAGCCGCTTCGATCTCTGCCTTGATGCGGCTCAGTTCCTCGACGCTCCAGAGCACATCCGGATCGCCCGCCAAGCCCCAGCAACCGCCGTCCTGGTTGACCGGTTGGTTGTTCCGGTTGGTCGCGCCACCGCTGTCAGCTTGGCGAAAATAATCGACCAGATGAATAATGACATGCGTGGCACCACACTGCCGCGCGAAGGCGTAGTGCTCTTCGTTGAGCATGTGTTTGTAGAGTCCGAGTCCGAGTCCGAGTTTCATGAAATTAAAATCCAATCGCTGCACCGCCATCGACGGGAAGGCAGGCTCCGGTGATGAAGCTGGCGGCGGGGCTGCAGAGGTAGGCGGCTGCCCAGCCGATGTCTTCGGGTTGGCCCAGTTTGTTCATGGGTGTGCGGCCGAGAATTTTGGCTTTGCGGGCGGGGTCGCCCTCAAGGGCTTTACGGGACATTTCGGTCTCTATCCATCCGGGGGCGATCATGTTGACCCGCACGCCGTCGCCCGACCACTCGGTGGCGAGGGCTTTGACCACGCCGACCATGGCGGACTTGGCGGCGGTGTAGGCGATAACCTGCGGGATACCGAAGAGTGAGGCCATCGAGCCCATGTAAACGATGGAGCCGCGTCCGCGCCGCCGCATGCCGACCGAGGCGTGCCGGCTGAGCGCGTGCGCACCGACGAGGTGCACGTCGAGCAGCCGACGGAACTCGTCTTCCGTGACGTCCCCGGTGGGCTTCTTCAGGTGCAGCCCGGCGTTGTTAACGAGGATGTCGAGTGCGCCGCGTTCGTCTTCGATCGAACGGATGAGCTCAGGTGCCCCGGCAAAGTCGGTCACGTCAAACACGCGGTAACCGGCGCGTTCGCCGAGTTCGGCGCAGGCGGCGCGCAGCGGTTCCCCCCTGCGGCCGACCAGCACGACTTGCGCGCCGCAGGCGTGGAGGCAACGGGCGACGGCCAAGCCGATTCCGCTGCCGCCGCCGGTCACGAGCGCGGTTTGCCCGCCCAATGAAAAGGGTTGGGCTTGCATGGCGGGATTAGTCATGATGGAAGATCTCGGGCATGGTCGCCCATGTATTGCCGACGGCGGCTTCGGCAACGGCCTCCTGGCAGGGGTCAGTAAGCTCCCACCATTTTCGGGTGGTTTCGTCTGCCGCCATTTTTGCCATGTCCGCTGCAAAGTCGTTGCCTGCGTATTCGAAATAGCTGAAGAGCAGGTGCTGCCCGTTCGGCATCCGGTGCAGGTATATGGAGTAGTTGCAGATATTGCATGCCGAGATCATTTTCAGAACGTCCGACCAGACGGCGGCGTGCAGTTTTTTGTATTCATCGACTTTTTCGACTCTGAGGCCGGTGATCATTCCGTAGCGTTGTATCATCGATCTATATTTTCGGGAGGAGTTTGAGCAAGTCGTCATGCGGCCGGGCGATGACATGGGCGGCGATAAGCTTGCCGAGGTCACCGACAGCGGAAGCGCCTGCATCGATGGCGGCTTTCACGGCGGCAACATCGCCGGAAACCATGATGGCAACGTAGGCTGCGCCGATCTTTTCCTTTCCGACAAGTTGGACGTTGGCCGTTTTGAGCATCGCGTCCGTTCCTTCGAGGACTGCGGTGAGGCCCTGGGTTTCAAGAATGCCGATGGCTTGGTTTTTCATAAGTGTTAATTCCGGGTGATCATCGGGGCGCATTTCCTCGCGCCCGCCGTAGATGCCGTTGATGGTGTTGGGGTTGTCGTTGAGGTGTAAAAGGGCTGGGTCGGGCCGGGCATGGAGCACTTCTTGGGGCTCCGGCACGCCGAGTTCGGCGGCGCGGTCTTTGCCGGCATCAAGCGCGGCGCGCAGGGTGGCCGGACCTGCGGCTGCGATGCGGATGAGAATTGTTTCAACGCCGGTCGGCTCAAAGCCGAGGATGCGGATGTCGGTGGCCTTGGCCATGGCGTCGGCAACCAGGGCGGTGACGCTGATGAAGGAAACCTGGAGTCCGGCAAGGGATGTCATGATAGTGGAATCGGTGAATCCGCAGTTAACGTTTCATGGACTGCATCACTTCGCGCACGATGTCCTGGACCTGTTTGCGCAGTGAATCGGTGGCGTGGTTTTCGGGCTGGCGGTTGACACAGGCGTGGGCCGCTTCGGCAAAGCCGCATTCGGCCAGTACGCAGGCAATGCGGGAGCGCACGTCGGCCATGAGGTTGCGCTCCTCTTTGGACAGCGGAAAGCGCGCATTACCGGTTTCGAAGCCGCGAAGCTGGTAGCCGGCGCGGAAGCCCTCCGGAAAGTTGGGAGCATTGACCATGAGCGAGAACAGGTCGAGCAGCTTGAACTGGCCATGCCTGGCTGTTTCCCAATCGCCTGAGCGGGCGGCATCATAGATCCGCATGATGACCTCCGGCACGACACCGGCGCTGGACAGCGTGCCGCCGTCGCCGCCCATGAAGAGGGCGTCGCAGAGCAGTTCCTCCCAGCCGATCAGGACAGAGAAATCCGGGCGCTGAGATTTGATCTGGTGGAGCACCTGCAGGTAGCGTGGCATGTCGCGGGACGTGTCCTTGGTACCGATGATCCGTGGGCAGTCGAATGCGAGACGCTTGAGAACCGGCACGCTGATCTCGTTGGCGAAGGCCGGAATGTTATAGATAACGATATCGATCGGAGACTTCCCGGCGAGCTCGCGGAAGTACTCCTCGATGCTCTCCTGGGTCAGCTTGTAATAATAAGGGCCGGTGATCGAGACAGCGCGGCAGCCGAGATCGGCGCAGTAGCGGCACATCTCGAGGACCAAGTCGACATTCGGTTCCGCCGCACCGGCAAGTATCGGGCGGCCGCCTGCTTCCTCGCTGACAATTTTGACCACCCGTTTGCGTTCCTCGAAGCTGAGGCGGATGAATTCGCCCATGCTGCCGTTCGGGTAGAAGCCAGTGACGCCCTTTTCTCCCAGCCAGCGGATGATGCGGCGAAGCTCCTCCTCGTTAATCGTGCCTTGCGCGTCGTAGGGGACGATATTCGGGACAAAGATTCCGGAGAGGGATGCAGTCATGGTGTCAAATCTGGATTAGTGATCTGTTCTCGTGAGTGAGTAGGTAGATTTCAGGTGACGATGGCAAACTCCGGTTTCCGGTTCACAACTTTTAAATTTCGGAAGAGCATTTTCGTGCGAAACATGCAGCGGATGGCAATGTGGCCGTGACGGTAAACCGGGCCGTTGCCCCGAAAGCCGTTGTCGGTGACGTCGAACATAAGACTTCCGTCAAGGGCGCCGCGGATACGTTTGTCCTGTTGCAGGAATTCCAGTCGGTGCCAGCGGTGTTTTTCTGTCGGTGCGGCCTGACAACGGTAGGCCAGTGGTGTACACCAGGGGTTTTTGATCAAACCGCTGGAGTTGCGCCCGGGGCGGGCATCGAGCGTTTTCCGGTAATATTCCCAATGATAGTTTCGCACGTTCTCCCAGCACACCATGCTCATCGATCCGGTCGTGCGTCGCGGGTAATCGGCCATGAAATCCTCGCCCTTCAATCCGCTGGCCTGTGTCAGCAGGAGGCTCAATCCGCCTTCCTGCAGTGGCATGTATTCATAAGTTATATACAGATCTCCCTCGAATGTCCTTTCGGTCCAGAGGTAGACCTGTTGCAGGTCATCAACCGACTTGTCCATGGGCGGGTAGTCGGGGCCGGTCTCAACCCTCAGGCCCTCTTCCGTGATCCGGGGAGCCTGGATGCGTCCCTGCACATAAAAATTTATAAGTGTGGTTTATTTCCATGTTTTCAGGTTAGAGGAGGACAAATTGTCGGGTGATTGGAGGTACTGTCAGCGGGTTTAGGGTTTTCCCTCCGGCAACAGGACTGTCCTGTACTCGAAAAGCCCTGAAGTAAAAGCTTCCAACCGGATGTGGGTGATGGTTCGCTTCATGGCATCCAGCGAGTCCTGCTCGAGGGTGATGTTTTCCGCCCATTCCGCGTGCAGAGAAACAATTGCTTTATCTCCGCACAGGAAGAGAACATTATCCTTTTTCTCGACCTCAAGGGGCGTTTGAAAATGGACAGCAATACCGCGCGGTTCTATCGATTCGCCACAATCGCGAATGCTAAGTTCCCCCTGTGGTGTTAATTGGATGCCTCTTTTGTAGGACTTGAAGAAGGCATCCCAGGGTTTCCCGAGCTCGACCTCCAGAGAGGAGGGACCGACATTGATAACAGGGCAGTGCCCCGCGCCCTTTTTCTGCGAATAGTCGAAGCCTTCAGGGGTGCTGGGGGTCAGGCAATTGTGTCGACGGGACCGCATCAGGCGGAGGTTGGATATGGATTCATAACGATCGACTCCTCGATCAATCAGGACCGGGGTTTCATCCACTTCGAGGAGGACGCTGCCAGCATCGTCGTGAGAATGGCTTTCGTCCTTGGCCTTGCCGGTCAACCATGCGCGTAAGCGGATGCCGTCGGCATTGGCTCGGGAGATAACGGAAATTCCAAGAACACTCAGGTGGGTTTCTGGTTTTTGGATGGTAGTAGCGCCAATGAGTTCATCGGATCCCCAGATGAACGCATAGACGCCATGGCCGACGTAATGCTGAAAATAGCTGTAGTGCTCCGGAGGTCTGGAAACGGCTGCCGCCAGATTTGCAAAAACCGATCCGGGATACAGCCCGGCCAGCAAGGTAAATGCGTCGCTGTAGAGGCGTTCATCCGCATTGTCTCCGACCGTATGGAATCTTCCAGGTTGATCAAGCGCGAGTGCTGCGAGGTAGGATTCTGAGTTTCTTATGCCATCTGGCAACAGATCCTTCAGGGAGCAGTTACGCCTTCGCGAATAGGCATAAAGCGCGCCACAGGCGACTTCGAGAGTAAGTCCGTAATATCCAATCCCTTCGTGAATGCTGCCGTCGGGCTTGATGTAATTTTTGAGCATGGTCTGGCATTCATCCATTGCCTGATCCGTCCTCTCACGAAGGCGCGGCCATGCAGTTTCCAGCCAGAGCAGTCCGAGAATACGGCCTCGGGAAAACCAGATACCCTGATTCATCGAATGGACGTACTCGTGCAAGGCAAGATCACGTTCGATCACGGAGATCCCGGAATCATAGAGCTTCCTGCGGGCGAAGGCTAGAAAACCTTCTTCGAGTGCAGCGCCAAACCAATCGAGCAGGATGACACATGCAGTGGTGGTCTGCTCCTCGATGAAGCAACGCATGTCCCAAGCCGATCCGGGCACATCGCACTGTTCGGAAGGTTTCCAGTGCGGGGTCAGGAGCATTGCGCCAAGAAACTCCAGCGCCTTGTGGCAGAGGGCTTCATCCTTTTCGAGGATGCCAATCAAGCCGCAAGTCAGCCCGTCGTGGAAAAAGGGCCGTCGGTTTTTTTCGTACGGACGGGCAAAGCGATCATCTCCCCAAGGTGAATAAGGCAGCATTTCCTCAAGAGGATTTCGGATCAGTGCCTCGCGTGCTGTTTTTTGAAGGTTGCCGTAGAGATCTGACCATGATGGATGTTTGCTGCGCTTTCGCAGCGATTCCAGACTGTCCGCATCAAAAAGAAATGCATGTGTGGGGGCCAGATTGGTAATATCGGCTCCATGGATCAGAAAGTTGCTGATGGTCCTTGGCCTGCCAATTTGTCGGGGAACCCGGTTGGGATTCTTTGCCCAAGCCAGCCAATGAATGGCCAAGGTGAAGTCTTCCCGCATTGAGCCTCCCTGAATCTCGAGGATCACCTTTTTCACTGAAAAACCCGGTCTCGTCAGCATTATTTCCGTTCGCCAGTTGGCGCCCTGCTGCCATTCTCCTGATGAATATCCGCCTTCCTTGCCAACGAAGTGGATTCTGCATTTTGATTCGGATTCCAACTGCAGACAGCAAATCAGGCAAGCTGCACTGGAAGCTTCCTCCGTTGCCGCATCAAAGACAAGTCTCCAGGAAGGAGCATCCTTCGAGAGTAGGTGCCATTCAAACCACACTGCCTCCCATGAATCTCTCCGGTGAACAACGATTTCCGGTGGCGCTTCGATCCCGACCAAGTGGTGTTGGCGCCAGTGCGCATCAAATTGCGCAGAAAAGAGGGTTTCGTCATTATTGAGAGGAAGGGATAGCATGTTTGCTCTGATTCTCGTCCTGGTAGTTCCGATACCAATGGCTTGACGTTGAAGAATTCTATTTAAGCTGGCAGGAGCTGCCGGGGTTCTGGGGAGTCTGATAAACTCCTTCGCGGACGATGGCGGGTTCGACAAAGTGTTTGGCGAGGTGGGGGATGGTCTCGAGAAAGAGCGCCTCGTGCTCGAGACCGATGTGGTTGAAGAGGACGAGGTGCTGGTGGAGCTGGCCCATGTCCCCGACGTGCGGGATGACGGGGATGCTGAACTTTCTCGCCATCAGGCTGATGGCGAGAAATTCGCTGACGCCGGCCACGCGCAGCGCGTCGACCTGGCAGATGGCCATGCCGCCGCACTGGAGGTAATTCTTGAAGGCCATACGGTTGGCCACGTGTTCGCCTGCGGCGACTTTGACCGGAGCGATGGCCTTGGCGATGGTCTGGTGCCCGAGGATGTCGTCCGGATGAGTCGGCTCTTCCAGCCAATACAGGTTCAGGTCGGCGGTCTTTGTGCAGAACTCGATGGCCTGGGCGATCGTCCACTGCTGGTTGGCATCGGTCATGATGGTGGCCTCGGGGCCAGCGGCTTCGCGTACGATGCGGGCACGGGCAACATCACGTTCGAGGTCGGGCGAGCCGACCTTGAGTTTCATCGCGGTAAACCCCTTGGCGACGGATTCGGCCACGTTTGCGGCCACCTGTTCATCGGAATAGTTGAACCAGCCAATGGAAGTGTCATACCCGGGATAACCATTTTCAAGAATCGGCATCCGGGCGGCGCGGGAGAGCAGGGCGGAGTCGATGATCCCGGCGGCCTGCGCGGGAAGGAGGACATCTTCCAGATACGAGAGATCCAGGGTGGCGAGCAAATCGTCGGTCCCCAGATCAAGCAGCAGCTGCCAGAGGGGGACGCCTCGGCTGCGGGCCCACGCGTCCCAGCAGGCGTTCGTCACACTGGCGAGGGCGAGGTGGACGACTCCCTTATGCGGCCCCAGCCAGCGGAACTGCTGCTCGTTACTGGCGGCCCGCTGCCATTCGCCAAAGCCCGCCATGAGCTCGTCCAGGTCTCGCCCGACGAGATCCTGTGCCAAAAAGTCGGCGGCGGAGCAAACCAGATCGTTACCGGCGCCAAGCGTGAAGGCGAGGCCAGTGGCAACGGTTCCATCCTCAAGGGCCAGCTCAGTGACCGCATAGGAATAGATTGGATCACGGTGAATGGCGTCACTACCTGCGCCTGGACCAAGTGGGAATCGGCGGTCATGGGTGGCGATGGAGGAAATTTTCACAGGCGGTAAATGCGTTGGGCGTTGGTCGAAAAAAGTTTCTCCCGATTTGCCGGCGATTCATTCGAGAGGATTTCGTCGAGCGCCTCGCACCACGAGCGGAGCGTGCCGTTGAGGGCGCAGACAGGCCAGTCGCCGCCCCAGACAACACGTTCCCAACCAAACACGTCGATTACGGTCTCGACCCATGGACGGAGCGTTTCGGCACTGGCTTGGCCCGGCGGGCAGTTTGCGGGGATGCCGGAGATTTTCACAGCGAGGTTCTGGCACTGCGCCAGAGCTTCGAGGGATTTTTTCCAGGGAGCCAGGGCACCGCCTGCGATATCGGGATTGCCGCAGTGGTCGAGGATGAATTGCGTCTCCGGACAGCCGTCGACCAGCCGTCCGGCCAGCGCATGTTGGTCGGTGCGAACGCAGAGGTCGAAGGTGAGATCCCGCCGGGCGAGTGCAGCGACATTCTGGCGAAACAGCGAGCTCTGTGAAACTTCGTCAGGAACGACATGCAAAACCCGGCGTATTCCCTTGAGGGTGGGATGCGCAATTGTGTCAAGATGATGGAGGAAGCCTTCCTGTTCTGGTCGGCCACTCGCGATCACACCGATGATGCCGCTGTCGGCGGCCTCGGCTTGTCCGCAAAAGTAGCGCGCCTCGTCGCCGGACTGCTCGGGTGCGACATCCACCTCCATGAAAAGTGAGCCGCTGATGTCACAGCCCTCGGCGGCTTTCCGGTAGTCCTCCAATCCGAAACGACCCTTGAGCGGTGCGAAATCCTCGGTCCAGGGGTAGTTGAAACGCTCAGGCAGGAGCAGGTGCTGATGGGTATCGATTTTCATCGCTTGTAGCCAATTTCCGCGCCGCCTGAGACATGCATGATATGGCCGGTGACAAAGCGCGCCTTGTCACTGATGAGGAAGACACAGGCGTCGGCGATGACGTCACCCTCAGGGCAGTAGCCGAGAGGATGGATGTTGTCGAGGTACTGCTCGATGCTGGCGGGGTCGGGCTGTTCCTTGCACCACTGGCGCAGCATGGGCGTCCAGGTGCCAGCGGGGCAGACCGCGTTGACGCGGATGCCATCGGCGGCGTAGTCGAGGGCCATTGACTTGGTCAACGTATTCATGCCGCCCTTTGTTCCCGTGTAGGCGGCGTGGATGGCCTGGCCCATGACGCCGACAAGGCTGCTGGTGTTTAGGATGTTGCCCTTGCTGGCCTTGAGATGGGGGTATCCGTAGCGAGTTGTCCAATACACACTCTTCAAGTTGATGTTAACAAGAGCATCCCACTCCTCCTCGCTGGTTACATGCAGAGGCTTGGAGGGGCTGGCGATGCCGGCGTTGTTGTGGATGCAGTCCAGCCGGCCGAATTTCTCCAGGGTAAAGGCAATGGCATCTTCCACCTCATCGCCGATCGAGACGTCGCAGCGGATGCCGTAGTGCTCACCCGGGAGATTTGCGGCTTCCTCGGCAGCGAGCTCGCCGTTGCGGGCGCAAAGGACGATTTTTGCGCCCTCAGCTGCATAGGCTTTGGCGCAATCGAGTCCGATGCCAGTGGAGCCACCGGTGATAAAGATGACTTTGTCTTTCAATAACATATTCAGGATGAAATGAGGTTGGCTTCACGGGCTGCCGCTTTGAGGCGCTGGTGCGAACGACGGCCCAGAAAGTAGAAAATAATTCCGATGAAAAAGACCATACCGGCGAGGGCGGCACAGATCAGGCGGTCGTTAGCGCTTTGCGGAAGGGCGGCGAGGATGGCGAAAAAGGCACTAAGGATCAGGGCGTAGGCGCCAACAATCCGGAGCTGTGAGCAATCCGTCGTGCTCGTGATGCCGATCTCCTTCTCCACATCGACAGGGGTCTTCATTTCCCTAAAGAAGGCGTGGACCTTTTCCTTGTAGGCGGTTGAGGTGCCCTTCCACCAGAAAGTCGTGGAAAAGAATACGAGGGAACCGAAACTGATGTTTACGAAGAATTTTGTCTGGAAGTTCCATGCTTCACCGAAGAGGGAGCCGCTGAAGACGCCGATGATGGCGGGAATCATGCCGAGGCCGATTGTTACATAGGGTGCCCATGGCGGAACACGCTTGATGATGATCCCCCACAGGATCGGGATGCCCGTGGCGGTGAGGAAGGCCATGAAGCCAAGCATCAGGTCGAAGACACCCCGTCCGTCGCGGTGGAACTTGATCGCCAGGCCGACGATGGAGATCCCGTACAGGAAGACGATCACCCGGCTCATCATGAGGAGTTTTTTACCGTTCTTGGTGGGTTCCCTTTTCAGCACCCTGCACAGGCCGGGGTAGGCCACCTTGACAAGTCCGCCGGTGACCCCGTTGATGGTGGTATCCATGCTGCTCATGGTGGCGGAAAGCATGGCGATAATCAAGACACCCAGAAGGGCCGTGGGCAGAACCTGGATGGCCGCGACCGCATAGGAGGCCTCGGCGGGGTTGCCAACCGCAGTTGCCAGCACTTCATCCGCAAAGAGCAGCCGCGCATAGGCGGGGGGGATGAACCATATCAGCGACCCAAAGAGGAAGAGCCCACTGGCCATCAAGGCCGCCTTGCGGGCGTCACGCCCATCCTTGACGGTCCGGAACTTGGCCGCGCTGCCAAGGCTGATGAAGCCCTTGATAACATTCAGGAAGGCGGCAAGCGCCCAGACCCAGTTGTATTTGTTCCCCTCAAACTGGCCGGTTGGTTGTATGAATGAAAAGTGGTTGGAGAGTCCCTGCGCATCAATCATCTCAAGCATGCCGGAAAAGCCCCCGAGCTGGTGCAAGCAGAGCAGGGCGATCAGCAGGGTAAAGGGAATGAGGACGACTCCCTGCAGGAAATCAGTGGCCATGGTGGCCCAGACTCCGCCTGCAATGGAATAGACAACGACAACCGATCCGAGGACGATGATCGTCGGTTCCATCGGGATGCCGAAAAAGGTGGAGACGAAGATCCCCAGACCCAGCAGGGTAATGGCTGGATAAATCGGAGCGGTGGGCAGGAAAACCCATGTGTAGAATTGTCCGAGGTGATTGCCGTAGCGCTTTACCAATACTTCCGGTTGCGCCATGATGCGCATCTGCCGGAACCAGGGCGCCAGCCAGAGAAAGCAGATGAAGTAGCCGGCCACATTTCCCCAGAATATCCACATGACGGACCAGCCTGCCTCGAAGACCGCACTGGCCGCTCCGGTAAACACCCACGCGCTGAAATTGCTCATGAAGATGCTGATGCCGACCATCCACCAGGCCGCTTTCGCCCCGCCGCGGAGGAAGTCGTCCTCGTTGCGTGTGAGCCTGGAAAAGACCACGCCCACTGACAGCATCAGGAGCGCGTAGAAAATAAACACTACATAAACCGTCGGATCTTTTATCATGTCTTGTTACCGGCCAGCCCTCATGAAGTTACCCTCGGGGAGGCTGTTTGTCCTCAAGTATGTGCCACCGCGGGTTGCCGTTCCCGTTCGACCGTTCCGGGCACTTTCTGGCGGACCCTTCGAACGGCCGCGATTCCGGCATCCCGCCATTTGCCCGCATGCACGTACTGGCGTTGCAGGCGTTCGTAAACATGCGCCCAGGCCTGGGGGTTCATTTCTTCGCGAAGAGCCCTCCATTCCTTGAGCCATTCCCGTACGACTTCAACCGCCTCTATCCTGTCCTCCACGATGTGGGATTCCAGGGTCTTGCCGTTACGGAGCCGGTAATTCCATGGCAGCTTGTGAAAGAACAGAAGTTGTTCAATCGGGGTCGTTTCCGGATCCTCCCATTGGCGTGCGGCATCCGGATGATACTGTCCGATAAACTTCGTCCCGGTGCGAATGGTCCGGTCAGTCCCAACGCCCGTCGAGTCCCAGCTGGTCTCCGAGAGGCTGGAAATTCTCGGCTCAAAATGGTGATTCCGCTCGAACATGTAGTTGATTCCAAACGGGACCGTATAGCGGGAATAAATTTCATAGGAGCGGTCGAGGATGCGTCCGGCTACACTGGCGACCTTTTCCGAGGGGCCCAATGTTCGTGTAATCCATTCACGAACGACGTCCTCAACGGGGATTTCCGGATTCCAGGCCAGTTTGCCGAAGGCGTAAAGGTTTGCTCCCGCAAACAGGTGTCCGAACCAGTTTGGGTCGTCGCCGATATTGGCCACACCGACAATGGCTCCCGGCCGATAGGGAGGTTTTTTTCCCGAAACCACCGCGGCCACCGTGGTGTCGGGTCCGGCCTGGTGTGTATCGAAATTCAGGATACGGTGCCAGTCCTTTCCCTGGAAACAGACATGCGTCGTTTGGCCCAGGTATTCCTGCGCAATCATGAATTCCACCGCCTGGCGGGTATGTGGCACGGCTCCAAGCAGAGGGCTCGGTGGCTCATGAGCGCGGAAATCGGCCGGTCCGGATTTTGTCTGGAGGATGACGTTCCCATCGAAAGCTCCATCCAGAGGCTTGAATTCCAGAAACGGCTGGCAAACGCCGTCGAATTTGGTTGTGTTCGGAGGCGCCGTTTTGTCGGCCTCCTGATAGACAAACGTCCGGTAGAAGAGAACGCCACCATGGGGCGCCAATGCCCGCGCCAGACAATTGGCGCCCTCCGCATGGCTGCGCCCGTAATCCTGCGGGCCCGGCATCCCTTCCGAGTTCGCCTTGATGACGAATCCGCCAAAGTCGGGAATCAGCCCGTAGATTTCCTCCGCCTTGTCTTTCCACCACTGCTGCACCCGAGGGTCCAGCGGATCGGCGGTTGCCAGCGTCCCTTCGCGGACCTTGCGGTTTCTCATGCAGAACGGGTAATCCGCCCCGTATTCCTCCTTGCCGATCGTCCCGTCGCAAACCATCGGCGCGGTGAAGGGAACCGCCAGGAACACCCGGATGTTGTACGGGCGCAGACGATTGGCCATCGCCTGGATTCCCGGGAGAAATCCGCTCTCAATGACATCCGGATCGGCGTTAACGTTGTTCAGGCACACCGCGTTGATGCCGATCGAGGCCAGGAGTCGCGCGTAATCACGGTAACGCGGGTTATCCTCGGAGAGATTGTCCCAATGAAATATCGAATTCCCGGCGAAGCCGCGGGTCACGTTGTAGGGACCAATGGTATGGTCGAACTTCGGATCATCCCAATGGTTCAGCATGCGGATGGGACAGAATGGACGGGATTCCGTTTCCAGCTCCGCAGGTTCCAGCCCCTGCTGGATCCCACCCAGCAGGAAAAAAGTGGCATATAGAAAACCCGCCTGCTCCTCGGCGCGGATCTCAAGTCCCGCGGACGTGTGCCGGATGGAGTACCCCTCCTCACCCAGGGAGAATTCACCCGTATCCAATATGTACCGTATTGTTCCCAAGTCGCGGACCCTTTGCGGTCGCTGTCCGGTCATCTGCTCAACCGCTGATTCCAGCTCTTCCGCGAGAGCATTGCCAACGGGTCCCGAATACGACCGGAACACCCTTCCCAACCACTGTCGGCGTGCCTCGTCGGGAATCCGCCGGTAGTTCAGCCAGGCTTCGTAGCCGTTCTCATCCCCGTCCAGTGGAAGGGGTATTTTCTGGGGAACTTCCATTCCCCGAAATTAAGTGCGGTTGCTTTTATGGCGTAAAACGCAGCGGTTTGTTACGCGTTTCAATGGGGCTGGGGACCCGGCTCAAACGTAGAGCACGTGCACGGTCGAGGAGGGTGTGGACCAGTGCCGGACGAGGTCGTCGATGAAGCGGGTGGCCTCGGTGCGGGCGGCCTCGCGTGCTCGGGTGCGGTAGCGGGCGTCGGGGAAGAGGGCGCGGCGGAGGCCGCGGACGAGGAGGAAGATGTGCCCGGTACCGGCGTGGGGCTTGAGTTTGCGGATAATTTCCTGGCGGGCGAAGAGGGGCTCCCATGTGCGGCCGGAGAAGTCGATGCGGATAAAGGCGTGGGAGGCGGGGAAAGGGGTGGGGGCGGTGTCACGCAGGGAGGAGGCGACGGCGGAGAAATTCTCAAAGGTATCCTCGCTGGCATCCTCGCGCAGGGTGGTCTCAATGGATTCCTTGAGTTGCCGAAGGAGGAAGGGGTCCTCGCCGGTCCAGTCGGGAAAGAGGACCTGGAGGCAATGGAGGCGGGCCATGTCCTCGCCCCAGTGGCGGGTGGCCGCCTCAGGACTGCTTCTGAAGCCCGTCGATTTCCCTGGCGAGTTCATCGATATCGCGGAATTGCTTGTAGACGCTGGCGAAGCGGACGTATGCGATCTGGTCGATGGCCTTGAGGCGGTTCATGATGCGCTCCCCGATGGCGCGGGAGGGGATTTCAGCGTCAAACTCGCCCTCCAGGTCGGTCATGACGTCGGCCACCAGCATTTCGATCTGTTCGGCGTCGACGGGCCGTTTTTCAATGGCCCTGCGGATGCCGTTGAGGAGCTTGTTGCGGTCGAAGGGCTCGCGGCGTCCGTCATTCTTGACGACGAACAGGTCCTCGGTGATCATTTCCTCGGTTGTGGAAAAGCGGTAGCCGCAGCCCTGGCAGGCGCGGCGGCGCCGGATGGCCAGTCCGCTGGAAGAGACCCGGGAGTCGATGACCCGGGTGTCCTTGGCTCCGCATTTAGGGCATTGCATGAGAAATAGGGGGTTAGGTAGTGGGCGTTATGGCGGTGGAGAAAGGTTAGGTCAACCCATTATGGATCAAGGGATTGGAGGGGATTGGGATTGGGATTGGCGGAGGGCTTCGTAGGTGGCGATTCCGACGGCGGTGGAGAGGTTCAGGGAGCGCAGGGGGTGGGGATTGAAGCGGGGCAGGGTGAGGCGGCGGTCGTCGCCGATCTCCTTGTGGAGCCAGTCGGGGCAGCCATGTCCCTCGTTGCCGAAAAGGAGGGCGTCGCCGGGCTGGAAGGGTGCGGACCAGTGGGTGCGGGTGGCGTGGGTGGTGAAGAGCCAGATGTTCTGTGGCGATTCTGGAAAGGCGCGGAAGGCCTCCCATGATTCGTGATAATGGACATCGAGGTGCTGCCAGTAGTCCATGCCGCTACGACGCAGGTAGCGGTCCTCGAGGGAGAACCCGAGGGGTCCGATGAGGTGGAGCCGGGCGCCGGTAAAGGCGCAGAGCCGGCCGACATTGCCGGTGTTCTGGGGGATTTCCGGCTGGAAGAGGATGATCTCTAGCTTGGGCGCCATTTTTCTTCAGATGAAGGTAAAAAACTCTCACGGAGCCACGGGGAACACGGAGTAGAGGATATTTATCTTGCTCTGTCTTCCCCGTGGCTCCGTGAGAGTTTTGTGATGGAACAAACTACTCGTGGCACTCACAGGTGATGCTTGACCATCCGCTGGGTTTCGCGGATATCGACGGCCTTTTTCAAGTCCTCGCGCTTGTCGAACTGTTTTTTCCCGCGGCAGAGGGCGATCTCGGCCTTGACCAGACCCTGCTTGAAATAGAGCCGCAGAGGGATGAGGGTCCGGCCTCCGCTCTGGATGGCTTGTTCCCACTTGCGGATTTCCCGCTTGTTGAGGAGGAGCTTGCGGGGGCGGTAGGGATTGTGGTTGGAGTCGGTCCCGTGGGAATATTCGGCGATGTGGGCGTGGTAGAGGATCGGGATGCCCTTGTCGATGCGCACGAAGGCCTCGTTGATCTGGGCGGTGCCCTGGCGGATGGACTTGACCTCGGTGCCTTTCAGGACGACACCGGCCTCCACGCTCTCATCGACAAAGAAGTCCCGGTGCGCGCGCGAATTGCGCACTTCCTTGAAGCGCTCCTTTTTCTTGTTCCGGCTCAGGCCTCTTCCTTTTCAGGGTCGTAGAGTTCGTAGCTGATCTTGCCCTCGATGATCTCGCGCAGGGCGGTGTCCTCCGGGGACAGCCGTTCCAGGGATTCCACCAGCGGCCGCTGGCCGTATTTCAGCTGCTTGACGCGGCGCGAGACCACGTTGATCAGGACATTGGGATCCGGAATGACTTTCTGGGCTGCTTTTATGTACTCGTCTCTCACGTTCAGCGACTCCTGTTAACGGGGGAAAAATTGAATGAAACGAGCCAACGTGGGAAGGGGTCCCGCGGTTGGCAAGGAAAATGTTGGGCGGCCCGACAGGACCGTGGAGGAGGTTCAGTTGACGGAGACCGGGATCTCGATCGGCGCGAAGCCCGGAACCGTGAGGACGAGGATGCCGCTGCCGGGCTTGCCTCCCCTGACAGTGACGTTAACGGAACGGGCCCCCTCGGGGATGATGATTTCCGGCATGATGATGGAATCGGGGATGTCGGTCCGGGCGTCCACGTAGAGCCCGCCGAGCGGGGCCGGATTATCCATCTCGACGATCAGGAAATCGGCCTGCCCCTGGCGCAGGCTGAGTACCTGCGGCTGGACGCTGAGGGCTGCTTCATCGACCTTGAAATTGCCTGCGGAGAGGTCGCCCCCGCCGGTGCGCAGGATGACCTCGTAGGCCCTTCCGGACGGGAGGGCCGGGACCGTGAATTCAAGTGAATTGGGCGAATGGACGGTGGTGGCGGCCTCGACACCCCCGACGGTCACGACGTCCTGGGAGGAAAAGCCATTCCCCACGATCGGAATGCGCGATCCGGCGGGTCCGCGGTCATTGACCAGTTGGATCGGATACCGGTTGATCAGGCGGGAACGGAAGACCTTCCTGGTCTCGTTGGTACTATGCCGCACCGCGGTTTTGACACCGGCGGCGGTCTGGTAATCCCAATAGACGGAGTAGTAGTACCGGGCCTCGGTGATGCCGGGCGGCATCTTGTAGTCGTAGGTGAAGGTCAGGTCACCGGTCGGGCTCTTCTGCATGGGATAGGTTTGGCCGTTGATGGTGATTTCGGCCCGTTCGGTTCCCTTGATCCGGTTTCCCATGGGCAGGTCAGCCGTGAAGCTGAAAGTATAGATGCCGGATGGGTTTTCCGGGATGCGTTCCGAGGTGAAATCCTGGAACACGGTGCCGCAACCGGCCAAGGTCAGGAGAGCGGATACCAGGAAAAGAGATTTGCCTAAAGCTTTGATTTTCATGAGAGGAAAATGCGTAAACTAGCCCGACAATTCATGAAAGCGCAAGAAAAAGCGGCCCTGCCGGATTTCGGGCTCTATGTCCATGTCCCCTTTTGCGCGCGCTCCTGTGATTTTTGCCACTTTTACCAGGAGGCTCCCCGCCGTGCCGACTTGGAGGCCTACCTGGATGGGATGGAGAGCGCGCTGGAACGCTTTGCTCCTCCACGGCCTGCCGGGACCGTCTTTTTTGGCGGGGGCACCCCGGGGCTGCTCCCCGCCCGGGACCTGGAGCGCTTGTGCCGGGCGGTGCTGCGGGCCCAGGGCGGATTGCCGCCGGCCGAATGGACCGTGGAGATGGCACCGGCCACCCTCAAGGCCGACAAACTGCAGGTCTTGCGCGATCACGGGGTGAACCGGATCTCGATCGGCGTGCAGAGTTTCAATCCGGAACTGCTGGCCGCACTGGGACGGATCCACTCCATCCGGCAGGTCCGCGAGGCCATCCGTTTGCTGGAGAAGGCGGATTTCCCGAATTTCAATCTGGACCTGATCTTCGCCATTCCCGGACAGGAACTCTCCATGTGGAAGGAGGATCTGGAAGAGGCGGTCCGGTCCGCCCCGGCTCACATTTCCACTTATTGCCTGACATTCGAGGAGGACACCGCCCTCTGGCTCCGCCTTCAGCAGGGAACCGTTCGCAGGCGGGATCCGGACGAGGAGGCGGTTTTCTTCGAGCTGGCCGCGGAAGTCCTGGAGGGCTCCGGATTCGCGCAGTACGAGGTTTCCAACTATGCCCGTCCGGCCCATGCCTGCCTGCACAATATCAACACCTGGCGCATGCAGGAATGGATCGGCTATGGCCCCTCCGCCGCCAGCCAGCTGGGGATGCGGCGCTGGACCGAACCGCATTCGCTGGAGGATTGGATGGAGGGGGTGCGGACTGGAAAGCGGCGCTTTGTCGAGGAAGTTTCGCTGACTCCCTCCATCCTGGCCCAGGATTTTCTTGTATTCGGGCTGCGCATGAACGCGGGGGTGGACCTCGCGGAGCTGGAGAAGCGATTCCCGGGCGCGGTGCCCGAGGGATGGGAGGAGCTCAAATCAGGATTAATCGCCGAGGGCCTTGGCCTGCAGGAGGGGAAGCGGTTCCGGCTCACTACCGCCGGACGCCTGGTCGCCGACCGCATCGGGGAGGAAATTCTCGCAAGGAGCGGCGCTTTGTAAGCGCCGTGTGAGGGCCTTGGACGCGGTCTTCCGGCAGGCCGGCGGTTGGAAACCGCCGCTCCTTGATGGTACCTGGGTTGCCGCAAGCGGAGGCACCGCGGGGGTTCAGTCCGCAAATTCCAGCGCGCTCTCGAGGCAGTCGTTGAGGCCGGGGCCGCCGCGGAAATTGCCGCGCAGGTGAAGGCCCGGGAAGTCCGCCTCGATTTTCTCCAACTGGCTGAGGAAGAGTCCGTGACCTACGTTGTACTGGGGGATGGCCCGCGGCCAGAAGGTGTGGCTGGTGAATTCCGGATCCCCCCGTATCCCCAGCAGCGGGGTCAGGTCCTTCATGGTTTGTTCCACCAGTTCACCGGTTTCCAGTTCCGCGTTCTCCGGTTGCATGACCCCGCCGATGAAGCACATCAGGGCGACTTTTCCTTCCGGGGCTCGTCCGGGGAACAGGGTCGAGGAGAAGATCGCACCGAGGCAGAAGCGCTTTTCGAGGCGCGGGCAGAGGACCCCGAATCCATCCAGCGGGTGGGCCACCTGCGAGCGGTCGAAGCCGAGGACAAGGGTCGAAAGCGGGGGATGCTCCGGAATGTCGATTTCCGCAAGGCGCTCCCGGACCTTCCCCCCGAAGGCGATTTCCCGGTACGCGTCGAGCGGGGTCGCGAGGACAACCTGTTCCGCCCGCAGCGTGGAGCCCGAACCGTCCTTCGCGATCTCCACCCGCCAGGAGCCGTTGGTGTCCGGGCTGACCGAGCGGACCGTGGTCCCCGTGGAAACGGTCATGGAATCTTCGCTACACAGGGCTTCGACCAGCCTTCCCAGCCCGTCCCGGAAGGAAATCATCCGGCTCTTGAAGGGGACGATTCCCTCGCGCCTGCGCTCACGTTTCAGCTTGATGGCGCCGCCGATCAGCGAACCATGGTTCTGTTCGAGGTTCCAGACCTTCGGAAAGGCGTGGCGGATGGAAAGGGCGTCGGGATCGCCCGCGTAAATGCCCGATACCAGGGCGGAGATGCCGTACTCGAGGAATGCGCTCCCCATGCGCCGGCTGACGAAGGAGGTGACGGATTCATCCGCCAGGCGGGACTTTGCGATGAACGGTTCGGCCAGCAGGCGGAGTTTTTCGCCAATGCTGTACAGCGGGGTGGTGATGCCTCCGGCCGGGGACTGGGGAAGCGGGACGATCGCGCCCCGCTTGACGAGAAAGCGCTTGTTGGCCTGTTCGTTGGCCTCGACGATGGACTCCCCGAGCCCGAGGTCGTGGAGCAGTCGCCAGACATTCTCCGACTTGACAAGCATGGAGTTCGGCCCGGCCTCGCAGAGGTAGCCCTCCTTGAGATCGGTTTTGACCGCACCTCCCAGACGGGCGGATTTTTCGATCACCCGCACCCGTTTCCCGTCCCGGGCGAGCTGGCGGGCGGTGGCCAGGCCGCTGATGCCCCCGCCGATGACGACCGCATCCAGCTTTTCCGGGGATTTCATTGCCTTTGTTCCTTCGTCCATTTTCCTAGATTGTTTTTGCGTGGCGGCGCGGTCCGGCCTGCAGGTACTCGTCAAACGGCATGGCGATGTTGCGCAGGAGCAGGCGCCCGTCCTTGGTGACGTCAAACCCGTCCTCCCTGAACACCACAAGCCCGTCCTTCGCCGGTTCCTCCAGTTTACCGAGGGCCCCGGCGAAGTGTTTCTCAAAATCGATCCCGTAGGTGTCGTTGAATTCCGGATACCGGACCTTCCCCGAGCACATGATGTTCATGATGACATCGCGACGGAGCTTGTCCTCTTCGGTCAGGCGGTACCCCTTGTGGGCCGGGAGTTTCTCCTCCGCGATGGCGGCGTGCCAGTCCTCCAGTTCCTTTCGGTTCTGCCGGTAGGCCACGTCGCTCTGGGAAATGGAGGACATACCGAACCCGCAGAGCTCCGAGCCGGCCCTGGTCGTGTAGCCCTGGAAATTCCGGTGCAGCCCCCCGTTCTCGAGGGCGCGGCAGAGCTCGTCCCCCTCGCGGGCGAAATGGTCCATGCCGATGTAGACATACCCGTTGCCGGTCAGGGCCTCGATCGTCTCCAGAAGCATGGCAAACTTGACCTCCGGCTCCGGAAGGGTCGCGCGCTCGAGGATTTTCTGTGCGGGAGCGACCCACGGCACGTGGGCGTAGCTGAACACGGCCAGGCGGTCGGGCTCATACGAAAGGACTGTTTCCAGGGTTTCCCTGAAGGATTCAACGGTCTGCTTGGGGAGCCCGTAGATCAGGTCGACATTGAGGCCGGGAATGCCGGCTCCGCGCACCCACTCGAGGCACTGACGGTTCAGTTCATCGGGCTGGATCCGGTGGACGGCCTTCTGGACCGCCGGATTGACGTCCTGCACCCCGAAGGATACCCGGTTGAACCCGTGACGGGCGAGGACCTTGACCTTGTCCTCGCCCAGGGTGCGGGGATCCAGCTCGGCGGAAATTTCCGCGTCATCGGACATGGGAAAGCGCTCATGGATGGCCGTGCAGAGCCGGTCCAGCTGGGCGGCTGTGAGGAAACTCGGGGATCCCCCGCCGAAATGGAGCTGGTTGGCGACGCGGTTGCCCAGGTTGAGGTAGGGCAGGGTCATGTCCATCTCCTTCTCGAGGGCGTCCAGGTAGCGGTCGGCATGATTCCGGTTGCAGGTGATCACGGTCGTGCAGGCGCAGAACCAGCACAGCGACTCGCAAAAGGGAAGATGGAAATACAGGGAGAGGGGCGAGGTGGAGTGGAGGGTTTCCTCGAGCAGGGGGACCGGGTCGGCCAGCGGGGCGAACTGGAGGGCTGTCGGGTAGGACGTGTAGCGTGGGCCCGGCCGGTTGTACTTGGTGATGAGATCACGGGTGGAATCGAAGGACATGTGGGATCAGGTCAGGGGGGGTTATCGAAGGATTTCCTGCAGGATGACCATCAGGATGACGGAGGCCGTGATGATGGCCCCGATGAGCTTGTTGTTGGTTTCTTCATTGGCTTCCGGAATGATTTCAGAAAACACCATCCATATCATGGCCCCGCCGGCGAAGCCAAGACCAACCGGTAGGACCGGGCGGAAGGCCTCAACGAAGAGATAGGAGGGTACGGCCATCAAAGGTTGGGGAAGACTTGAGAAAATGCAATACAGGGCCGTGGTAAAGACCCGCATTCCCCGCGGAATCATGACCAGGCTGATGGCGAGGCCCTCCGGGATATTGTGAATGGCGATGGCGGCGGTGATGAAAATGCCCAGTCCCTCGTCGCCTCCGAAGGAAACGCCCACACCAACCCCCTCCGTGAAGGAATGAACCGTCATCACCCCGAGCAGGAGGATCGCCTTGCGGGCATCCACCCCTTTCAGGTTGGATATCGACAACTCGCCCTGGCTGTCCAGCCAGCGGTCGCTCACAAGGATGAAGACCAGACCGGACAAGATCCCCAGAACGGTCTTCCAGAGACCATAATGGAGCCCCTCGAAGATCAGGGTGAAGCTCGCGGTCAGCATCAGGCCGGCCGCCACCGCGTTGCTGTATCCGAGCCATTGCTTGGTGACCTTCCGGAAAAACACGAACGGAAGGGCGCCCAGGCCCGTGGCGATGGCCGTGATGGAGGCGTACAAAA
The DNA here is from genome assembly GCA_049975345.1 of Oceanipulchritudo sp. GTDB lineage: Bacteria > Verrucomicrobiota > Verrucomicrobiia > Opitutales > Oceanipulchritudinaceae > Oceanipulchritudo. The sequence continues at coordinate 8,186 of JBNGDP010000016.1, read as the reverse complement.
AAACGGTGAGGACCGATTCGGACATGAAGGGGTTGCCTAGTGTCTTGGATCGTGGTGGTCAAGTATTGCCTCCATGGCAAATCATCGCATAACTGCCCTCCATGCCTAAACGACTTGTATTTCCAATGATCTGCCTGGCCTTTGCCGGCCCGCTTTTCGCGGAGAGCCTGCAGGACCTGTTCCTCGAGCGCGCGAAGACGCTGGTTTTCATCGAGTACTACCAGGAACGGGAGGTGGACCGCCAGAGCGGCCAGGGGATCGGCCTGCTGGTCTCGGATGGCGGATATGTCGCGTGCCTTCCCAACGTATTTCCGGACTGGGTGGAGCCGGACCGGTTCCGGGACATCCGCCTTTTCCCGGCGGACAATCCTCTCGGGGAGGGCTTCAAGGCGGAGTACCTCGGGCAGGACTGGGTAAACGGCTGGCACTACCTGAAGATTTCCGACATGGAGGCGGCCGTGGAATACCTCCGCCCGATCACCGACTTTGCTACCGGCCGGCCACGGATCGGGGACCTGGTGTGGGGGGTTTGCATGACTCCCGGGGAGCTGGACTACATCGCCTATTACCGGGAAGGGAAGCTCTCGACCATCCAGTTCCTGCCGATGGAAACCGGGTTTTCCACCAGCGAGGTGGCGGTCCCGGGCGGGCCGGTGTTTCTCGAGGATGGCCGTTTTGCCGGCTGGGCCGGACGGTCGCTGCCCACGGAGCGGGATCTCTGGGTCGGGCAGGATTATTTCCGGGCCAACATCCGCAATCCCGACGAGAGCCTGATGTTCCTGCTCGCGGAACCGTTTTTGCAGGAGGTCCTGAAGCGCGTGCCCTCCGATCCCCTGGAGCAGCATCGGCCATGGATCGGTATTTCGGGCACGCAGCCGCTCGACAAGGAGACGGCGCGTTTCCTCGGGTTGACGGACCAGGGGGTGGTCATTATCAGCGAAGTGTTACCGGACACACCGGCTTCCCGCGCCGGATTGCAGGACCGGGACCTTGTCGTGAAAATCCGGGGCGAGCAACTGCCGCGCCTGAAGCCCGATTCGGTTGTCCAACTGTACCTGGAGCGCCAGATCCTGCTCACGGAGATCGGGAAGCCCCTGCACATGACGGTCCTTCGCGGGGACGAGGAGGTCGAGGTGGAGCTGATCCCGGAGCCGTCGCCGACGCTGATGAAGGAGGCCAGGAGGGAGTATCTCGAAGACCTTGGCCTGACGGTGCGGGAATTCCTGCTTGCCGACGCCCTGCAGCGAAGGGAGGATCACCGTCTCCGCGAAGGGGTGGTCGTTAATTTTATCCGCCCGAACAGCCCGGCGGCCGCCGGGGATGTCCAGCCCGGAGACTGGATCCGTGAGATCAGCGGCCAAACCGTGGCCGGGTTTGACGAGGCGATCCGGCTGTTCGAGGAAGCCCTGCAGGATGACAGCCTCGACGAGGTGGTGATGCTGGTGCAACGCGGCAATGAAACCGCGGTGCTGCGGGTGCGCAAGCAGTAGCCGGGAGGAAGCCGCAGATGCCGGACCTCACGAAGACCGAAGCGGGCTGGTACTGCTTCAAGGCCCTGCCGAAGAAGGAGCACATCGCCGCCTCCTTGCTCAACCAGGTGGAGGGACTGGAAGCCCTGTGTCCGCGCATTTCCTATATGAAGAAGACCCGCCGGGGAAAGGTCCGCTTCGTGGAGTGCCTGTTCCCCGGTTACGTCTTTGTGCACGGCGACTTGCAGGAGAAATACCGCCTTGTCCGGTCGACCCAGGGGATCCGGGATGTGGTGTCCTTCGGGGAGCGGGTCCCGCGTATTCCGGATGTCTTTATCGATGACCTGAAGCGGCGCCTGGACGAGGAAAACGTGGCCCCGATCCCGGAACCGGCCCTGAAGCGGGGACAGGAGGTGACCATAACGGAAGGCCCCTTCCGGGACTGGCGGGCTGTCGTCAGCGGCGAGCTGGACGCGCGCCAGCGCGTGGCCCTGCTGCTGGACTTTCTCGGGCGGCAGATGGAAATCAAGGTCCCGGTGAAGGACCTGATCTCCGAGGAAAAGCCGCCCAAGGGGCGGGTCTGGGATCAAAACTAAGGCTGATCGGGGACGAAAACCAGCACGGTGCCGTTGATACAGTAGCGCTGGTCGGTGGGGGTGTCGAAGCCTTCGCCCTCGAACAGATGCCCAAGGTGGCCCTTGCAGTTGGCGCAGACGACCTCGGTCCGAACGCGTCCAAGGCTGTGATCGGCGCGGGTTTCAATGTTCTCGATTTCCGCCGGATCCCAGAAGGAAGGCCAGCCGCAGCGGGAATCGAACTTGTGTTCGGAGCTGAATAGGCGCGCCCCGCAGCCGGCGCAATAGTAGGCGCCGGCTCCCTGCTTCTTGAACTGGTGATAGACCGGGCCGTCGGGCCTCTCGGTACCGGATTCCCGGAGAATGCGGTACTGTTCCGGGCTCAATTTTTCCTGCCATGCGGAAGCGTCCAGGGACTCCGCGTCGGCCAGCTTTTCGGGGGCGGTTTCGCTTTCTTTCATGGGACCTTTGATAACGGGTTCGGCAAACAGGGGAATGACCAGGAGGGAGCATGCCGCAAAGAGCGCGGCCCGCGAGCCCTTCCATGGTTCGTGAAAGAGGGGGTTCATGCCGGTGGGAGCAGCAGCGGCGGCGGGCTATTCCCGGAAAATCAGCAGACCAGGCTGCGGAAATCATCGATGTGCCCGGAAAATCCGCGTTCCACCCCCTTGTTGATGACGGCCACCGCATCGTGACTGTGCAGGGATTCAAGGTGGGCGCAGGCGATCTGGAAATCGAAGATGCGGGGTTCCCCGTCCAGGGCCTCGTAGAGCAAGCGCGCGGCATCCTCGACAAATTTCGTGTGGTCGCCGTTCAACTCGGCGAAGGCCTGTTCGTCCTCACGCAGGACCATGACCTGGGTCTCGGTGCGCAGGGCCTTTTCACAGAGGGCCTGCAGATCCTCGAGGTTGAGGGTTTTACCGGCCCGGACCTCGACGCTGAGGCGCGCCTTGCTGCGCTGGGAATGCGCGATCGCGTACTGCCCGCGTGTTTCCCGGGCGTGCTCGGAAAGGTCCGACGAGCAGGGACAGGCCGAACTGTACACAAAGTCAAAATGAAGGATCTTCCGGAACCGGCCCAGGTCATCGAGGATCCCCTCGTAGGCGGCCTGATAGTACTGGAACCCCTCCAGCCCGCTGCGCAGGCTCCGCTTGAGGAGGGGATAATGGAAGGCCAGCTTGAGCCGGGCCCGGCTGGAACCGATCCGTTGCTTGTAGGCGAGGAGGATCTCCTCGAGCAACTCCGGCGTGAAGACCCGGTCCTTGTAATCATAAAAGACCCGCATGACGCGCGACATGTTGATGCCCTTGCGGTCGGCGGAGAGGGAAACGGTCCCGGTTACGGAGGTCTCCAGGGAAAGGGGCTCGCCACCGGCTGTCATGTATCGCAAGGGGAGGCGGAAATTGGAGATGCCGACCTGCATGATCGGGACATTGGCCCCGAGGATTTCGGAGGCGTCCCGGTTCTGCGTGTCGGGAAGGGTCTGTCGATAGTCGGTGTTCACTTCTGGAAGGAATTTAGCTGGAAGCAGTAGATAATCCACCCATGCGGGGGAAAAGGGCAATTTTTTTCCGAAATTGCCGGACACCGGGGGAAAATGCGTGACAGCGGGGGAGGAGTGTCCGAGATTCTGGGCATGGGTCTCCGCTTTCAGGTGCTTGGAACCAGCAGTTCGGGCAATTGCGCCCTGATCGAGACCGACCGGACCCGGATTCTACTGGATGCCGGCTTCAGCGGGCGCCGCCTCTGCGGAATCCTCAAGGACATCGGCAAGCCCATCGAGACCATTGACGCGGTTTTGTTGACCCATGAACACAGCGACCACATCGCCGGGTTGCGGGGCCTTGCGCACCACGGCCACCTGAAATTCTACGCCAACTACGGAACCGCCCAGGCGTCCCGGTCGAAGGCGGGCAGGGAGTTGGCCTGGAGGATATTCGAGACGGGAACGACCTTCGCCGTGGCCGATCTCACCGTGCAGACCATCCTCCTGCCGCACGACGCGATGGAACCGGTCGGCTTCATCATCCGCAAGGACGGCGAAGATCTCTTCAGTCCGCCGGCCAGCCTTGCCTGGGTCACCGACCTCGGTCATGTGCCGCCATCGCTCCGCCGGTTGGTGCGGGATGTGCAGTTGCTGGTCCTCGAGGCCAACCACGATCCGCTCATGCTGGAACGCGACAGGAAGCGGCCGCATTCCGTCAAGCAGCGGATCATGGGGCGGCACGGTCATCTTTCCAACGCCTCGGCGCGGGAGTTTCTCGCCTCGGTGGAGCGGCCCCTCTGGCGTAAAGTGCTGCTCGGGCACCTGAGCAAGGACTGCAATCATCCGGACCAGGTCCTGGAAACCATGGGCAATGGCCACTGCCCCTGGCCCGTCGAGTGCCTCGATCCGCAGCGGATGGTCTTTCCGGAGATCAATCTGGCGGCGCTGTAGAAACTACTGATAACAGGATTTCACGGATAATTCAAAATCTTATCTGTGATCCGTAGTTTCTCTCAGGGCTTGTGGAGATATTTGCAGATGCTGAACTCCGGGGTTTCACGGATGACGGAATCGAGTTTGAACTGGTCCTCGAAAGGCGGGAAGAAGGCGTCTCCCTCGTAGGTTCCCTTGACGATGGTGAGGTAGAGCTCGCTGATGCGGTGGAGGGCCTGGGCGTAGATTTCCGCTCCCCCGAAAATCCAGATTTCCCGATCGGTCGGATACTCCTCCAGCGCCTTGAGGGAGGGGAGGACGGTGCATCCGGGGATTTCGCTGACGGAGCGCGAGATGACGATGTTCTCCCGTTCGGGCAGGGGTCGCCCCATGGATTCAAACGTCTTCCGGCCCATGGCGATGGCGTGCCCCCGGGTGCATTGCTTCACCCATTCGAAGTCCTCCGGGATATGCCACGGCAGCTTGTTCCGGTAGCCGATGACGCGGTTCTCCGACATGGCGGCGATGGCTTTCCAAGGTTTCTTTTTCATACTCGGCAACCGGGCCTGAAGACCCGACTCATTGGGTCACACGGCGATGGGGGCCTTGATGGAGGGGTGGGGGGCGTATCCTTCCAGTGTGAAGTCCTCGTAGACGAAATCAGTGATCCGTTTGCGCCCGGGGTTCAGGTGCATGGTTGGAAGGGGGCGCGGCTCGCGGGACAATTGCAGTTTCACCTGTTCCAAATGATTGAGGTAGATATGCAGGTCCCCGAATGTATGGACAAATTCCCCCGGCTTGAGCCCGCAAACCTGGGCGACCATCATGGTGAGGAGGGCGTAGGAAGCGATGTTGAAGGGGACGCCGAGAAAGAGGTCGGCGCTACGCTGGTACAACTGGCAGGAAAGCGTTTGCTTTTCCTGGTTCACGTAGAACTGGAAGAAGGCGTGGCAGGGGGGCAGGGCCATCTGCTCAAGCTCGCCGGGGTTCCAGGCACAGACAATGTGGCGCCGGCTTGCGGGATTGTTCCGGATGGAGTCGATGACCTCCTCGATCTGGTTGACGCTTCCGCCGTCCGGTTTGCGCCAATCGGTCCACTGGGCCCCGTAGACGCGGCCGAGATCCCCGTTTTCATCGGCCCACTCATCCCAGATGGTGACCCGGTTCTCGTTGAGGTAGCGGATATTGGTATCCCCGCGGAGGAACCAGAGCAGTTCGTGGATGATGGCCCGCAGGTAAAGCTTTTTGGTGGTGACCAGCGGGAAGCCGGCCTGCAGGTCGTACCGGGACTGGGCGCCGAAGCAGGAGAGGGTGCCCACGCCGGTGCGGTCCTCCCTGCGGGTACCCTTCTCCAGAACATGCCGGAGCAGATCCAGATAGACTTCCATTTTCAGCCGTCCCCCTTGCGGATTTTGTTCTTTGCCGCCTCGCACTCCTCATTCAGCCGGGCGCGCTCGTTGCGCAGCTGCTTTTCCAGCTGTTCCACGGCCTCGGCGTCGCGTTTGCGGCGGGCCTCGTCCAATTGCTTGTTCAGGAAGACTTCCCGTTCAGCGATCCTTGCCTTGTACTTCCGGTCGGTTTCGGCAAGGGCTTGCTTCTGTTCCCCGCTCAGGGAGATCCCGCTGTCCGGGTCTTCCTTCTGGAGGCGCTCCATGGCCAGTTCATACGCACTTTTCATAAGATGGGATGGATTGGGTGGGTCTATTGTTTCAGTTGCCGGTGGCCGATATCGCGACGGAAATACTTGTTTTCCCACTCGATTGCGTCGCAGACCGCGTAGGCGCTGTCGGCGGCCTGCCCCAGGGTCGGGGCAAGGGCCACCACGCCGAGAACGCGGCCCCCGCTGCTGAGCAGGACGCCGTCCTTCGACAGTTTCGTCCCGGCATGCACGATGTGGACATTTTCGGGCAAGCGGTCCGGAATCCGGATGGGGTCGCCCTTGGGATAGGAGCCGGGATATCCATCAGCGGCGAGGACGACGATCATGGCACAGGCATCCCGCAATTTGACCTCGTCGGGTTCGAGCGTCCCGTTGGCGCAGGCCCACATCAGCCCGACCGGGTCGGTCTCGCAGAGGGGAAGCAGCACCTGGCACTCCGGGTCACCGAAGCGGACGTTGTATTCCAGCACCTTGGGTTCTCCCGCATCATCGATCATGAGGCCGATGAACAGCGTTCCGCGGAAATCGATCCCCTGTTCGCGGAACCCCTTGAGGGTGGGCCGGATGATCGACTCATGCACAACCCGCATGACCTCGTCGGTAACCACCGCAGCCGGTGCGTAGGCGCCCATTCCCCCGGTGTTGAGGCCGGTATCCCCCTCGCCGATGCGCTTGTGGTCCTGGCTCGGCGGAAGGCAGATGTAGTGTGCGCCGGAGACCATCACCATGATGGAAGCCTCCTGTCCGGTGAGAAATTCCTCGATCACCACCTCCCGGCCGCTTTCCCCGAACAGGTCATCCTCCAGCATTGCGCGGACGGCCTTTTGCGCCTCTTCCCGGGTCCCGCAGATCAGGACTCCCTTGCCGGCGGCCAGTCCACTGGCCTTGACAACGATCGGCAGTTGGCAGGTGCCGAGATAAGCAAGGGCCGGTTCCACTTGGGAAAAGGTCCCGTAGGCGGCGGTGGGAATCCTGTGTTTTTGCAGGAAGGCCTTGCAGGCGGCCTTGCTCGATTCAAGGACCGCCCCGTCCTTTCCCGGGCCGTACGTCGCGATGCCGGCGGCGCGCAGTTCGTCGGCCACCCCGAGGGCGAGGGGGACCTCCGGGCCGACGATGGCAAAGTTTGCGCCAAGGGATCGCGCCAGCTCCACGCAGGCTTGCGGGTCCTCCACATCCAACGGATGGCAGGAAGCCTCCAGCTCCATTCCCCCGTTGCCGGGAGCCGCCCAGACCTTTTTCACCATGGGGCTTGCCAGACAGGCCTTCAGCAGCGCGTGCTCGCGGCCACCGGAACCAATGATCAAGACATTCAATTCTGCATCCATGTTGGGTAGGGGATAACCCGCCCGGGGAGTCTTGTGCAACCCACATTTTCCGAAGGTCCGTTTTTGACCGGATTCCCGCTGGGACAGGCCCGACTTTTCCAGTCGGGTTACGGCAGTGTTACGGGCGTGTGACTTTTGCCCTCAAGGCCGGAATTTCGGTTGCATGTCGCCATATCCGATCATCGGTTATGCAGGGATGGGACGCAGCCTGAACCAGATTGCCACTCTTTTCCTGACCACGGTTTTCCTTTTCGCGGGGGCGTCGCTTTTCTCCGCGAATGCCGGCGGGTGCGCCGTCGTCAATGGACGGGTCATGGACGCTTTTTCCGGGGAATCGCTTGAAGGCGTGATGCTCGCTTTGGTTGAAGACTCCGGCCACCGCGCCCGCACCGATTCCGAGGGACTGTACGCCCTGGAACCGGTGGAAGAAGGGATCTATACCATCCGGATCTTCAAGGCTGGGTATGAACCGCTCGATGTGCCGGGAGTGCGGGTCCAGTCCGGACAACCGCTTTCGATCGAAATTCCGCTTCTGAGCCGATCGGCCACTCCGGCAGGCCCGGCTTTCCAGGAACTGAGCCCTGTCCAGGTGCGTGCGGACCTGATCCTGGATCCGGAAGTCACCCTGCGGCCACGGTCTCCGGTCGCCTCCCTGCGGTAAAGGGAAGCGCCCGGGTTCCCGAATGGCGGGGGTTTGTGATCGCTGATTGCGTTTGACCTTTTGAAAGGAACCGTCTT
>JBNGDP010000015.1:0-45667 GCA_049975345.1 Oceanipulchritudo sp. | reverse complement strand
CTGCGCTTCGACCTCGTCCTGAACAACCTGGTGGCCTGGGCGGTGACCACCGGCAAAATCCTGATGAAGAGCGACGGATCACCGTGGCGCCCGATCGTCCACATCGAGGACATTTCACGGGCTTTTGTCGCGCTGCTCCGTGCCGACGAGGACCTCGTCCGTGGCAAGGCCTACAATGTCGGCCGTACTTCCGAGAATTACCGGGTCCGGGAAATCGCGCAGATCGTCGGGGAGGTGGTTCCCGGGTGTGAAGTGGCCTTTGCCGATGGCGCCAGCCCGGATACCCGCAACTACCGGGTCAGCTTCGATCTGATCGAAAAGGAGATTCCCGGCTTCAAGCCCGTCTGGACGGCCCGGAAGGGAGCCGAGGAGATCTATCAGGCAATCAGCGAAAGGGGCCTGCGGCTCGAGGAGTTTGAAGGACCCCGGTTCATGCGACTGGCACATCTCAAGGACAAGCTGGCTTCCGGGGAACTCGATAACGACCTCAGATGGAACAGGTCCTGAACAGGAATATTTTTGCATGAACTACAAAGTGGAAACCTCTTGTCGGTCCTGCGGGGGAACCCGCGTCGAGACGGTCATTGAATTCGGGGAAACCCCCCTCGCCGACCGCATTCTCAAGGAGGAGCAACTGTCTGAACCGGAACCGAAGGCGCCCCTGACCCTTGCCCGCTGTCCCGATTGCAGCCTTGTGCAGATCCGGGAAACAGTGGATCCGGAAGTGCTCTATTTCTCGGAATATCCTTATTTCTCTTCCGTGTCGCCGGCACTGTGCAGGCATTTTGAAGGCAACGCAGAGGAAGTCATGCGACGGAAGTCCCTCGGGCCGGACTCCCTGGTGGTCGAGGCCGCCAGCAACGATGGCTGCCTCCTGCGGAACTTTGTCGCGAAGAACATTCCCGTGATGGGAATCGATCCCTCCGAGGCCCCGGTCCTGCGCGCCCGCGCCGCGGGGGTGCGCACGCTCCATGAGTTCTTCACCCGTGAATTCGCGGGCGAGCTAGCCGGAAAAGGGACCCGGGCGGATGTGTTCCTCGGCAACAATGTCCTCGCCCACGTGGCGGACCTCAGGGGATTTGTCGCCGGGATCGCCACCATTCTCAAGGAGGATGGACTCGCGGTCCTCGAGATGCCTTATCTGTTGGACTTGATCCGGCATTGTGAATTCGACACCATTTACCACCAGCACCACTGCTATTTTTCCCTGACTTCCCTGGACCGCCTGTTCCGCGACGCCGGATTATTCATCAATGATGTGCAACACTTGACCATTCACGGCGGATCCTTAAGGATCTTTGCGGAGAAGGAAGAGCGCCCAACTGGCAGGATCAGGGAAATGATGGAGGAAGAGAAACAGGAAGGCATTGCCTCCGGAGAAATCCTGGCGGGATTCGCCGCCAAGGTCGACGCCTTGAGGGATGCCTTGTCCGGCAAACTGATTGAACTGAAGCGTCAGGGAAAGTCCATTGCCGCCTACGGGGCGGCCGGCAAAGCCACCACCCTGCTGGCCTACTCGCAGATCACCCGCGAGCTGGTCGATTTTGTGGCCGACCTGAACGAATATAAGCACGGCAAGTACATGGGAGGCAACCACCTGCCGATCGTTTCCCCCGCCGAACTAAGGGCCCGAAATCCGGATGTGGTACTGATTCTCGCATGGAATTTCGCGGAGGAAATCATGAACCAGCTGGAAGACTACCGTAGTCAGGGAGGTACCTTCCTGATTCCCGTTCCGGATGTCCGACTCGTGGGAGACAATGTTCGGTAATGAAGCCTCGAATCCTCATTCATTCGCTTCGGGAACTGCGCAAAGACCTGTTCCGGTGCGCGGATTATGAGTTTGAGGATGTCATCGACGCAGTGGATAAGGCGGAGCTGTATCTTCCCCGCGAACGCTTCGGCATGCAGTTGCTGTCGGACCTTGCGAAGTATGCCTCAGTCAAGACACTCCCAATCCCTTGGAATCCAGCTTTTCGCTTCCCTACGATGAACGGGACTTATGACCTGTTTTTCGCAAATATGACCTTTTCATATGACTTGGAGATCATCCACCGAATGCCGAATTGGCGCAAAAAAGTCGGGTATTCCATTTGCTATATAGACGAGTTCTTCAACAAGACCATAGACCAGTATCCTAATTTCCTTCCTGTTCTACGGAAATTTGACTGCATTGTGCTGCACTGTGCCAGCACCGTGCCCGAGTTTTTTAAAAGGACCGGGCTCAAGGCCGTCGGTGTCCGGGCGGGGATTGACATGTTACGGTTTTTTCCTGGAACAAGGGATCAATCTCGGGTCATTGAAATTCACCAGATGGGCAATGTCCCGAAAGGAGAACACGAAAAATACAAGGAATTAAGGGATAAGGATGGGTGGTTCTACTTATACGACACATTGCATCCGAGGGCTTTTATTGAATACCGTTCCCACCGTCAAAATTTAGCCAAACGGCTCTCTCGCACCCTGTTTTTTACGGTCAATCCAGCCAAATTCAACCGGCGGCTGGATACCGGCAAGCAGGACGAGATCGGCTTCCGTTACTTCGAGGGAGCGGCCGGAGGAACGGTAATGATCGGAAAGGTTCCCCAAACCCCCGATTACAAGGAATTCTTTCCCTGGGAGGATGCGGTGATTGAACTCCCCGGTGACCAGGACCAGATCCCCGACTTTTTACGCGAGCTGCGGAAGGACACCGACCGCCTGGAGCGGATTTCCTATGACAACGTCCTTGGCTCGCTGCGGCGGCATGACTTCGCCTACCGCTGGGAGGAGATCCTCAAGGTGGCGGGGCTGGAACCGCTTCCCGCGCTCCAGAAGCGCAGGGAGGAACTGGCCCGGCTGGAGAAGGAATGGATCGCCGCCCACTCCTGACAAATGGCATCAAATCCCATTGACGAGGATTGTCCGGCAGGGGTATACTGTTCCCTTCCTTCCACTGCCCCGTGATCGTCATCTCCAAAAAGCTCTTTTGTTTCATCCTGATCGGCCTGTCCTGTCTGGCCGTGGCCAGCATTTGCTCGATCCTGCACCTTCCCATGGACAAGGCTGTGATCCTGTTCATCGGCACGTGGATTGTCCTCGTCGCCCTGTTTGAGAAATCCTCCTGGCTCGAGTCGCACAACTACCGGGAGCCGCCGGAGGAACCTTGAGCGTTCCCGGTCAGAGAAAGTCTTCCAACTCGCTTTCAAGCCGGACGAGGCTTCCCTCACGGCTCCAGCTGTCCAGTTGCGCGGGATCCTTGAGCTGCTGGCCCCGCCAGCGTGGAACTTCAAGAAAGGCCGCGTGTCCCTTGCCTTGGCTGGGCAGGTATGCGGACATGTCCCCCCAGAGGCGTTCGAACTGGAGCACGGGAAAGACATCCTCCTGCCCGCGGCCCCAGCGCTTTTTGCTTTCCTTCAGAGTGATGTAGGTCGGCATCTTGGCGGCCACCGCGCGAACCGTTTCCTGCAGGCGCGCGTAGCGTGTCCCGCCGGGGAGCCATTCCGGGTTGAGCAGATCATTCCGGTCCAGGCCGAAGATCCGGATGAGGGCATCCACATCAATCCAGGAAGTCAGGGTGTTGTAAAAGGAGAGCCGGAATTCATCCTCCTCGCGCGGCAGGGCGAAGCCCTCGACAAGGCGCATCAACCCGTCGACACGCGCCAGGCCGCCCCCCACATCCTCGAAGCGACGCTGGATCACCTCATAGCTAATGGGCGCTCCACTGAGAAGGTGATGCCCGAGAAAAGCGGGGTCGAGGGAGGCGCCCAGGGTGTCGATGTTATGGAGAAGGAGAACCTTTAAATTGGGATAATCCGAAAGAAGCCGTTGCAGGGTGCCATTGAGCAACAGGTTGGGAACCTCGTACCAGTGACCGACCGGGTGGAGGCACTGCATGGGAACATTGTCCCTGTAATCGCTTGCTTCCCCGTTCTCGAGCGCCCACCTCATGAGCGCCTGGCGAACGGAATCCCGCATCTTCTCGGCCTGTTCATCCAGTTTCTCCTGCGGCAGATCGTACCAGGCGTATCGAAGATCCCGAAGGGTGGGCACCATCCGCAGGCCGACGGATCGCCCCTCGGACAAGCGCAAATCCACTTCCTCCCGGTGGTTGAGGGTTTTCCCTCCAGCCGCGGCCATCCACCCCTGGATGGGCTCATGGGTAAGGTAGGAAGTGGTCACAAGGTGGGGAATCCGTACCCCGGCGGCACGTGAACTTTGCCGGGTCTTCGCGACATGAATGTCAAGAAAGCTGCGAAAGACCCCCTTGAGGGGTGCAAATGGATGCAGCGCCTTGACGACCCCGGCGCCCTGGGTCCATCGCGACCCCGCCCCCGCGGCAAGAGTGAGGACCGCGCATTGTCCGCCGGCCAGGGCTTTCCGGCCCGCTTCGAGGCAGGCCGCCCGGTCAAACCTGAATTGCAGATCCTCCCTGGGCACATCCTCTATGTGGGTCTTGGGATGGAGGCGGTTCTGGCTCAGGCCGACCCGGCCAGCCAACAGGTCCTCCCGGATCTGCTCATGCTGCCGCGAGTCGAACCCATGGCGTTTCAATAATTGCTCGAGAGGGGAAACCGGGTTGGAGTCCCCTTCCCTATCGTCCGCGATCTCCGGAACCACGCTGGCGAGGAATTCCTTCGCATGGGAATGGGACAGCTGATGCACCCTTCCCAGGTCCTGGCGCTCAAGCGCCGTCCGCTCGGACGGGTGCTTCTGCAGCAAAACCGGGAGCTGGTGGCGGAAATAAGCCTTCAGAAAAGCCTGTTTGGATGAATCTGGATCCGGTGCGCCCTTTGCGCCGGCATCTCTCAAAACAAGGCCCGCGGTACCAGCGGGATTGATCTTGAAATCGTACAGGACGGGATCCATGGCGAAGGGAAGGGCCTGCTCAAACTCCTGTTTCAGCCGCAGAAGAATCTCCGACAAGACCGGCTTTGCCCTCTCCCGCTGTCCGGGATTTAGGATCAAACCCATCCCCCCGCCAGACATGCCTCCCAGCATCCAGAAGCCCCAGAAGTCCTTGCCGAGGGCTTCCGATACCTCGGCGATCAACCGTTCCGTGAAGGCATTGCTGGCCCAGGGGATAATGGCCTTGAGCGGCCCGAAAAAGTGCCCGGTGGTGAGTTGTCCCAGTTTGCGCATGTCGCCTGCCCGGACCGCATCGAGTATGCTGCCGGTGAATTGCAGGGATTCCAGCCGCGCCGCCCATTCCCGGCTGCTTCGGAGCAGATACCGCTCCGTGACCATTTCCAGGATGGGACCCACATTGGCGGCCATGCCCCCATGGATGAGCACCAGTGAATCCTCCAGGGCCCGGATGGATTCCGTGGGTATCACCTTTCCATCCAGACGCGTGTGCCTGGGCAGAAGCGCCCCACGCGCCTCACTGTTCACATCCTCTGCACGGCAGCCTTCAATGAGTTTGGCCCCGGGCCAGATCCCACCGGAATCCTGCCACCCTCCCCCGGAGCCACCAAGCCATTCACCCAGGATGGCCCGCGAGGCGACAATCCGCCGCTCCTCTTCGCGGAGGGGGCCGGTCAGGGCCCTGATCTGGCCGGTGGCCCGCATGCAGGTTGTGATCAGGCTCCCGAGGAGGTTGGTCGAGACGGCCAGGCGGCTGCCCTTGGGAATATCCCGCACCCAGCTGACCAGCTCGATTCCCTTTCCGGGTCCCACCAGCCGCTTCAGGAGACGCTCCAACGGGGTTCGCGACCCTTCCATCCCCGGAGGAACCAGGCCGGAGGCGATCACGGCCGCTTTCAACAGGCCAAGATAATCCCGCCCGAAATCGAAAAGGGTCGCCAGATCCGTCACCTCGGCCGACGCCTCGAGGTCCAGGCTGAGGAGGCGTATGACCGGCCGGTCAATCACGCGCAGGGCGCTCAGGCAGGGGGGGACCGGGCCGGTTTCATTTCCGCTCATGGCCAGGTCCACCGAGACGTTGATCACCCGGGCAAACTCCGGGCGATCCATCCCGAGGAAAAAGATGTCCGACCAGGAACTGTGCGAAAGATCCATCCGCACCGGCGTCTGCTCGATCAACCATGGAGAAGGCCCATCTTCCCGGCCGAGTGTCTCGGGCCGGAAGCGCAGCGGAAAATCATCGGGATGCCCGATCCGGAACATCCACTGGTTTCCCTTCTCCTGCCGCACCGATTTGCGCACCTGGTCGGCAAGGTTTTGCAGGGCCAGGGAATAGTAGGCCAGGGCCAGCCCGCTGCTGAGGGTGAGGTTCAGGCGCGCCAGTGTTCCGTTTTCGAGGAGGCTTCCGATGGCCTCGGTGAAATTCCTCTCCTGGAGGGCGCGGTGCGCCGGGAGGGGAATCGGTCGCGGGGCCAGGCCGGCCTCGGAGATTCCGCATTCCGGTCGATGCCCGGCCTCAATCAGCGCGGGAAGGCTGAACCGGTGCAGAGAATACAGGAAGATGAGGGCCCGGACCCGCAGGTACAGGTTCCCCGTGGAGGACCAGAATTGTTCCAACTGCACACAATCCTCGAGCAACTGATCCAGGGTACGGCCCTCCACCAGGCTTTCGATGGACCGGTCAAACCGGTCCGGGTCCTTCCCGAGAAGGGTTTCGATAAACGGGGAAGGGTTCCGGTCCTCGCGGCTTGCGGCGTTCATGCGCGGGTCGGACCGGGTTCACAGGGGGAATGGGTTTCCGCGAGAACCTTGACCAGGTGGGCCAGAACGGTCTCGCGGTTCGGCCCGGAAAGGGCCATGGCCAACTGGGCCTGGAGAAGGCCGTACTCTCCCTCGAGGTCGAAACGGCTCCCGTCAAGAAGGGCGGCATGAAGGTGTCCCCGCCCGCCCATCTCGTTGAGGGCCGGACTGAGGCCCAGCGGACCGTCTTTTTTCCGCGATTCCTCCAGCAAAGTGAAGATTTCACCCGTCAGCACATGGATGCCGAAAAACCCCAGGTAGTAACCTGCCCGGTTGCCGGGGACGCGCATGTGCAGCTCCGCTTCCGTTGGCGTGGGCTTTTCCCGGACTTCCTTCACCCTGTAGACCCCCGGATGCTGGCTGACCGGATCCCCGGCGACAACACCGAAGCGGGATACCTGGCTCTCGTGCGTGGGCTGCACCGCGGAAACCGGTGAATCCAGTTTTTCGTACACATCAATCAATTGCCCGACGCAGGTGCGCTCCGGATTTCTGCTGAGAAACAAATGGTCGCAAACCAGCAGCACAAAGGGTTCCCCGCCGGTGAAGTCACGCGCGCGCCAGACCGCGTCCCCGAATCCACGGGGGTTTTCCTGGGGGATCATGGTCAGCCGCTGCCCGTGCGTCCCGGCAGCCGAAAGGTACAACTCCCCGTCATCGGGATGATGAATGACCGCCGTTTCGGATATGCCGGCCTCCTCGAGATCACGCAAATGCAGGGTGATCAGGGGGACCGCCTCCCCCTTCGGATCGGAAAGGGTCTGGACCGGAAGATTTCTGTGCTGCGGACTGGCCGCCGTGATGACGGCCTTCATTGATGGTTTCCGGCGGCCACCTTCCAGGGTGCTTCGCCGCTGTTCCAGAGGCGCTCAAGGATGAATTTTTCCCGGAGGGTGTCCATGCACTGCCAGTATCCGTAATGTCGATACGCCATGAGCTGGCCCTCCGCGGCCAGGCGCTCAAGGGGTTGCTGCTCCCACTGCGTGTCGTCGTTTTCAATGTAGTCGAAGATTTCCGGCTCAAGGATGAAGTAGCCGCCGTTAATCCAGCCGGATTCGGTCTGCGGTTTTTCCGAAAACTCCTTCACACGGTCCTCCTCCAGATGGAGGAGCCCGTAGCGCGCGGGCGGGCGGACGGCGGTGATGGTCGCCAGCTTGCCATGGCTGCGGTGGAACTCGAGCAACTGGTCGAGGGGCACATTGCTGACCCCGTCGCCATAACTCAACATGAACGGGCCGTCCTTCAGGTAGGGCTTGAGCCGCAGAAGGCGGCCCCCGGTCATGGTCATCATGCCGGTGTCGACAAGGCTGACCAGCCAGTCCAGGCCGGATTCGTACTTCTTGGAAATCTCGTTGTTCTTCAGGTCGACGGTCATGTCGGAACCGAAGTCGTTGTAGTCGCAGAAGTACTTCTTGATCATTTCCCCCTTGTACCCGAGGGCGATGTAGAAGTCCTCATGCCCGAAATGGGCATAGTAGCGCATGATGTGGATCAAAATCGGAATGCCCCCGATTTCGACCATCGGTTTCGGCCGCACCTGAGTCTCCTCGGCTAAACGGCTTCCCAATCCTCCGGCAAGAATAACGACTTTCATAATGACAAATGGTACGGATGCGAACAGTCTCTTTCCGACAGTAACCGTCTTCCTAAAGCACGCCCCCGGAAAGTCAATCAATAGGTACCCGAATCCCCGGTCGGAGACCATTCCTCGATCAAACCGACCTCCAGAAGGGCATTCACCGCTTTTCGCAGAACCTTCATCCCGAGTCCGGAAGCTTCGGTGATGGACTTCAGCGAAAGGGTGCCGTCCGAGAGATTCAAGACCCAGAGCAGGGCCATATGAAAATCCTCCATGCCTGCCCCACCGGTTTTCCTGAAGAGCCCACGCTTTCCGAGGTGCGGCTCACCCCGCGGGAATCGATTCCTGAAAAACCGGGCTCCCTCCAGTTCATGAATGACCCTGAAGACCAAATCGACCGCCTCGGCCAGCCCCTGCGGCCGCACCAGATCAAGGTTGTCCGCGGAAGTGTGGTATTCCGGGAATTGTCCATGCGGTGTACGCGAGAGCCGTCCCACGGGAAGGTTGAACCCGGGGGAGCAAAACTGCCGCTCGTCGTATCCATAGGGAGAGAAGTCAAGAAGATGAAAGTCGCTTCCCCTGGCCCGGAGGATCCGTTCCACGGCCCGGTCGATTTCGGCATTCCCGCGCCGGCTTTTCTTATAATAAAATTGGCTCTCATCCCCGAGAAGGTTGAGGACAAGGCCATGGCGGATCTTGTCCAGTTGGTGCTCATTGCGGGACAGCCAGGTAATCGCCCCGATTGTGCCGGGAATGAAGAGGAAGCGGAAGGTATGGCGGGTATCGGTCGCCATCAGGCGACGAGCGACTTCAGCGGCGACCACAATCCCGGAAAGGTTGTCATTGCAAAGGGAGGGGTGGCAAACATGGGTGGAGACGAGGATTTCCCCGGAGGAACGTCCGGGAATGAGCAGTTCACCATAGGTCAAGTGTCCCGGTTCGAGGGTCGAGTCAATGAACACCTCGTATTCCCCCTCCTCCAGGTTCAGGAACTGTTCATGCGCGAGGCAGAAACCCCATTTTCGGTCGTGATACGAGGTACGGTAGGGGATCCAGCGCGGTTTTTCAGGGATGGTGTGGAGATGGGCCTTCAATTCCTCAAGGGACAGCTTCTTGTGCACCGGGATGCTGTAATTGAGGACATGGAGGTTGGAGTTCTTGAAATCCACCACCTTGTTGCCATGGGGGTCCTTCAACCAGGCCTCCCGGATGTTCCATTCCTCGGGAACGGTCCAGTCCAGAACCCTTGTCCCGCTGGGCACTTCCCTGATCTTGAGGGGCAGGGTTTCGGAGAGAATGGCCAGGGTTTCGCGCACTCCATTCCCGGTGATGCTCCGGCAGATCGGATACAGCCGTTCAACAAGCTCGTAGAGGCGTTGCCCTGTGAAAGGGGTGTCGGCGGACAGGTCGATATCAATCATTTTCCAGTTGCACCCCCTCAAAGGATTTCTCCATACGGGTAAACCCGCAGTCCCGTTCACTGATCACCGTCGGTTTTCCCGGCCATGGAATGGCCAGCAGGGGATCATCATAGCACAGCCCCCCTTCGCCTCCTGGTGTATGGAATTCGGTATGATGATACAACACCTCGGTCCGGTCCTCGCGGGTGAGGAACCCATGCGCGAATCCCTGGGGCACATAGAGCATCCGGCGATTCTGTGCCGACAACTCGAGGGCGAAATGCTGCAGGTAGGTTTCCGAACCCTTGCGGATATCAACAATGACATCGAATATCCGGCCGGCAATGCAGCGAATCAGCTTGGCCTCCCCGTGTGGTGGCCACTGGAAATGCATCCCGCGCAAGGTGCCGCTGCGGTGGTTGTAGGAGTGGTTGATCTGCACAAACGGCGCCTGATGGCCGATTTGTTCGAATTCACGGGCGCAAAACACCCGGGCAAACCAGCCACGGTCATCCGAATGCGGTTCGGGATCGATGACCCAGGCTCCCTCAAGGGGTGTCCTCGCGAAGACCATGGTTCTGAAAATCCAGAACCATGGCCTGGAGGCAAGGCGGAATTGAAAATTGGGTTGCAGCAGCAAGGGCCTTTCGGCAATCTACTCTTCGCAGGCAAACCAGCCGCAGCTGAGCATTCTTGATGAACCACCGGATCCATGCTGTTCAACTCGATTGATTTCGCGGTTTTCCTACCGGTGGTCTTCACCATCCACTGGCTCCTGCAACACAGGAGCCTGCGGGCCCAGAATATCTTCCTCCTTGGCGCCAGCTACCTCTTTTACGGATGGTGGGACTGGCGGTTCCTGCTCCTGATCCTGGCCAGCACGGGGATCGATTATTTTGTGGGCCTCCGCCTCGATGAGACCACCCGTCCCGCCGTCCGCAGAAGACTGCTGCTCTTGAGCCTGTGCGGCAATATCGGCATGCTGGGCACGTTCAAATACCTTGGGTTTTTCGTGGAAAACTTCCGGCAGATGTTCTCCTTTTTCGGGCAGGAAATCCCCGCGGCCAACCTGAACATCGTCCTGCCGGTCGGAATCAGCTTTTACACCTTCCAGACGCTGAGCTACACGATCGACGTGTATCGCGGGAAGGTGAAACCCACCCGGGACTTTGTCGATTTTGCCGCCTATGTGGCCTTTTTCCCGCAGTTGGTGGCCGGTCCCATCGAGCGTGCGTCCAATCTGCTTCCCCAATTCCACACCCGCCGCCGCTTCGATGCCGATCTGGCCGCCGCCGGGATGCGGCAGATCCTATGGGGACTCTTCAAGAAGATCGTGGTCGCGGACCGCTGCGGTGTACTCGTCGATGACATCTTCGCAACGGGGGCAGATGCCTCGGGCAGCACCCTCCTGATCGCCTCGGCCCTCTTCGCCTTCCAGATCTATTGTGACTTTTCCGGTTACTCGGATGTCGCCATCGGGGTCGCCAAATTACTGGGCTTCCGGCTCATGACCAACTTCGCCTATCCCTACTTCTCGCGCGACATTGCCGAATTCTGGCGTCGCTGGCACATCTCCCTATCCAGCTGGTTTCGCGATTACCTGTATATTCCCCTCGGGGGCAGCCGGAAAGGAACCGCCCGGGCGGTCCGCAACATCTTTGTCATCTTTGCCGTCAGCGGCTTCTGGCACGGCGCCAACTGGACCTTCATTATCTGGGGCCTCCTCAACGCGCTCTACTTTCTTCCGCTGCTGCTGACCGGCAGCAACCGCCGCCACCTTGAGATCACGGGGAAAGGCCGGCTTATTCCTCCCTGGGAGGACCTGGTTTTGATTCTGGTCAATTTTTTCCTGGTGACGATCGCCTGGTTCTTTTTCCGGGCGGAGAACCTCTCCCACGCCATGGCCATGCTGGGCAAAGTCCTGTCTCCGGATCTCTACACCATGCCGACGGTGATGCCGGTCAAGATGCTTGCGATCATCGGCTTCCTGCTCGGGATCGAATGGCTGGGGCGGACCGAACCGTGCCCGCTCGACAAGATCGCCTCCACGACCCCGACCTGGATGCACTGGCCGCTGTATTACGCCCTGATGTGGGCCATCATTGTTTCCTTCGGCACACCGGCCCAATTCATCTATTTTCAATTCTGATATGCGGCGATTCCTGAAAAGGCTGGGCCTGTTTCTTGCCGGATTCGCGGCGATCCTGCTGGTGGGGCTGCTCCTGCCACCAACCCCTCGTGCATCCTCCTCCTATCTTTACTCCTATCCGGCAAAACTGGAGCGTTTTCGCAGTCTTCCGCCGCCACGGCTCATTCTGCTGGGGGGATCCAATCTGAGTTTCGGAATCGACAGCCGGATTCTGAAAGAGCACCTTGGGTATCACGTGGTCAACATGGGGATCAGTGTGCATCTGGGCTTGTACTTCATGCTGGACTCCGCCCTCCCCCGTATCCAGGCAGGCGATCTGGTTGTTGCCGCACCGGAATATGAGTTTTACGTCAACGATTTCATCCATGGGGATGAGGAGCTGCTGCGATTGGTTCTTCATGTCGCCCCGGGAGATGCGCGATTTGTGCGTCCGGATTCATGGTTCCAGCTCCTCAAATACGTTCCAAGGGTCGCCTTGTCCAAATTCAAGCCCATGGAATACCTTGGCTGGTCGAAAAAATTCGGCTACAGTAGGGAATCCTTCAATGAATACGGGGACATCGACGTGCACTGGGATGAGCCACAGCAGGCGTTCTCACCCCACGGAGCGTTCGAAAACCTGCTCAACCCGGCTGTCATCAGGGAACTGAAGGAATTCTCGGACAAAGTCGTGGCGAAGGGGGCCCGCTTCATGGTGACCTTCCCCTCCTTCCAGGAGGAATCCCTTGCCGCCAACCACCAAATGCTGAACCAGTTGGTGGACCTGCTCCGCGCCGGCGGGATTGAGATTGTTGGAACACCCGAACGGTACGCCATTCCCTTCGAACTTCTCTATGACACCTCGTACCATCCCCGCGGGGAAGGGGCGGCCCGGCGCACAACCCGCCTTGCGGAGGACCTTGCCTCCCATCTGGAAAATCAGGGATCCTGAAGGTACCGCACCTCCGCCTCCAGTTCCACTCCCTCCTTCTCAAGGACCAGCGCCCGCACCCGCTCCATCAGCTCCACCACATCCCTGGAGGTGGCTGAGCCGGTGTTCTCGATCCAGTTGGCATGCTTCGGCGATACCATGGCCCCGCCGACGGTCAGGCCCTTCAACCCGCAGCGGTCGATGTAGACGGCAGCGGGCACGCCCTCAGGGGTTCCCTTGAAGACGGATCCCGCCGTCGGGCGGGTCAACGGTTGCTTTTCCTTCCGCATCGCGAGGTGCCTTGCCGTTTCCGCGCGGATCTGTTCCCGGGTTGACTTGTCCTTCAGGGAGAACCGGGCGGCCGTGACGATCCGGTCTGATCCGACCAGATCCGTGTGCCGGTAGACCGGATGGAAATCCCGGTAGGGCCGCCATTCTCCCTCCCCGTCCAGGTGGATGGCCCGCACCTCCCGGCAAAGACTGGCCGTCTGGCGGGCATCACCGGGTCCGTATCCGGCATTCATGACGACCGCTCCCCCGACCGTTCCCGGAATACCGATGTAGAACTCGTATCCCCCGTAGCCGTGCTGGGCCACGACTTTGGAAAGCCGCGGAAGGGAAAGACCGGCTGAAACCTCCAAAACCGCCTCCCCGGCCAAGGTTGGTTCGATGCGGATTTCCCCACGGGCATACCCCCGTAGACAAATAACCAGACCCCGGATTCCCTCGTCGGCGATCAGGACGTTGGATCCGCGCCCGAGTACCGTGACCGGCAATTGGCGAGACCGGGCCCATCCAAGGGCGTCCATCAACTGGCTTTCATCTTCCGGGAGGGCAAACCATTCCGCCGGCCCCCCGATTTTCCAGGTCGTGAGGGGGGCAAGGGGGACCATGCGTTGCGGTTCCCCGGCCACGGTCATCAGCCCTCCTGGAGAACCTTCCGGAAGTAATCAATCGTCCGCTGCAATCCTTCCTCCAGCGCAATGGCCGGCTCCCAGCCCAGCTTTTCGCGGGCCAGGCTGATGTCGGGCTTGCGCTGCAGCGGATCATCCTGCGGGAGGGGCTCAAAAATGATCTTCGACTTTGAGCCTGTCATCTGGATGGCCATTTCCGCCAGTTGCAGAATCGTGAATTCACCGGGATTGCCGAGATTCACCGGTCCGGTGACATCCTCGCAGTTCATCATCCGCAGGAAGCCCTCCACCAGGTCGTCGACATAACAGAAGGAACGGGTCTGCGAACCGTCGCCATAGACCGTGATGTCCTTGTCTTGCAGGGCCTGGACAATGAAGTTGGAGACCACGCGCCCGTCTCCGGGATGCATCCGGGGCCCGTAGGTGTTGAAAATGCGGACGACGCGGATGTCCACGCCGTTCTGGCGGTGATAGTCGAAAAAGAGGGTCTCGGCGACGCGCTTGCCCTCGTCGTAACAGGCGCGGATCCCGATCGGGTTGACCGAACCGCGGTAGGACTCCACCTGCGGGTGCACTTCCGGATCCCCGTACACCTCCGAGGTGCTGGCCTGGAAGATACGCGCCTTGACGCGCTTGGCGAGGCCAAGGCAGTTGATGGCCCCCATGACGGAGGTCTTCACCGTCTTGATCGCGTTGAACTGGTAGTGGACCGGGGAGGCGGGACAAGCCAGGTTGTAGATCTGGTCCACTTCCATCTTGAAGGGATCCGTCACGTCCCAGCGCATCAGCTCGAAATTGGGATGCCCGAGCAGGTGGCGGATGTTTTCCTTGTTGCCGGTGAAAAAATTATCGAGGCAGATGACATCCTGTCCCTGCCCGATGAGGCGGTCCACCAGATGGGATCCCAGGAAGCCCGCGCCTCCGGTAACGAGTATGCGCTTGTTCATTCTTGTCTGTGTTCGGGTTGTTCTTCAGCTCAGCGGACAAGGCAATGCACGCCAAAGAGCCGGCTGCGGGTGGTGTCCCCGTCGGTTACCCTGGCGGTGAATTTCAAAAATTCGGTGGACCGTTCCATGACGGATTTCGGCACGATCGTGTAAATCAGCTCCCCGTTGACGGCTTCCTTTTTTTCCATCTCGAAATGCTGGAGGTCCCCTTCCGGGGTTTCCACTTCAACGGTTGAGGGATTCATGACCTTGACCCGGATTTCCTGGGGCTTTGGTTCCTCGCCTGATTTCCAGCGAAGAATGCGCGGTTCGATGCTGATCCATTCGGGAATCCTCGTGATCAGGCTCAGGGTGTACCGGTTGTCCGACGGTTCATCGGTCTGCACGGTGATCCGCTTCTGCTGGGTGCCCACCCGCGCGCCGTAGGTGAAGATCGCCTTGATTTCCCCGCTTTCTCCCGGGAGGTAATCCTTCTTTGTCAGCTGGGGCACCGTGCACCCACAGGTGGATTTCAGGCCGGTGACGGTAACCGGCTGATCCCCCTCGTTGGTGAACTTGAAGACGGCTTCCGTTCGCTCCTCCAGCAATCCGGCATCGTGCTGGATCTTGTCCTGTTCAAAAACCAGTTTCGCGGAGGCAGTTGATGCCAGCACTCCAAAAGCGCAGGCAAACATGATTAAACGACGCATTTTCATTTTTTAAAGTCCTTGGTCTTTTGTCCTTAGTCTTTAGTCTGTTGTCGGCCATTATAATTCAAAAGAAAGCCACCCGGCCTCCTGCAGGTACCAATCCGCGAGTTCCTTGAGCCCCCGCTCCGGACCGGTCTCCGGATGCCAGTCCAGCAGCCTGGCGGCCTTGGAAATGTCAGCCGCCGTATCCCGCATATCCGCCTCGTTCCACGGTTGGCGGTCGATCACCGCCTTCTTCCCGAGAAAGCCCTCCAGCAGCTGGATCATGCGGTTGATCGACATCGGCTCATTGCCTCCGCCAAGGTTGATGATCTCGTAGCCGAGAGGTTTCAGCGCGGCGATGGTTCCCCTGGCGATGTCATCCACGTAGGTGAAATCCCGGCGCTGTTCCCCGTCCCCGTAAAGGGGAAAGGGTTTCCCCTGGGCGATGTGATGAGTGAACTTCAGGGGCGACATGTCGGGCCTTCCGGCCGGACCGTAGACCGTGAAATAGCGCACCACGGAGACATCCAGCCCGTGCAGGTGGTGAAAGGTGTAGGCCATGACCTCGGCGGCCTTCTTCGAGGAGGCGTACGGGGAAAGGGGCCGGTCGACGGGCTGGTCCTCCCGGAAGGGCGCGGGTTGACCGGCGTAAACCGAAGAAGTGGAGGCCTGCACCAGCTTCCGCACTCCGTGGCGTCGCATGCATTCCATCAGTCCCACCGCGGCGAGGAGGTTGGTTTCAAGGTAAAGGACCGGCTGCTCGATGGAGGGCCGCACCCCGGCCCGGGCCGCCAGATTGATGACGGCGTCGAAGTCCTCCTTCCCGAACAGGCGGTCGAGGAGGGAGGTATCCAGCAAGTCCCCTTCAAAAAACTCGAATTGGCCATGACCGGTCCCGCGCAACTGCTCCACCCGCCACTGCTTCAGCTTGGGCGAATAGTAGTCGTTCAGGTTGTCCAGTCCAATGACCCGGTGCCCGTCGCGCAGCAGAAATTCGCCGGTTTTCCAGCCCACAAAGCCCGCGCATCCGGTCAGGAAAATATTCATGGGGAAGAATTGTGGGGATCAGGTGCGCAGGCGTCCAGAATCAAGCGCCTTCAGGAAATCGTCGTAAGCGTTGGCAATCCCTTCCCTGAGGGAGATGCAGGGGGTCCAGCCCAGGTTGCGGATCAGGGAATTGTCCATGAGCTTGCGGGGAGTGCCGTCCGGCTTGGAGGTGTCGAGGCGGATTTCCCCTTCGTAACCTACCACTTCGGCGATTAAGCCCGCCAGTTCACGGATCGGGATGTCCTCGCCTGAGCCGACATTCACCCAGTCCGGCGGATCCTCCAGCTGGAGGAGATGCAGCAGCGCCTCCGCGAGGTCGTCGACATGGAGAAACTCCCTCCGCGGGGTGCCCGTGCCCCAGATGGTCACCGCTTCCGACCCGGCTTGGCGGGCCTCATGGAAGCGCCGGATCAGGGCCGGAAGGACATGTGAGTCCTCCGGATGATAATTGTCGCCGGGCCCGTACAGGTTGGTCGGCATGGCGGAATGAAAGAGGACCCCGTGCTGACGCCGCAGGTAGGAGCAGTATTTCAACCCGGAGATCTTGGCCAGGGCGTAGGCTTCGTTGGTTTTCTCAAGGGGAGAGGTCAGGAGGCAGGATTCCGGCATCGGCTGCGGCGCCTCACGCGGGTAGATGCAGGAGGACCCCAGGAAGAGAAAGCGCCGGGTGCCGCTCCGGAAGGCCGCGTGGATGACGTTCATTTCCATCATCAGGTTCTCGTACATGAACTCCGATGGATAGGTGTCGTTGGCGTGAATGCCGCCGACCTTGGCCGCGGCAAAGACCACGACCTCCGGTTGTTCGCTTTCAAAAAAGGCGTCCACCGCCGCCTGGGAGACCAGGTCCAGTTCCGAGCGCGGCTTTGTCAGGATGTTCTCGAATCCATGCCCCTCCAGGCAGCGGCATACCGCGGCCCCCACCATCCCGCGGTGGCCGGCCACGTAAATCTTCTCTGTCTTGTTCATGGAGATTCCCCCGATTGTCGCGAATCAGTAACTACGCAACATCATCACCAACCGCCCTTCTCAACCGCCTGGATATCCGCTTCCGTCATCAGGCGGACCAGCTCGGTGAAGCGGGTTTTCGGCTCCCAGCCCAGCTCCCTTTTGGCCTTCGCGTAATCGCCGATCAGCAGCTCCACCTCGGCCGGGCGGTAATATTCCGGATCAACGGCCACGCGCACGACCCCGTCGGCGTCCACGCCGGTCTCTTCCGGTCCCTCCCCTTTCCACTCGAGGGGCATGCCCGCGTGCTTGAAGGACAGGTCGGCGAATTCCCGCACCGTGTGCGTCTCGTTGGTCGCGAGGACGAAGTCCTCCGGCCTGTCGTTCTGAAGGATGCGCCACATCCCCTCCGTGTATTCCGGGGCGTATCCCCAGTCCCGCTTGGCGTCAAGGTTGCCCAGACGCAAAGTCTGCTGCAGGCCGGCCCGGATGCGGGCCACGCTGCGCGTGATCTTGCGGGTGACAAAATTCTCCCCGCGCCGGGGCGACTCGTGGTTGAAAAGGATCCCGTTGGAGGCGTGGATTCCGTAGGACTCCCGGTAGTTCACGATGATCCAGAAGGCGTAGAGCTTGGCCACGCCATACGGCGAACGCGGGTAGAAGGGGGTTTTTTCATCCTGCGGGACCGCCTGTACCTTGCCGTACAATTCCGAGGTCGAGGCCTGGTAAAAACGGATCTTGTCCTTCAGTCCGACCTCCTTGATCGCGTCGAGGAACCGCAGCGTCCCCACGGCGTCGACTTCCGCCGTGTACTCCGGTACGTCGAAGGAGACCTTCACGTGCGATTGCGCCCCGAGATTGTAGATCTCGTCCGGGGAGATCTTTTCCAGCAGGCGGTTCAGGTTCGAGGAATCCGTCAGGTCCCCGTAATGCAGGAAGAGCCGCTTGTTGCCGATCTCCGGGTCCAGGTTGAGGTGCTCGATGCGGCCCCAGTTGAAGGAGCTGCTCCGCCGGACCATCCCGTGGACCGTGTAGCCCTTGGCCAAAAGCTGTTCCGTCAGGTAGGAGCCGTCCTGGCCGGTGATTCCCGTGATCAGGGCAACGCGGCCCTCGTGGGAGGTTTCAGTCGTCATTTATTTGATCTTTGGTAATGCATAATGACTAGGTTGTCCGGATCATTCCCCCGGCCAGGGTCTCGTTGGTGAACGGGTCGATGAGCACCAGGGAGCCGGTCAGCCGGTTCCGGGAATAATCGTCGAAAAAGAGCGGGCTGGCCACGCGCAGGTGGATCCGTGCGATCTCATTGAGCCCGACCTCCAGGTCGTCCTCAATCTTGTGGAGGGTGTTGACGTTCACCTTGTACTGGACGGCCTTGACGATCGTCTTCACCTCGCGGGCGGTGTGGCGCAGAATCAGCTTGTCCCCGGCCCGCAGCTTGCGCTTTTCCGAGAACCAGCAGATCATGCAGTCGACTTCCTGCGCGATATGCGGACGGTTGTTGGGCTTCACCAGCATGTCCCCTCGGGAAATGTCGATCTCGTCATCGAGGGTGACGGCACAGGAATGCGGATAAAAGGCCTCCTTGAGTTCCCCGTCGTGGGTGTGGATGGCCTTGATCCGTGAAGTGAAGCCGGAAGGAAGAATCATCACCTCGTCGCCGGGCTTGAAAACGCCGCCGGCCACGCGGCCGGCGTAGCCGCGGAAGTCGTGCCATTCGTTCGAGTGCGGCCGGATCACCCATTGCACCGGGAAACGCGGGTCGACATGGTTGGCATCCGGCCCGATGTAGACCGTTTCCAGATGGTACAACAGCGCCGGTCCCTCGTACCATGGCATGTTCCGCGACTTGTGGACCACGTTGTCCCCAAGAAGGGCCGAGATCGGAATGAAGGTGATCTGCGGGATGTTGAGACGCGAGGCGAAATCCTTGAAATCAGAGACGATCTCGTTGAACCGCTCCTCCGACCAGTCCACAAGGTCCATCTTGTTCACCGCCACCACGACATGCTCGATCTGCAACAGCGAGGCGATGAAGGAATGGCGGCAGGTCTGTTCAATCACCCCGTTGCGGGCGTCCACAAGGATGATCGCCAGATTCGCCGTGGAGGCCCCGGTCACCATGTTGCGCGTGTACTGGATGTGCCCAGGCGTGTCCGCGATGATGAATTTTCGCTTCGGGGTGGCGAAATACCGGTAGGCCACGTCGATCGTGATCCCCTGCTCCCGCTCCGCCCGCAGGCCGTCCGTCAGCAGCGCCAGGTTGACGTTCTCGTCGCCCCGTTGCTTCGAGGTCCGCTCCACCGCCTCCAACTGGTCCTCGAAAATTGTCTTGGTGTCGTACATCAGCCGGCCGATCAGGGTCGACTTCCCGTCGTCCACCGAACCCGCCGTCGTGAACCGGAGCAATTCCATGTCCAGATAACCGGCGGCCTCCCCGGCCTGCTTCCCGTGTGTCTCGGTTGCCATCGTCAATCCTCTTGCTTAGAAATATCCCTGCTTCTTGCGGTCCTCCATGGCGGTCTCCGACCGCTTGTCATCGGCCCGCGTGCCGCGCTCGGTCTGCCGGGCTGCCGCCACCTCCGCGATGATGTCGTCCAGGGTGTTGGCCTCCGACCGGGTGCAGCCCGTACACGTGGCGTCCCCCACCGTGCGGAAGCGCACCACTTCCTCGGTCACTTCCTCGCCTTCCTGCACCGTGATGAATTCCGTCAACGCCATCAGCGTCCCTCCGCGCCGGATCACCGGACGCTTGTGAGAAAAGTAAATGACGGGCAACTCGATCCGCTCCCGCTTGATGTATTGCCAGACGTCCATCTCCGTCCAGTTCGAAAGGGGGAAAACCCGGAAATGCTCACCGGGATGCATCTTCCCGTTGAACAGGTTCCATAGCTCGGGCCGCTGGTTCTTCGGGTCCCACTGCCCGAAATCATCCCGGTGTGAGAAGAACCGCTCCTTCGCCCGCGCCTTCTCCTCGTCCCGCCGCGCCCCTCCGATCGCCGCGTCGAAGCCGTTCTCCTCGATCGCGTCCAGGAGCGTCACCGTCTGCAGCCCGTTCCTCGAGGCGTTCGGCCCCTTCTCCTCCACCACGCGCCCCTTGTCGATCGAGTCCTGCACCGAGGCCACCACCAATCGCGCCCCCATCTCCTCGATGAACCGGTCCCGGAACGCGATCGTCTCCGGGAAATTGTGCCCCGTGTCCACGTGCATCAGCGGAAACGGCAGCTTCGCCGGCCAGAAGGCCTTCTTCGCCAGGTGCGCCACACAGATCGAATCCTTCCCCCCCGAAAACAGGAGGACCGGATTCTGGAACTGCGCCGCCACTTCCCGCAGCACGTATATCGCCTCCGATTCCAGGTGCTCCAGATGCGTCAGTCGGTATGAACGGTGCATAACTCGTAAGGTGTTTATCTATGGTTCGTTGGGCCAAAAAGTCAACTACGGCCCGTTTAGCTGGGTTCCGGCGACTTCACGACCCCGCGTGAGATGCTCATTTAGGCGCTTTTGATGGATCGTGAAGAGGCGCTGCACGCAGTCCTCGAGTGGGGTGGACTCGGTATCGAGAAGGAGGACCGGGTCACCGGGAGCGGGCTCCTCGAAGGCGGAATCCTTTCCGGTGAAGTTTGGGATTTTCCCGGCCCGGGCCTTGGCGTAAAGGCCCTTTGGGTCGCGCCGGGCGCAGGTCTCGAAGCTGGCGCGGACAAAGACCTCGACGAAATCATCAGGACCGATGATGGAGCGTGCGAGCTGCCGGAGCTCCCGGGTCGGGCAGATGAAGGAAGTGAGGGTGATGAGGCCGGAGTCCAGGTAGAGCCTGGCGACCTCGGCGATGCGGCGGATGTTCTCGGCGCGATCCTCATCGGTGAAGCCAAGGTTGGCGTTGAGCCCGGTGCGGATATTGTCCCCGTCGAGGATTTGGGTAAGGAACCCCTCGGCGTGCAGCTTGCGCTCAAGGGCGTTCGCGATGGTCGATTTCCCCGAGCCGGACAGCCCGTACAGCCAGAAGACCATGCCCCGCTGCCGAAGAAGGGCTTCCTTGGCCTCCCGACCGAGCATGCGGTGAAACTCTGGATGGATATTTTCCATGAGGAAGCCACCCTTTGTCGTGGTTTTCGCGCAAGGGTCAAACATTTAGGCAATGGGGTCAGCCCTTGGATTTTGGGATGCATATCAAAATCCAAGGGCCGACCCCTTCCACATTCTTGACCCGATGGCCAAAATCCGAAGGCTGAGGGGCGAAGAAACGATGAATACGGAAATGTGGGATACCCTGATGTCGGCGCAGGCCGGCCCGTTCACGCTCGGGGAGCTGCTGCTGAGCTTTGGCATCGTCCTGTTGACCCTTTTCTTGCGGGGCCTGCTGGCGAAAGTGCTTTTTTCCAGCCTGAAACGGGTGGCGGCCCGCACCCGTTGGGAGCATGACGACCGGTTTCTCGACGCCCTGGAAACGCCCACCTCGACCTTCATCCTGGTTCTGGGCATCTATCTGGCCACGGCGGTGCTGCCCTTGGAGCAGGAATGGGAAAACCTGATCCACACGATCTTCCGCGGATTGTCGACCTTGATCATTTTCTGGGGGCTGTTCCGTCTGGCGGACGTGCTGGTGGATGTGCTGGGGAAGGTCTCTGCCAGGACCGGCAGCGACAGTTTCCGGGGATTCGGCAGCCTGGTGAAGAAATCCCTGCGCGTGTTCATCATCATTGTTGGAGCGGTGATGGTGATCGACAACCTGGGCTACAACATCGGCGGGATCATCGCCACCCTGGGGATCGGGGGCGCGGCCTTCGCCTTTGCCGCCAAGGACACCATCGCCAACATCTACGGTTCGATCGCCCTGGCCCTGGACCGGCCCTTCCGGGTCGGCGACTGGATCCAGGTCGGTGACAAGGTGGACGGGGACGTCGAGGAGATCGGCCTGCGCTCCACCAAGGTGCGCACCTGGCCCAAGACCGTGATTTCCATTCCCAACGCCGTTCTGGCCAACGAAATGATCGACAATTTCTCCCGCATGCCGAAGCGCCGGGTCAAGCAAGTGGTCGGGGTCACCTACGAAACCAAGCCGGAGACCATGGAGAAGATTGTCGAGGGAATCCGCGAGATTCTCCGCAAGGACGAGGGGGTCAACCAGGAATTCATCCTCGTCAACTGGACCGATTTCGGCAGCAGCTCCCTTGATATCCTGGTCTACTACTTCACCGCCACCACCAAGTGGCTCGAGTACATGGACATCCGCCAGCGCATCAACGTTAAGATCGCCAAGCTGGTGGCCGCGCACGGCTCCTCCATCGCCTTCCCGACCCGGACGCTCTACTTCGAGGGGGACGTGGCTAGAAAATTAGCAGAACGGGAAGGATAAGGGACGCGGGCATCCTTGCCCGTGGACCCGCGGATCAGTGCTTCCCCCTGGGCCCGCGGGGTGTGTCAGCAGGAACCCGCTTCTCATAAAGAGGCCCTTGCTGCAGCGAATCCGCATACCCCGCCTCCAGCCAGGATTGGTATCGCCAGAGGAGAATCGCCAGGGCGATGGAGCCGAAGATGAGGGAATAGCTGAGGGTGCAGCGGAACTCGTCGCGGAGGCGGAGCTTGCGTTCCTGCCGGGCGAGGAGGCCGGTGGCGAGGATCGGGAGGAGGAAAACGAGGGGGGCCCAGATCCCGATGGTGCGCAGCGGGGCGCGCAGCAGCCCGGCGAAGGAGGAGCCGAGAACGGCCATGGCGAAAACAACGGAAAAGGTCAGGCTGCGCCCGCGCAGGCCTTTCCAGAGTGCACGCAGTCCGATAATTTCCATACTGCCCTACCCTTTGCGGAGGAACGGCACCTTCCGGTCGCCGAGGAAGTGTTTTCCCATTCCGTAGAAGATGTAGCCGAGGAAGACCAGGGCGATGGCAAGGAAGTGGAAGAAGAAAATGGCCGTGATCAGGAGGAAAAGGAAGACGAAGCCCCGGATGTTGACCTGGGTGTGCGTCCCAATGCTCTTGAGGCTGGGATAGCGGATATTCGAGACCATCAGGAGGGCGATGAGGATGAGCAGGATGGGGAGGAAAAGCGCGCCGGCCGGCAGGTCGAAGCGGTTGAGAACGAGGACGATGGAGGAGACCATGCCGGCGGCGGCCGGGGCGGGAAGGCCGAGGAAGTCATCCTCGGGAAAAGTCTCGGCGTGCGGCAGGAGGGGCGTTGTGAGGACGTTGAATCGCGCCAGGCGCACGGCGGCGCAGAGCAGGTAGCAGAACCCGACGAGGCCCCCGATGGTCCGGACAAGGGGGAACTCCGCGGTCGGGGACAGGAGAAAGAAGAAGACCAGCAGGGCCGGGGCGAGGCCGAAGGAGACCACGTCGGCCAGGGAATCGAATTCCTTGCCGAAGAGGGATTCCTTGCGGGTCATGCGGGCCATGCGTCCGTCGAGCATGTCGAAAACGACGGCGGCGAGGATGAACCAGACCGCCTGCTCGTACAGCTCCGTAGGCGTCTTGGCAATGGTTTCGAGATAGTCCCCGCCAATTCCCTCGGCCGTGGAGGTGAATTTCGCCTGGATGCAGCGGATGATGGAGACGAAGCCGCAGAACAGGTTCCCGGCCGTCATCAGGTTGGGCAGGAAGTAGATCTTGCTGGCCTCGAAGGTGTCCGCGTAGGACGTCCCCTCCCCGTCCGGTGGGCCGGGCGCGTCCGGTGGGCCCGGATCCTTCACGATCTCGCTCACTCTTCCTTGTTCTTCTTCAGGGTTTCGAGGTATTTCCAAAAGGACTGGTGCTGCTCGACCATGGTCTCTTCCGTCGCGGGGAGCTTGTTGCGGTAAATGAAATCGGTCAGGCTGTTCTTACCGAGGATGAAGTGCGCGTAGAGGGTCGAGCCCCTGATCTCGAAGTAGCAGCGGAAATCCCCGGCCCGGACGCGATAATAGGTGATGCCGTCCCGGTGGAAGCGGCCAATGCCCTCCTCGGGCCTGGCCAGCTGTTCCGGGGTCACGTTGGAGATTTTGTCCACCAAGGCCAGTTGATCCTCCACGGGCAGCTTGTTCAGTTCCCTCATCGAATGATCGCTGAAGGTGACCTGGTAGAGGCCGCGGGCCCGGCGGGACAGCGTCTGGGCGTTTTCCGATTCCATTTTCCGCAAGGTAAAGCGTTCCGGGGCCCTTTGGCAAGACCGGCCCGAATTTCCCCGGCATTGTCTGGTCGGGATGATTTTCAGGTAAGCTTTTGCATTGCCACCGTTTGCCCGACTCCTCAATGATTTACAAATTCCATGAAATTCAAGATCAACCGTGACCACTTCACCAGCGGCCTCCAGCAGGTCCTCAATGTTGTCGGAACCCGTGCCACCATGCCGATTCTCGGCAATGTCCTGATCGAGGCCGCCGATGAGCAGATTTCGCTCACCACGACCAACCTCGACCTCGGGATCCGCTGCAAGATCAAGGCGGCGGTGACGGAATCCGGGTCCCTGACCCTGCCCGTGCGGAAACTGGCCAGCATCATCCGCGAGCTGCCCTCGCTCGATGTCGAACTGGAGACCTACTCCAACAACCAGGCCAAGATCACCAGCGGCTCCTCCCTGTTCCGCATCATGGGGATCGGGGCGGACGAATTCCCGCCACTTCCAAGCTTCGCCGACCAGCACAGCTACCTGCTCCGCCAGGACGACCTGGAGCGCATGCTGCGGTCTGTCTCCTACGCCCAGTCCAGCGACGAGACCCGCTACATCATGAACGGGGTGTTCTTCAATTTCGAGGACCAGCAGCTGACGCTGGCCGCCACGGACGGGCGCCGGCTGGCGGTCGTCTCCAAGGAGGTGGAAGTCACGGATGAAAATGCCGGTCATTTGATCCTTCCCGCCAAGACCGTACAGGAAGTGGAGCGTCTCCTGGGGAAGGGCGACAATGTGCGCATCGCCTTCAATGAGCGCCAGGTGGCCTTTGAAATCACCTCGGGCGAGGACGCCGGGGAGACCGGCCTGATTGATTCGATCTACCTTGTATCCAAGGTCGTGGAGGGCAACTACCCGAACTACCGGCAGGTCATCCCCAAGGGGAACGACCAGCACATCAAGCTCAACCGCGAAAACTTTGCCAACTGCGTGCGCCGCGCCGCCCTCGTGACCAGCGAGAAGAACCACTCCGTGAAGCTCCATGTGAAGGAGAACGTCCTCGAGGTGACCGGCCAGAGCCCGGAATTCGGGGAATCCAACGTATCCCTGAACGTGGAGTACGACGGTCCGGAGATCTCGGTGGCCTTCAATCCCCAGTTTGTCCTGGATCCGCTGCGGGCCCTTACCCGTGACGAGGTCATCTTCGAGTTCAAGGACGAGCTCAGCCCCGGGGTGATCCGGACCCAGGACAGCTTCCTGTGCGTCATCATGCCGCTACGCCTGAATTAGGATCCCGGGAATGACGGCTGTCTCGAACAGCGAATCCCTCCTGATTCAAGCTGCCATCCTCCTGCTGGCTGTTCTCAGCCTGGTCCTGTCCTGGTGGGCCGGCCGGGCCGGGTCTCCCGTCCTGGCCATCTTCGGGCGATGGTCCCGCTGGTTCTTCTTCGCCACCCTGACCGCGGGAATCGTCCATCTCCTCGGCTGGACCGGATACAAACCCGGCCTGCTGCTCCTGGTTTCCCTCCTGGCATGGTTCCTGATTGAAACCGCATACAACTGGGTGGCGATCTCCGCACTGAGCAAGAGTGAATTGCCGCTCTTCCCGAAATTCGAGGAAAACGAACGGGGGGAGGAATGGCCGAGCAGCACGCCCTTCATCAAGCTCAAGGAATGGATGCGCCAATCGGGCTTCCAGAAGAAACAGGCCCTCGTTTCCCATCTCGGCGATCAAGTCCTGATGCGGGTCTCGGTCTACGAGAACGAGGACCAGACGATCCGCCTGCATGTGCTGTTTTTACCGAATGCGGGCGGAAACAACTCGGTCTGTTTCACTTTCTATTCCACCACCCTGGCGGGTGACCTGATCCTGACCGACAATATCTTTCTCCCCTTCGGTGGGTTTTATCCGGAGAACTGGGACGTCGAACGGCGTCCATGGACGCGGTCGGCGGATAAACTGCTCGCCCGGCACCGGGAGCGGATTGACGCCCGGGATGAAAAGCTGATCCCCTTCGTGACCACGCCCCTTGAACAGATCAACGAGGACCAGCGCACCGTTGAACAACTCAACCGCGACCTCGGATTCCTGCATCCGGCCCATGAACAGCATGAACTGGGACGGTTGACCACCGCCGGCAGGGCAAGGATCTGGCAGGAAATCTGGACCCTGTCCTATCTGGGAATGCCCCTCCCCTATTAGCAGGGGTTAATTTTTCCGGGCAAGCTGGAGGAATCGCCCGATTGGGGTAATGGTACCTCATGGAAACCGCACCATACCTGGATTTGCTGAAGAAAACGGATTCCGCCGCCAGCGCCGCACCGCCTCCCGGAAGCCCGCAGGAAGAGGCCGCCCTGGCCCGCTTCCAGGCCTTTTTCGAGAACATGAGCCCGGAACAGGTTCGCCGCACCGTAGGCGAGGTCTATGCCCCGGATGCGGTCCTGTATGACACGTTGGTCCTCCATGAGGGGATTGAGCGGATCCGGCCCTACTTCATCCGGACGGCGGAACGGGCCAGGGGGGTGCGGGTCCAGGTGCTGGACATTCTCCGCAACGGGAACGATTTTTACCTGAAATGGTCGATGGAGATCGACTGGTCGGCTTTCAAGAAGGGGAAAACCACGCGCTCCTTCGGAATGTCGCACCTCCGTTTCAACGGCGACGGACAGGTTGTCCTCCATTATGACTTCTGGGACGCCGCCAACGGCTTCTTCGAGCACCTGCCCATCCTCGGCGCGGCCATCCGGTGGATCAAGTCCAGGGTCTAAGGACGAAGGACGAAAGACAAAGGACTAATAAACTGTACCACCAGATGGAACCAGGGAACGGTTGACAGCCAAGGAGGTTTTTGACCTTCGTCCTTTGTCCTTCGTCTTCAGACCTTCCCATACCAGCGCAGTTCCTCGCGGCCGGTCCTGGAGCCATAGGCCCGACCGGGCACCCATGAGCGCAGGAGATTGAAATTCGGGGCAAAAAGCCGTTCAATGGTGGCCTCGTCGATCCGGAACGGCGGCCCCTCGTCATCGTGGGGGTTGCGGTAAAAGAGGGCAAGGTAATGGCCGCCGGGCTTGAGTAGCAGGGGAATGGAACGGGCATAGGCGTCCCAGTGCGCGGGATCCATGGCGCACAGGCAGGTATGCTCGATGACCCAGTCGAACTGCCCGTTCCACTTGGGATCCGGGGCAAGGATATTGCCGACATGATATTCCGCATCGGGATGAGGATTCCGCACCCGGGCGGCTTCCACCGCCGCCGGGGAAATGTCGAGGCCGGTCACCCGAGCGCCCAGTTCGGCGAAAAAGCGGACATCGTGGCCCGATCCGGGGCCGGGAATGAGGATCCTGCCAGCGGGGGCCCCTTCCCTTTCCACAAATTCGGCGAAGGGGGGCGCCGGACGGCCATGGTCCCAGGGCGTGTGGCCGGAGCGCCATCGGCCCTCCCAGAAGGCGCTCAGTGATTCATGCGGGGCGTTTCCACTCACTCTTCACACAATGCCCGGGTCCGTATGCGCTTCAAGACTTGTCACTCATTTTCAAATCACCCATTAACAAAGAATCGTAATGCCTGCCGTAAAACACATCCGTTCCGCCGCCCGGGCGGTTATCATCTCCAACGGCTGCCTGCTGGCGACCAAGATGCGGGACAAGCGGGGGGTGTACTATATTCTGCCGGGAGGCGGCCAGCAACCGGGGGAGACGCTGGAGGATACGGTCAAACGGGAATGCCTCGAGGAGGTGGGCATCCCGGTGAACGTGGTGCGGTTGCTGTATGTCCGTGAATACATCGGGAAAAACCATACCTTTTCCAAGCGGCATGCGGGTTTCCACCAGATCGAGCATGTTTTCCTCTGCGAGGTGGAGGATCCCACCCGGGCCTGTCCCGGCAGGGAGACGGACAATTACCAGATCGGGGTGAACTGGCTCTCGCTGGAGGCCTTCGCCCACATCCGCTTTTATCCGGAATCCATCAAGCCGTACATCACAACCGCAGGGGTGGAATTTCCCTCAATCTACCTCGGTGACTGCAACTGAACCGGTACCGGACGGTTCCCCGATCTCCACCAGCTCCGCCCAGAATTTGCCGACCGCGACCTCGCTCTCCATGCGGAGGGGGAGTTTCCTCTCATCCGCGCTGATGAAAAAACGCAGCTCGCCGTCGGGGGACTTTTTGAAGACCCCGCCCAGGTCCTTGATGTCCGGCTCCAGGACAAAGGCTTCCATGCGACCAAAGGCGAACCGGCGTTCCACTTTCTCCACGACACGGACGACAGTGAAAAAGAACTCCTTCCCGTTGCTTGTGGGAACCACCAACTCGTCGCCCACGTCGAAATCGATGCTGCGGATAAGGAAGACAATTCCCAGCGGATCGAAGGTACCGGTGAGGATGTCGACCGGTTCCCGCTCCTCCCCGCTGACATGGTTGATGTAACGGGCCTGCCGGCCGGTTTTGTCGAACAAAACCCGGGTGTCGCGCTCCCGTCCGCCCTCGTGCTGGATGGCACTGTATTCAAAAGAACGCGACACATCCCCGGAAATCCAGCTCGTGCTCTCGTTCCGCACCTTGTACAGGGCGTCGGCAAAGGCGTTGGTGCGCGTGTTCAGGGTGATTTTCAGGGAGGAAAGGCCCTCGTAGAGACCGGGCTCGGTGACCAAGGTCGCGCGGGCCACCCTGAAAACGCTCCACCCAAGCTTGAACCGGAGGGTTTCCCCCTGCGCGAAAGACGGGTGGCGGGAAACCCGCGAAGGATCGACCAGGTTGTCCTCCAGCCCGGGAGGAATCGCTACGACCTCCCCATCTGCGGCCGCCGCGGCGGAATCGCCAACAGCATGGACACCCAGCGCGACCTGCAGGCCGGCGAGCAGGAGAGGAAAGTGCCGGAATGGCTTCATAGGGGGTATGACTCCCCTCAGCCGCCGTTGTTCAGGGGGACTTCGGCCGGCTGGAGGTTCCAGATCTCCTGCGCGTATTGCCGGATGGTCCGGTCGCTGGAGAATTTCCCCACCCGCGCCGTGTTGAGGATCGCCATGCGCGTCCAGGAATCCGGGTCGCCGTAAGCCGTGTCAATCTGTTCCTGGGCTTCCACGTAGGAGGGGAAGTCCTCGAGGACGAGATACGGGTCGCCACCATCGAGCAGGCTTCGCTTCAAGGGCATGAGCGCGTCGTGGTGGCGCGGAGTGAAGTAACTGGAGCCGATCCAGTCGACAAGGGCCCGCAGGTTCTCGTCGTTGAAGTAGCGGTCGAAGGGATTGTAGCCGGCTGACCAGAGGTCGGCCACTTCCTGGACGGTGCGGCCGAAGATGAAAATGTTCTCATCGCCGACCTCCTCGCGGATTTCCACGTTGGCCCCGTCAAGGGTTCCGATGGTCAGGGCGCCGTTCAACGCGAACTTCATGTTGCCG
Organism: Oceanipulchritudo sp.; assembly: GCA_049975345.1. Lineage (GTDB taxonomy): Bacteria > Verrucomicrobiota > Verrucomicrobiia > Opitutales > Oceanipulchritudinaceae > Oceanipulchritudo. The sequence goes on along the minus strand of JBNGDP010000015.1, from coordinate 15,985 downwards.
GTGCCGCTGGCCTCCTTCCCGGCGGTCGAAATCTGCTCCGAGACATCAGCTGCCGGGATCATTTTCTCGGCGAGGGTGACGCGGTAGTTGGGCATGAAGACCACCTTCAGCTTCCCCCCGATCCGGTCATCGCTGTTGATCGTGCTGGCGACCGCGTTGACGGCATGGATGATGACCTTGGCCATGTGGTACCCGGGCGCCGCCTTGGCGCCGAAAAAGAAGACGCGCGGAACCATGTCGAAGGATGGGTCATGGAGCAACCGCCGGTAGAGGTGAAGGATGTGCAGCAGGTTCAGGTGCTGCCGCTTGTATTCGTGCAGGCGCTTGATCTGGACATCAAAGATCGCCCTGGGGGAAATCTCGACCCCGCACTCCCTGAGCACCAGTTCGGCCAGCGCTTCCTTGTTCGCCTGCTTGATGGCCCGGAACTGGTCGCGGAAAGCCTTCTTCCTGGCGAAAGGTTCCAGTTTCCGCAGTTGGTTGAGGTCGGAGACCCACCCGTCCCCGATCGCCTCCGTGATCAGCCGGCTCAGCTCCGGATTGCAGGCAAGCAACCAGCGCCTTGGTGTGATCCCGTTGGTCTTGTTCTGGATTTTACCCGGATACAGCGCGTCGAATTCGGGAAAGAGGTCCTTCTTGAGCAACTCGGTGTGGAGGGCCGCCACCCCGTTGACGTATCCGCTGCCGACGACGCTGAGGTAGGCCATCCGGATCTGCTGGGGCCGGCTCTCCTCGATCAGGGATAATTTTTCCTTCTTCCGGTCCTCCCCCGGCCACTTGGCTTCGACCTCCTCCTCGAGGAAGCGCCGGTTGATTTCAAAAATGATCTGCAGATGGCGCGGCAGGACCTTTTCGAAGAGCGGCACACTCCACTTTTCCAGGGCCTCGGGCATCAGGGTGTGGTTGGTGTAGTTGCAGACTTTCCGGGTGATTTTCCAGGCATGGTCCCATTCGAGACCCTCCTCGTCGACGAGGATGCGCATCAGCTCCGCCACGGTGATCGCCGGATGGGTGTCGTTCAGCTGGATGGTCGCCTTCTCCGGGAAGGTGCTCCACTCGCTGTTGCGCTTGCGCCAGCGCCGGATGATATCCTGAATGGAACAGGAGACGAAGAAATATTGCTGGACCAGCCGCAATTCCTTGCCGGCTTCCGCCGAGTCATTCGGATACAACACCTTGGAGATCGTCTCCGCTTCCGCCTTGTCGCGCACCGCATCGGCGTAACCGCCCCGGTTGAAAATATCGAAGTCGAAGTCCTGCGAGGCGCGGGCCTCCCACAACCGCAGGAAATTGACCGTGCCGACATTGTACCCGCAGATGGGGATATCATAGGGAAGACCGTTGACCTCCCTCGTGTCGACCCATGCGGGCCGCGGGTTGCCGAGGGAATCAAACTGCATTTCCACCCGCCCGTAGAGGCGGACCGTTTTGGTGTACTCGGCACGGACGATTTCCCAGGGACAACCGAATTTGCGCCAGGAATCCGGGCGCTCGACCTGCTGGTTGTCGACAAACTTCTGCCGGAACATGCCGAACTCATAGTAGATCCCGTAGCCCACGGCGGGGTACTCCATGGTGGCGAGGGAATCGAGGAAACAGGCCGCCAGGCGTCCGAGGCCGCCGTTTCCGAGCCCCATGTCATCCTCCTGCTCCTCGAGATCCTCCAGGGAAAGGTTCAGCTCCCCGAGGGCCTGTTTCGCCACATCGTACAAACCGGCATTCCAGATGTTGTTGCGCAGCATCCGCCCCATGAGGTATTCCAGGCTCAGGTAGTAGACCCGCCGGACATTCCGCTCGTTGTGGACCGCCATCGTTCGGATGAAACGCTCGAGAACGCGGTCATGCACGGCATGGCAGGTCGCGATCCACCAGTCCCGCTGGGTCGCGGTCTCCGTATCGCGGGCGAGGGTGAACTTCAGGTGGTTCAGGATCGAGGACTTTAAGTCCTCAACCGTCACATGTGTGTTGAAATGAAAGGAGCGAACCGGCCCATCCTCAACGGGAATGGCCTTCACTTTCGACTTTGTGTTCTTTGTCGACATCATTGAGAAGGATAAGTGGGTCGCCTTCCATTGGAAGCGTAAATGGAGGTTTTATGGATTTCCAGTGGTGGTTACCCGATTTCAACCTGAAGGGGTTGAGAGCATTTCCTGTTCCCATATCCTCCCCTTGGGGAGTCGAATGAAACGATTTACACAACTTTTCCGCGAACTGGATGAATGCAACCGGACCGGCGACAAGGAAGCTGCTCTGTTGCGCTATTTTTCGGAAGCCCCGGCGGAGGATGCGGTCTGGGTCCTATGGTTTTTCTGGGGAAACCGGCTCCGTCTGGGAATTCCCTCCCGGCGTCTGCGGGAATGGGCGGCCGATCTGTCCGGTCAACCGGACTGGCTGGTGGAGGCCTGCCACGAACGGGTCGGCGATCTGGCGGAAACGGCTGCCCTGCTCCTGCCCCTTGGCCCGGGAACGGGAACGGAACGGTCTTTGCATGAAGTGATCGAATCCGGATTGTTGCCCCTGAAGCACTGGGACGACCGCTTCCAGTTCCAGCTCCTGCGCGATTTCTGGCTCTCCCTCAACCGCGATCAGGCCCTGGTTTTGAACAAGATGCTGACTGGCGGCTTCCGGATCGGCGTATCCCGCCAGTTGGTCATCCGCGCCCTCTCGGGGAGCCTTGGAGTCGACCGGCCCGTCCTGACGCACCGCCTCATGGGGGAATGGCAACCAAGCGCCGCCTTTTTCCGATCCCTTCGTGATGAGGAATCCAACGAGGCGGCCAATGCCGCCCGGCCCTACCCGTTTTACCTTGCCTCCCCCCTGCAAGAGGTTGCCGGAATCCTGGGCGATGCGGGGGAGTGGGAAGCGGAATGGAAATGGGACGGCATCCGGGCCCAACTCATTCGCAGGGCTAGGGAATGCCACCTCTGGTCGCGCGGCGATGAACGGGTGAGCCACTCGTTCCCGGAGATCACCGGGGCGGCCATGGCCCTGCCGGATGGCACCGTGCTGGATGGCGAGATTCTCTGCTGGAAGGGGAATTTTCCGATGGGATTCCATGTTCTGCAGAGGCGCCTCAACCGGAAAAAGCTGGACAGGGAAACCCTTGATAAGGCTCCCGTCGTTTACATGGCCTATGATTGCCTGGAGGTGGAGGGTCGGGACATCCGGCAGCAATCCCTCCGCAAGCGCCAGGCCGTCATGAAAGACCTCCTGGAGGGATTGGCATCCCGCAAAATCCGCATCTCCGAGCGAATCGACTTCGGGGAGTGGGACCAACTGCGGGCAAAATGGGAGCAAAGCCGGGAGAAGGGGGTCGAGGGCATCATGCTGAAGAGGGGCGACAGCCTCTACAAGGTCGGGCGGGTAAAGGGGGATTGGTGGAAATGGAAAGTCGAACCGTACACGGCCGACCTGGTCATGGTTTACGCCCAGGCCGGCCATGGCCGGCGGGCGACCCTCTACACCGATTACACCCTTGCGGCGCGGGACGGCAACCAGCTTGTCCCGGTGGCCAAGGCCTACTCGGGCCTGACGGATGAGGAACTCCGGGAGGTTGACCGATGGATCAAGCGCCACACCCTCGCCAGGAAAGGTCCCGTGCGCACGGTGCCGGCGGAACTGGTATTTGAGATCGGCTTCGAGGGGCTGCGTCCCTCCAGCCGTCACAAGTCGGGCCTGGCCATGCGGTTTCCGCGCATTCTCCGTTGGCGCAGGGACAAGCCCGTGGCGGAAATCGACACCCTGGAAAACCTCAGGAAGCTATTGGGGGGACAGGGAAATTGACTCCTGTGCCCCCCTGCTCCATCTCAATCAGGAATGGAATGGCAGGAATTGCTGAATGGCGCAGAGAAAACAGCACGGGAAGCCGGGGAAATCCTCAGGGCCGGGGCTTCCCGATTGCGGGAGGTGGAATTCCAGGACCAGCGCGATGTGAAACTCCGGGCCGACAGGGAATCCGAGGAATGGATCCGAAAGCGCCTTGGGGAATCCTTCCCCTTCCCGGTCTACGGGGAGGAGATGGGCGGGGACGCCACCCTGCGGGAGCGCTACGATCCGTACTGGGTGGTGGATCCGCTGGACGGCACCTACAACTACCTCCGGGGCAGCGGCCTGTGCGCGGTCAGCATCGGGCTGATGCGTGGGGAGACGCCCCTTCTGGGGGTTATTCACGATTTCAACACTGATACCTGCTACGGCGGGATTGTCGCGGAGGGGTTTTTCATCAACGGGGAGGAAAGCCGGCCCTCGTGGGCGGATTCCGTGGGCCAGGCGGCCCTGGCCACGGGTTTTCCCTCGGGAATGGACCGTTCCGCTGCCCGCATGGAGGCTTTTGTCGGCCGCATCGCTCCCTTCAAGAAGGTGCGGATGGTCGGATCCGCCGCCCTCGCCCTGGCCTATGTGGCGGCCGGCATTTACGACGTGTATTATGAGGAATCCATCCGGCTCTGGGATGTGGCGGCCGGTCTGGCCATGGTCCAGGCCGCCGGGGGCACCGTCCGCATGAAGGCCAGCCCCGGTGGCAAGGAGATGGCCTATGATGTCTGGGCCGGCAAGGAGGCTTTTTTCGGGGCGTAATTTGACCGGGGGCCGACCGCGTGGGAAGGTGGCTTCATGGCCAACCGCTTGATCAAGGAAAAGAGCCTCTATTTGCGCCAGCACGCGGAAAACCCCGTGGATTGGTACCCCTGGGGCCGGCAGGCGTTCCGCGTCGCCAGGGAACTGGACAAGCCGGTCCTGGTTTCCATCGGGTATTCCTCCTGCCACTGGTGCCACGTCATGGCGCATGAATCCTTCGAGGATGCCTACATCGCCAAGCTCATGAACACCCATTTTGTCTGCGTCAAGGTGGACCGGGAGGAGCGTCCGGAGATCGACCAGATCTACATGGACGCGGTGCAGATGCTCAACGGGCATGGGGGCTGGCCCTTGAACGTGTTCTGCCTGCCGGATGGCCGTCCCTTCGCCGGAGGGACGTATTTCCCGCCGGATGAAAGAAGGGGCAACACCATTGTGCCCTGGCCGCAGCTGCTGATGCGGGTATCCGATTTCTACAAGCGCCGGCGAATGGACCTGGAGGAAAACGCCCGCGCCATCATCGGCAACATGCGGGCCACCAACACCCCCCGCAACGATACCGGGGAAGCCCTCTCCAGAGGGGATTTCCTTGTCGCCATGGAACACATTCTCGGGAGCGCGGACAAGGAATTCGGAGGATTCGGCGGCGCTCCGAAATTCCCGCCCTCCATGACTCTTGATTTCCTCCTCGCCATGCGCGAGACCGCGACGGTCGAGGAACGATACCCGGAAAGTGGATCGGATATCGACCGGATTGTGAACCGGACCCTGACCACGATGGCCCATGGCGGCATCTTCGACCAGGTCGGGGGAGGCTTTTGCCGGTACAGCGTCGATCCCCACTGGATCATCCCTCATTTCGAGAAAATGCTCTACGACAATGCCCTGCTGCTGGATATCTACAGCAAGGCCCATCACCGTTACCCGAAACTCCTGTATCGGCGGATCGTTGAGGAAACCATCGCCTGGCTCGAACGCGAAATGCGGCACCCCTGCCATGCCTTCCATGCCGCCCTGGATGCCGACACCGGGGGCGAAGAGGGGAAAACCTACCTCTGGGAACCGGCTCAAGTGGAAACCATTCTCGGCGAGGAGGAAGGGAGGCGCTTCTGTGAAGTGTACGGGATCACCCGGGAGGGGAACTTTGAAAATTCAGGAAGGAGCAATCCGACCCTCCTTGACGGGGAAATCGCGGTCCGGGACGGGTTGGCGGCTTCAAGGAAGAAGCTGCTCGAGGCCCGCGACAAGCGTCCGCAACCGGGACGCGACGACAAGTGCCTGACCGCCTGGAACGCCCTGCTGATGCGTGGCCTTGCGCGGGCCGGGTTTGCCTTTGGGGAAAAGAAATGGCTCGGGGATGCCCTCCGGATCGCGGATTGGATCTGGGGTTCAATGCGCACGGGGGAGGATCGCCTGCACAGTGTCGCTTATGACGGGGAGGCCATGGGCAACGGGACCCTTGTCGATTACGCCTACTCAGCGGAGGGATTTCTCGCCCTTGCCGCGGTGGTTGACTGGGTGCGGCCCGGTTCCTCACCCATCTGGCTTGAGCGGGCGGTAGTCCTCGCCCGGGCGGCCATCCGGCACTTCAAGGATGTGGAAGGCCCCGGTTTCTTCGTCACCAGCGATGACCATGAAACGCTGGTCCACCGGAAAAAGGAATGGTTCGACAATGCCACCCCTTCTGGAAACTCGAGCCTGCTGCGGGTTTTTGTTGACCTGGCCGCCCTCACCGGCGGGGAGGACTTCATGCGGGAAATTGAACCATTGCGGTCGGCCCTGCCCGGGGTGGTCAAGTCCGCCCCTTCCGCCGCCAGCCACGCACTGTCCGGGCTGGTGTACGAAGCGATCGGCATCGCAACGGTCAAGGTGCGGGAACCGGCCGCTGTCGAGCCCCTGCGGGACGCCCTTGCCGGCCGTCCCTGGCGTCCCGTTTATATCCTGCTGGACGAAAGCGGCCATTTGCCGGCCCGCTACCAGTTGTGCGTCGGGACCCGGTGCCTCGCCCCCACGGACTCCGTGGAGGAGGTGGCCGGACACCTTTGAAGCGCGGCTCTCAGCGTAACCCGAGCGGCGGATCCAGAATCTCCCGGTACAAGACCGCCTTGCGCAGGCTGTTCCGACTGGACAGTCCGGCCAGCAACTCCTGCCGCAGGCTTTTCAAGGCCGTGGCTTGGACGCCCTGGGTGGGTTCCTCCAGAAGGCTTTTCTTGCGCACCCCCGCCGCAGCTACCATTTTCCTCGCCTGCCGGCGGGCTTCGGCCTGCCTGCGGCGGGCGGCGTCCAGCCGTTCCCGCTGCTGTTCAAGGCGGCGCTCCATGCTGGCCTTTTGCGCCATCAGCGATTCCGCCTTTTTCACGATCAGCGGTTCCGGGCTTGCCGTCGGCCTCCGGGGCTCCTTCGCCATCGGACGACTCCATTCCCGGACCGGAGGCTCCGGCGCACGCTGCAGCGGTTCCGGTACGGTGGGGTCATACGTTACCTGCCTGCGCTCCTCGAGCTTACGGCGGATTTCCTCGCGGATTTGGCGGGCCCGCTCGATCGGGTCGACTTCCGGTTCCCCGTCATCCTCCGTACCCCCGGCCTCCCCTTTCTTCTTCGATCCGAAGAGCTGGGCGATGCCGTAGAGGACGAAGAAGAGAATGGGAATCAGCGTCTCCCAGTCGAAGGAGGCGGCGAAACGCGGGAAATCAGGATTGCTGGTCATTCTCCTCGGGCTTGGCGATGGATTTCCGCATGTCGGTATCGGACTCGATATTCTTGAGGCGCATGTAGTCCATCACCCCGAGATTGCCGCTGCGGAAGGCCTCGGCCATGGCCAGCGGGACCTCGGCCTGGGCCTCCACCACCTTGGCCTGCATTTCCTGGACCCTGGCCTTCATTTCCTGCTCGACGGCGACGGCCGCAGCCCGGCGGATTTCCGCCTGCGCCTGGGCCATATTCTTGTTCGCCTCGGCCTGGGCCACCTGCAGCTGCGCGCCGACATTCTCGCCGACATCCACGTCGGCAATGTCGATGGAAAGGATTTCAAAGGCCGTTCCCGTATCGAGCCCGCGGTTCAGGACATTGCGGGAGATGGAATCGGGATTTTCCAGCACCCACTTGTAGCTCTCGGCCGAACCGATCGTGGTGACAATCCCTTCCCCGACACGGGCGATGATCGTTTCCTCCTGCGCGCTGCCGACGTAGTGCTCAAGATTGGAACGCACCGTCACGCGGGCCCGCGCTTTCACCTGGATGCCGTCCTTGGCCACCCCGTCAATCGTGGTCTTCCCCGTCGTCACGTTCGGGCAATCGATGACCTTCGGGTTGATGGAGGTGCGCACCGCCTCGATGATGGATTTCTCGGTCCCCTTGGTGGCCAGGTCTATGGCGCAGGCCTTGTCCCAGTCGAGGGGGATTCCGGCCTTTTGCGCGTTGATCAGCCCGGACACCGTCTGGATGATGTCCCCGCCGGCCATGTAGTGGGTTTCAAATTCATTCACCGTGATGGGAAGCCCGGCCTTCACCGCCATGATGCGGGCGTCCACGATGACCGAGTACGGCAGTTTCCGCAGGTAACGCATGGCGATCAGATTCCACATGCTGACCGGCGCCCCCGAGGAATAGGCCTTCAGCCAGACGCTGAGAAAGGATCCCACGATAAAAAGAAGGATCAGGAGGATAATCAGGCCGATGATGGCCCCGATTTGCGGAAGGGTGAGTGCGAGTGGTATGTTCATGTTCTTTCGACGATTAGTTTGAAGGTTTCGCTGCGGAGGACCCGTACCGGGACCCCTTTTTCAATGTATCCATCCTCGGCAAAGGCCGTGTACGTGCGCCCATTGATTTCAACCCTGCCGGTGGGAGCAAGTATTGTCAAGGTGACCCCGTCGGTTCCGACAAGTTTGTCGTCTTCCTTCGGATTCAACCGGGCGGAAATGGTGGATTGGAGGGAAAGCTGCCTGCCGAAACGGGATTTGGAAATAAAGCGGATCTCGAGGAAAAACATGGCCAGGGCCCCGAGGAGCCCGCCAAAAAAGATGGCGACGGCCCAGGCCGGTCCCAGATTGGTGTAGGCCAGAACCGAGGCGGCCAGCAGCAGGAGACCGCCCAGCACGGCAAGCACTCCTCCGGGCAGGAAGATTTCGAAGAAGAAAAGGACAAAGGCGGTAACCACCAGGCCGATCACGAGGCTCATGACCCGTCCCCCTTGTCCGCTTCCACAAGCAGGTTGAAATGGCGGTAACCGGTGACGATCACAGGCGCACCGCGATCCAGCGAGCCGACCCGGACCTGGGCCTCGTACCGCACGCCGTCAATTTCCACTTCTCCAAGGGGGTGCAGGGGGCTGACCACGGTCCCCCGTGATCCGACATCCGGCAGGGATTCCACCCCGCTGACCGTGCTGCCGCCGGTCACCACCGGGTTCGGCATGGACCCGGCCATTGAATGGACAAGACGCCCGTAAATCGGGGTTTTGGGAAGGAAACGCCAGATCAGCCACAGGCCCCCGAGGGCGATGGCAAAGGCCCCGACGACCTGGTACAGGGCGGCCCACAGGGAATCCATGTCAACGGTGAAGGAGATGCCGCCGGGACCGTCCCCGTCCGGTGTCGGCCAGACATCCGACAAGGACCAAAGCAGGGATCCAACGATGAAAAGCAGCCCCAGTACGAGAAAGATAAAGGTTCCCGGAAGAAGGAAAATGTCCACGACAATGAAAACAAGCCCGAGGAGGAAAAAGAGGATCGCCTCGAAACCCGCCAGCCCGGCCAGGTAGTTGCTCGCGAATACAACCGCCACAAGAACCAGTCCGCTGATGCCGAAAATCCCGAAACCCGGTGTCTTGAACTCGACAAAGAGAAGGAGTAATCCCAGCCCGAGGAGAATCGGCGCGATGGAATCCAGGTATTTTGCCGCCTCCTCGGACCAGGAGATTTCGAACGTTTCCAGGACCGCGCTTCCTTCCCCGTAACGCTGGGCGAGCAGATCCTCCAGGTTTTCGGCGATCCCGTCGGCAAGCAGGGGCCTGGGAGGGTCGCCATAGGCCTCAACCGACTCCTTCGCCGTCAAGGAAAGCAGTTCCCCGCTTTCCTTCAGGACGGTTTCCCCGATTTTCAATTCGTAATCGAGGTCCGCCATGGCGCGGATCACCTCCGAGCGGTAGGGATATTCCTCGGTGTAGCTGCGCATGCGGGCCAGGAGATAGCTGTTGATCTTGGCCTTCATGCTTTCCTCGATTTCCTGTCCGGTACTGGCGACCACGGCGGCCGCACCCATCACCCCGTCCGGAGAAAAGTAGATCGAGTCGGTGGCCATGGCGATGTAGGCCCCCGCGGAAATGGCGTCCTTGTTCACATACGTGATGGTCTCCCCTTCAAAACGGTCCAGGAGCTCCATCATGTCCAGGGTCACGTCGAGGCGTCCCCCGGGTGTGTCCATGTCGAGAACGATGACCTTGACCCCCATCTCGATGGCCTGCTTGATGCTTCTGCGCAGGATGAAAAGGTTGGGTTTGGAGATGGCCTCGGTAATGGGCACGCGGTACACATGGACCTTGCCGTCGCCGGCAAAAAGGGAATCCAGGACCCGTCCCCCCTCTTGCGGAAGCGTTTCCGGTTTCACCGTTCCGGGTTCAACCGTTTGCACCGGTTCCGGTTCAGCCGTTTCCGGAGTTTCCGTCCCGTGGAGGGGGAAGACCGGTACGGCGAGGAACGGGAAAATGAGCCAAGGCCAAATCATTGAAGGTACCCATATACCGCTTTTTCCGGGTTCACAAGTATTCTTGGCAAGGATTTCACATTTACAGGGACCTTTGAATCAGGTCATCTTCAGGATCTGGTGAATCCGGAAGCGGCAAGAGCGGAACTGGAAAAGCGGGCCCGCGCCCTGGGCCTTGGCCCGGTCGGGGTGGCCCCGATCCCGGCTGAATTGCGGCAGGAATATTTTTACCAATGGCTCGCCGACGGGAAACACGGGGACATGGCCTGGATGGCCCGGGCTCCGGAGAGACGGGCCCATCCCGAGCGGGTCCTCCGCGGGGCAAACTGCGTGTTGTGCTTCGGTTTGAACTATTACCAGCCCGAACCGGAACGGCGCGGGCGCATCGCAAAGTATGCCCTCGGCAAGGACTACCACAAAGTCCTGTCCGGAAAACTGAAGCGCCTGTGCTCCTGGCTGAGGGAGCTTGGCGCCGTCAACCGCCCCTATGTCGACACCGGTCCCCTCCTTGAAAAGCCGCTGGCCGCCCTGGCCGGCATTGGTTGGCAGGGCAAGAACACGATGCTCCTCAACCGGGAGGACGGGCAGTGGCTCTTTCTGGGCTTCATCCTCACCTCCTATCCGTTTCCGGCGGGGAGTGCCCAGCCCGACCGCTGCGGCACCTGCACGCGTTGCATCGAAGTTTGCCCCACGCGGGCCATCACGGCCCCGTATCAACTGGATGCGCGCAAATGCATCTCCTACCTGACGATCGAGCACAAGGGGCCGGTTCCCCTCCCCTACCGCGGCTTCATCGGCAACCACCTGTACGGGTGCGACGATTGCCTGGACGTCTGCCCATGGAACAAATGGGCGCGGCAAACGCGGGAGGCCGCCTTCTCCCCCCGGACGTATCCGGATCTTCGCGACATGCTTTCCCTGGATGAGGCGGGCTTCAACGCGCTGTTTGCCGGCTCCCCGATCCGGCGCCTCAAACGGGCCCGCTGGCTGCGGAATGTCTGCGTCGTTCTGGGAAACACGGGGATCCCGGAGGACCTTGCGGCCCTGGACCGGGCGGCCGCCGATCCCGAACCCCTCGTGGCGGAGCATGCGCGCTGGGCCCGCGAGGAGATTGTCCGGCGCGACGGTTCCGGCGCAGTGGTTGGATGAATTGTATCCTTGCTGCCGGGCGGTGTCGTGCCTAGATATTCGCTCATGGAGGTATGGCGCACATTCCTGCCGCTTGTCCTGACCTTGGTCCTGGTGCTCGCTCTCCTGTGGACCGCCAACTGGCTCTTGCTTGGCAGACGGCCGGACCTGGGAAATGAAAAAAAAATCTTCCGCCAGCTCCTGATGATCCTGCTCACCCTGCTGGGAATCGTGGCCGTGGCGGTGGCATTGCCGGTTGAGGAGAGCACCCGCAACCAGGTGATCGCCTTCATCGGGCTGGTCGTTTCGGGGATCCTGGCCTTCTCCTCAACGACGATTTTCGCGAACCTGATGGCGGGTGTTATGATGCGGATCACCCGTCCCTTCCGGGCGGGCGACTTCGTGAAGGTGCGGGAGTTTTTCGGTCGCGTCTCCGAACGGGGATTGCTGGACACGGAAATCCAGACCGAGACCCGGGAGCTGATCGCCATCCCGAACACCTACCTGATCACGAATCCGGTCTCCGTGATCCGCAGCTCCGGGACAATTGTCTCTGCCTCGCTCTCCCTCGGGTATGATGTGCATCATTCCAGGATTGAGCCGTTGCTGGTAGAGGCGGCGCAGGCGTCCGGACTGGAGGATCCCTATGTGCACATCACCGAAATCGGCAATTTCGCGGTCACCTACCGGATAAACGGAATGCTCCGGGACGTGAAAAGCCTGCTCACGGCACGATCGAGCCTCTTGCGCGCGGTTCTGGACACGCTGCACCGGGAGGAGATTGAAATCGTTTCGCCGACCTTCATGAACCAGCGTCAGCTCGGGGCGGACCGCTTGTTTGTCCCGCCACCGCTTGTCGCCACCAGCCCGGAAAGCCCGACCCAGGCTGAGCAAATGGTTTTCGACAAGGCCGAGGAGGCGGAGAAGAGGGAACTGGAAAGGCTGCGCCTGGAAAAGGAGATCGAGGAGCTGGAAAAATCCCTCAAGGAGGCGGGGGAGGAATTGAAATCCGGCCTTGAGGAAAGGCTGCGCCTGAAAAAGGCACAACTGGAATCCCTGGATAACCCCCCCGAACCTGGAAGGTTTGGCCCGTAGCACGTTTTTATGATCAAGCAACTCGCGCACATCTGCCTCCGCACGGAGGACCTGGAGAAAACATCCGAATACTACTGCCAGGCCCTGGGCATGGAACGTTTCTTTGACTTTGAAAGACAGGGCAGCCTCTTCGGCTACTATTTGAAGGCCGGGCGGAACACCTTCATCGAGGTCTTCAAGGGGGATCCCGGTGCCGAGGGCAATATCCGGCATGTCGCCCTCGAGGTCGATGACATGGATGAGGCCATCGAGCGGATCCGGCGCCATGGAGCGGCCGCCACGGACAAGAAGCTTGGGGCGGACCAGTCCTGGCAGTCCTGGACGGAAGATCCCAACGGCGTGAAGATCGAACTGCACCAATACACCGAGGACAGCTCACAGCGAACCGGGCGCACATGCGTCGTGAACTGGTAACAAGCAGACGCGAACCGCATGAAGATTCGTTTCCTCATCCTCCTGCTGATCCCGGTTCTTTACGCCAGAGCGGCGCCCGGGAACTATGACCTGACCCTCTTCCTGGATGGTGCCATCCTGGCCGGCACCGTCCACCTTCCGGAATCAGCGTCGATCGGCTTGTCGGGCAATACCCTGACGGTATCGGGTGGCGAAGATTATTTTGTCGTCCTCTCCCTGCAACAGGGAACAGCCCCCGTGCAGACATTGAACGGATCCGGCCGGGATTGAGTGGTTACGGTTGGCGGCCAGACAGTCAGCCTGCAAGGGGAGGACATCTTCTTTGGCCATTTTAAAAGCCCGGTTGCCGGGGAACTCGATCTTGCCCTGGAATGGGAGGCGGGACGGCCCGGGATTTCCCTGAATACCGTGCCCGGAAGGACGTATCTTCTTGAAACCAGCCGGGACTTGTCCGAATGGGCGCCCTGGGCGGGCGGACGATTCGAAGGCACCGGCAACCGGGTGGAGCTCTCTCCCACCCCGGGGGAAAATGAAGAGAATCCATTCTTCCGTATTGTCCATCGGGGACTGGAGATCCCTTCCGGGAAGTAGGCCGGTCATTCCTTAACCAACCGCGCCAAGGTAGCTCCCCAGCCGCCGGCATCGCCGGACGCGAGGCGGAAGGATTCCACCCTCGGGTCCCGGGCAAGCAGTGCGTGAACCTGCCGCTGCAGCGTCCCTATCCCCTTCCCGTGGATAATGCGCAGATCCCGTATTCCTTTTTCACGACAAGCCTCGATGTAGGCGGTTACCACGTCCTTCACCTCGGCGGGACGGAAGGCGTGGAGGTCCAGAACCCCGTCCACGGGCATTTCAATGGGATCGGAATCTTCCATGGCTGGAAACTGCGAAGAATCGGGATTACAGGTTGAAAAACATGGAGATGCAAAACCGTTGTTTCGCGTGCCGGCCCCTACCTCCACTCATGTTTCGGGTAGCGCCCGAACAGCTCCTTGCGGATCTGCGGATACTGGCCCTCCCAGAATCCATCCAGATCATCCGTGATCTGGACCGGCCGCCCGTTCGGGGCAAGCAGCTCGATCCGCAACCGGCAGCGGCCCTGGCAGATCGCGAGAAAATCACCGGGCACGTCATACACTTGCTGGATCCTTGCCGGGAGGACCACGGTCCCATCCTCCTCATAGCGGAGTTTGACCCGTCCCCCGCCGGGGAGGGCGAACCGGTCGGGCGCCCATTCATCCACCAGGGGGAAAAGGGCCTCCGGAAGCCAGGTCCGCAGGACTGGAAGGACCTCCCGGTCCTTCACTTCCTTGTAGGAAACCGCCCCCTCGCAAATCTGCTCGATGAACAACTGCCGGTCTTCTTCCATGATCGGCTTGATTTCCAGCTCCGGGCACCATCGGGCGAGGACGTTTACCCTCCGGATCCAGTTCTCCGCCTCCGCGTCCCATTTTTTCAGGACCCAGTTGTTTTCATGGATCCCCCTTGCCAGAAGGGAGGCCGCATGAACAGGATCCGGGCTTCCGCTTTCCTTCTCGCGCAGGATCAGGTCGCGGAAAACCGTCCGCTCCACCCGCTCGACCCGGCGCGCACGGGGATCCAGGCGCTCTCCGCTCTCCCTGACCAGGTCCGCCGGAAAGAGTTCCTCCAGCCAGGCTTCCTCAACCGCGGTGATGGCGCCCAGCAGAAGGGTTGCCTCCCCGCGCACTTCCCGTTCCTCCACCTCCGCCGCAACCAGTAACTCGGACCGGTCCACCACGGTGTCCCTCGACATCTCCCCGCGCCGGCCATGAACCATGTCGCAGACCAGCGTGCCACGGTCCCGTCGCCGGGCCAGGTGATCGATGTAGCCGGTCAGGAGGCATTTGCCAAAACGCTCCACGGTCGGGGAATGCTCCCGCATACCGCCCTCCCCCGCCAACCGCTTCAACTGCTGGTATACCAGCGCTCCCTGCCGAACGGCCTGTCCATGCAGGCCCCACTCGCGGCAAAAGGCCATGGAGCCGCCGGCCTCCATCGCCCGCTGCCAGGCCAGCACCCGCTTCAGCAGGTCCGAGACCCCTTCCGCGGCCGCCCACCAAGTCTCCCGTTCCGCAGCCTTCCGCTTGTCCTTCAAGGGCAATAGGATGTCACGCACCTCTGTCAGGGCGATCGCTGCGAGAACCAGGTCCGTGCAGCCGGATTCCCGGGCCGCCACCACCAGCCGGCTGAACCGGGGATGCAGGGGAAAACGAACCATTTCCTTTCCAACCAGCGTGATCCGGCCCTCCCGCACGGCCCCCAGGTCCTCCAGCAATTCCCCCGCGTGCCTCCACGCCTCCCCCGGAGGCGCTTCAAACCAGGGAAATTCCCGGTCCTTCCCCAGCGACAAGAGCTGCAGCCGGGTTTCGCTCAGGTCCAGGCGCGCGATTTCCGGAGCCGTGAAGGCCGGCCGGTGCACATGGTCGTCTTCCGTCCATAACCGGTAACAGATCCCCGGCGCCACCCGCCCGGCACGTCCGGCACGCTGCTCCGCACTCGCCCGGCTGATCTTTTCCGTTAACAGTGTGTTCACCCCGCGACGAGCGTCAAAATCGGGAATCCTCGCCAAGCCGGAGTCGATCACCGTCCGGATGCCCGGCAGGGTCAGCGAGGTCTCCGCAATGTTCGTTGAGACAATCACACGCGGCCGGTCCCCAGTCCCGATCGCCCCGTCCTGGGCCGCCGCGTCCAGCTCCCCGTGCAGCGGAAAAATCTCCCAGCCTTTCGCTTCCCGCAAACCCCGGATCGCCTCCACCGTGCGGTTGATCTCGTATTTCCCCGGCATGAAGACCAGCACGTCCGCCTCCGCCCCTCCAGCCAAGGCCTTCCGGAATCCTTCCGCCGCCGATTCCCAGACCGGCGCCCGCGGACCCGGCCCCAGGTGCCGCACCTCCACCGGGTACTGCCGGCCCCCGCTCTCCAGAACCTCCGCCCCCGGCAGGTACTCCCGCAACCGCCCCGTCTCCAGCGTCGCCGACAAGACCCCGATCCGCCCCCCCCAGCCCGCCCGCTGCCGCTCCAGCGCCAGCCCCAGCGCCACGTCCCCCTC
>JBNGDP010000014.1:0-46062 GCA_049975345.1 Oceanipulchritudo sp. | reverse complement strand
CCGGGAGGATCTCCCCGTCCTCGGGGACTGGGATTTCAATGTGCGCTTCCTGACGAGGTTCGAAATCGGCCTGATTCCCGAGGTGCTGGCCCGTTACCACGACCGGCAAATGGTGCAGGACGGGGACTATTCAAGTTCCGTGAAGGGAAAGGCCCACCTGCATGCCTTCTATGACAATCTCCTGCGCAACGAATGGTTGCGGGAAGACATTGCCGAGGGCCGCACGGGCCCCGGAGTCATTGCCAACCAGGCCCTGATGCAACGGGATCTGGTCTGGGACCTGAAGCAACTCTTCAAGAAGAACCCGCTCAAGCTGTTCAAATCCCGGAACAAATGACCGCGGCGTTTGAACGCCTCCTCGGGGAGGCCAGCGTGCTTTCGCTGGATGTTTTCGACACCGTTCTGGGTCGCCGCTGCGCCCGGCCCGAGGATGTTTTCCTCTTCATGGAGGAGGAATTGACCGCCACCCACGGGGAGGTTTTCAAGGGATTTGCCCGGTTTCGCGCGGAAGCGGACGCGCCGGCCCGCCGGCGCGCATGGGAGGAACGTCAAGCCGGGGAAATCGGCCTGGATGACCTCTGCCGGGAATTGCTCGAGGCCCACCCCGACTGGCCCGTCCCGGCGAAGGACCTGGCGGCTCTGGAGATGCGTGTGGAATCGCGGCTGCTGTATCCGCTGGAAAACGGTCTGCGGATGTTTGACGCGGCCCGCAGCCTCGGAAAGAGAATCGTCTTCACCTCCGACATGTACCTTCCGGAAGCGTTCTGCCGGGAGCGGCTGGAGAAAGCGGGGTTCAGGGGGTTCCATGCCTTTTTCCTCAGCTCGAGCGTGGGAAAACTGAAATATTCGGGCAAATTGTTCGCACATTTGGTCGATGCGCTGGGAGTGCCCCCCCACGAAATCCTCCACGTTGGGGACAATCCCCACACCGACGGGACACAGGCCCGCCGGGCGGGGCTGAAAACGCTGCTCGTTCCGAAGGCGATCGACCAGATCGGGCGTTTCGAGCGTAACCCATGGGGAGGCCTGGCGTCCAGGACCAGTGAATCGACCAGGCGGAGTCTGTTGCTCGGGCTCTCGGCCCTCGGGTGCCAGCGGGAATCCCGGTTGGAGGATCCCTTCTGGTACCGTGTCGGTTTCCAGGTCGGGGGGCCGCTCGTATATGGCTACGTGGCGTACCTGATTGGCCAACTGCGGAACCGTGGGATCAACAAGGTCTATTTTCTTTCGCGTGACGGATATATTTTGAAACAAGTGTATGAGCGGGTCCGTTCCGGAATTCCCGGATGCCCGGATCCGGACTATCTCTTTGCCTCCCGGCGGGCCCTGAATTTCGCATCCATCACGGACCTGGACCCGTTGGCCATGGATTGGCTGGCGGAAGGGGTGGGCCTTACCGTCGGGGAATTCCTGAAACGAATCAGTGTGCCTCCGGAGCGCCACCTTGAGGCGATCCGGAAAGCAGGATTTCCGGGACCGGAAGCCCCGGTGATTGAAGGGGCGGATTATGAGAACCTCCGTCTCCTTTTCACCCGGATGAAGGAGCCCATTCTCCAGGCGGCCCGCGGGGAAAAGGCCGCCTACCTTGCATACCTGAAGAAAAAGGGGGTCACCACCGCCCGCCCGCTGGTGCTGGTCGATGTCGGCTGGATGACCTCGATCCAGCACTCCTTTGAAAAGATGCTTTCCCCCGAGGTCGGGAATCTGGAGATCGAGGGGTATTACCTCGGCTCCTACCCGGATGCGGCCCGCCGGGCCGGGCCCGCGTCAAGGCATTCCCACTACCTCATGGCATATGGGGCGCCTGCACACGCGATGGACATTATTCGCCATTGCGTTTGCCTCGTGGAATTCTTCTTCGCCGCCCCCGAGCGGACCTTCATACGGATGAAGAGGAATCCCGACGGCTCATTGGAACCGGTGTTCGCCGGTTTCCATGAAAATGAAAAGGACCTCGCGGCGCTCCGGGAGATCCATCGCGGGATCCTCGAATACGCGGAGGAGGCCGTCAGGGCCGGAGGGGAAGGCGGCCTGATGGAAGTCACCCCGCAGGAAGTCCTGAGCCTGTTGAATCGCCTGCTGGTGGAACCAAATACCGAGGAGGCGCATCGCCTGGGGGACCTCCATTATGCCGACGGGTACGGTTCCTATTTCCAGCACAGTCACATGGCCCGGCCGACGGGTTTCCCCGGGCTGGGCTTGAGCAAAGCCGGGTGGAAACAGGAATTCAAACAGGCCCACTGGAGGAAGGGCTATTACCAGCGGTTGGGTCCGCTGGAGCGGATGATTTTCCGCTGGATGGTCCCCCATCCGAAATTCAGCAAGCCGCACGGCTGAGCGGGGAATCCCCTACTCTCCCGGAACGCGCTTCCGGATCAATGCGGCAAGGAGCTTCTTTCTCTTGCGGAAGACGGCCTCCAGCTCCCGGCAGCGCGCCTGCGCGACTTCCTTTTCCTGCCACAAGCGGTCGATCTGCTTCGCCTCCCATTCAAGGTCCATGCGGGCCTGGCCGAGATCCGCGGTTACCTTGCCGAGTTCGGCTTCCGAATTTTCGAGGGCGCCGGCCTTGCGCATAAGCTCCTCCCGGGCCTGCGCCAGTTCGGAGGAAAGCTGGCCGGCCTGTTCCTGGAGCTGGGCGAGGCGGCCCCTGGTCTGGGCATCTTGCTCATTCAACTGGTTGAGGCGCGCTTGCAGTCCATCCGCGCGCTTCTCCTCATTTCCGGCCTTCCATTTGTAGCGCTCCTTTTCGCCCCAAAGCTCGTCGGCCTGCTTGCTTTTCCAGGCCAGATCCGCCTTCAGTTGGTCGATCGACTTTCCCTCGGTGGAAAACTCACGGTCCAGGACATACTCCCGCCGGTCGGGGGGCAAGGCGGTGAGGAAACCCCTCCGCCAGTTCGAGGAGCGATAGGCCCTCAGCAGGTCCTGGCCATGCAGGGTCTCCTCGACCGGCTCGATCAAGGGCTTGTAGACCTCCAAACCGAACCCCTCCGAGTGCAGGATGCCTCCCCATTCCCGGACTTCCGCGGGAGACGGTTCGCGCAGCAACCGGTTGAGAACAAGGGAAAGGTAGGTATGTCCCGCGCCGGCCCCGGTTGCGGGGAGGCCGTTTTCCGTGATCGCGAGAAGGAATTCCTCCGCACCCTTCCAGATGCGTTCCTGGCTCTCCCTGGAAAACCCGCTTTTCAGGGAATCGCTGAAAACCGGGCAGACCTTTCCTTCCACGGTATTGAAGGCCATGAGCGTCGGATAGGGGGCCGCATGGAGCGATTCGATCCAGTTCACGGACTCCCGGACGAGGTGGGCGTGATCCAACGGTTCTCCCATGTGCATGAAATAGGATTTCACCTCGCCGGCATAATCCGCGGGGTCGGCCTCCTTCCAGGTTCCGAAGAAGTACCCGCGGACCCGTTCAGGGTCCCGCACCGAAAGCAACCGGGCCACCGAGCGCGGGCAGGATGCGTTCCAGCCGATGTCGACAAAAGCACAGTCTGAAGGCTTGTAATCGGCCTGGTGGAGCATTTCCAGCATGCCTTTCCGGTCCTCGGCAAAAAGGGCCTCAAGTTGCGGCTTCAAGAGAAGGAACAGGTTGCGCAGGGCCGGCCGGCTTTCGGGCTGAAGGAACTTGCCCCCATTCTCATTGGTCAGGACCTCGTCTGGATCGTCAAAACCGGCCTGCCGGATGAGGGGAAGATGATCCTCCGCGCGGAGTCCCGTCCGGTCGACGAAATCCCGCACCTTCAGGGCCGGATTGGGAGTCAGGAGAAATTCCAGAGCCACCTCGTCGAGGGAGGCGAAGGAGGCAAAGTTCAGGACCTTGCGGGACGAATGCAGGTAGCCGAAATCGACCTTCAGGTCCATGCGACCGGCCAGCAGCTTCAGGGTTTTTTCCCAGTAGTATCCGTCCCGGCCGACGAGGACGAGTTTGCGGATCCCGTCCTTTTGCGCCTGCTCAAGCACCCAGAGCATGAAGCACAGGTACAGGGGGCCGGCCGCCTCCCGCCCGAGCCTCCGGAGAAGATCCCCCGGATCCGGCGGATCGAGCACGCCCAATCGCATGACTTCCCCCATGATCCGCTTGCTGAGCAAGTCCTGCGGTTCGTACCGGTCGGCCCGGGTCTCGGCGAACCAGGGCGTGTACACGAAGTTGTCCGACCAGTGGAAGGCCTGCCAGCCGGCCAGGCGGGACCGGATATAATCACCGTGGAATTTGTCCCCGATGTGAAGAAAGCGGCCGGGCTCCACATCAAGAAGCGCACTCACCTTCGTCTGCAGTTCCCCCTCGTGTTTCGAAACTCCAAGCTCACAGGAAACGTGCACCTCGGGCTCTTCAAAGCCGCATCCTTCAAGCAGCCCGCGGATCACCGTGGAGGACAAATACATGTCCGAGACGAAAATGACGCGCCGGCCGGCTTTCCGCATCGAACGGTACAGTTTCAGGACACGGGGATCGGCGTAGAGCATCTCCCGCTCGATATCCAGTTCAAGCTCCATGAGCTTTCGGGCATCGGGGGGCGGGAGGCGGCAATGATCTGCGAGGAGATTGTGGATTTCCTCCAGTGTAACCTCGGGGCGAAGCAATTGCCTGGCCCTTCTTTCGGCCTCCGCCCGCGCCAAGGCATAGGGTTCGGACGGAAGCCCGAGCTCGCGGACGGCCCTGTCCTGCAGGAAGTGGAAGAGATCCTTCGGATCCTGGCAGCGGCGCCGC
Organism: Oceanipulchritudo sp.; assembly: GCA_049975345.1. Taxonomy (GTDB): domain Bacteria; phylum Verrucomicrobiota; class Verrucomicrobiia; order Opitutales; family Oceanipulchritudinaceae; genus Oceanipulchritudo. The sequence continues at coordinate 41,357 of JBNGDP010000014.1, read as the reverse complement.
AGAGCGGTGTCGAAAACATCCAGGGAAAGGACCTCGAAGTCGAATTCCTTCGCAAAATCCGGCACCGGCCCGGCCTGGGGGGATTCATTGGTGCGGAGTCGGAAAGGGACGGGTTCCTCAAAGTCCGCCGGGGGAAAGGGGATCCCGTCGATATTGCCGACCGCGGTTTCCGGATGATCAAGAAGCTCCCGCCGATAGGCGTTCTTCATGCGGTTGAGCATGCGCCGGTGCAGGCTACGCCCCCGGGTGACGGTATTGCCGAAACTTCCGTGCCGCCAATGGTAATACGCGTGAAAGGTGGGGATCACCCCGATCTCGAAATGACGCACGAAGCGGAGATTGAAATCGTGGTCCCCCAGAACGTCGAAATCCTGCCGGAAAAGGCCGATCTTCTCATGCACCTCCCTTCGGTAGAGGAAAGCGATCGGTGGAAAAAGATTGCGGTTACACAAATCCCCAAGATTGACGTATTCGAACGGGTAATAGGGCCGGCGCTGTTTCTCGATGATTTCCCCCTTGAGGGAAACTTCCTCGATGACCTGTGTGCTCTGGGTCGCCACCCCCTTCACCAAGCTGTTGCTTCCCTGTTCCTCAAGGAAGGCCACGGTCTTCTCGAGAAAATCCGGATACCAGCTGTCATCATCGTCATGAATCACGAGATAGGTGCTTTTACTGGCGGCGATTCCCGCATTGCTGGCATTCTGCATGCCCTGGCTGTGCGCATGGTGAACGACCTTGACCCGGCCGGCGTAGGCCTCCGCCTGCACGGCGACCAGCAGGTCCACTTCCCGCGGTTCGCCGCCATCGTTGACGATCACGTGAATCCAGTCCGTGAAGGTCTGTTCCAGCACCGAGCGCATGGCCCGGCGGAGAAAAAGGGGCCGGTCCTTGGTCCGGGTAATGATGGCAACGCGCGGAATAGACATGGTCGAGCCCTACTTTGCGGGTGGAGGGGTGCTTTTCAAGCCTGCAAGGTAGGCCCGGCGCCTTGGTTCGGTGCCGGCATCGCCACCGGCTTTGCCCTCCCCCAGGCGCTTTTTCAAGTCCTCGTTTTCCCTGGTCAGGCGTTCCACTTCATTGCGCAGTTCCGCCTCCCGCTTGCTCCGCGCATGCTCGATCTTCTCCAGATAATGGTGCTCCGGTTCCTTCCCCGTGGCTTTCTGGTAATAATATTTTCCCCAGCCAAGGGTGTTGGCGAAGCGGCGTTTCAAATCCCCATGGTCGCGCACCATGGATCCGTGCTTGAAAAAGACCTCGCGGAAGCGAGCGGACAGGCGCTGGAGCTCAAGCCTGGCCAGTTCCTCCTGATCGGCGAATTCCAGCCAGGCCTGGCGGGAAAGGGCCAGGGACGGCTCTTCCGGACTTGGCAATTCCCCGTCCGTGGCCATGAAAACAAAACTGTCTGCCCAGGAGGGTGCGCGGCCGAAATCCAGCCGCAAGGCCTCGAAGGCTTCCCCACGCATGACCTCGCTGCCGGGTTCGCCTCCATTCTCAATGACAGAGGCCAAGTGGAATCGCTGGCGGTAAATCCGCACATTCGCGAACAACTTCCCCAGCAATGCCTCCAGGTCACCGAAAGAGAAATGGTGCTGATGGAATTCATTCTCCTCCATCCGGTCCGTCTCGCCCGGGACCGACCCGATCAGGAGCCCGCCGGGCTTCATCACGGAACGGACCGATTCCAGGGCCGGAAGCGGGTCCTCGACGTGCTCCAGGGTCTCGAAACAGGTGACGCAATCGAAAGGATCGAGGCCGCATGCGGAAAGCTCCTCAATCCGGCCTGAGCGGTAGGTCAAACAGGCATGTTCCCACCACTGGCGGCACCGGTTGATCGTGTCCTCGTCGTAATCGACTCCGGTCACCGAGGCGGCCCCGGCATGGGCCAGAAGGATCGATCCGAAGCCGAGACCACAGGCCACATCCAGCACGTTCTTTTCCGCGACCAGGGGGCGGACCCAGTGATAGCGGAACAGATGGTCCAGGCAAAACCGGTCCTCGCGTTCAAAGGGATCTATGCGCTCGACGGCCATGACTGGATTCAATCCCCTTTCTTCTCAATGGTACAGTTCCTGACAGGCACCGGTGTCAGCCCCCAGTAGGGTTCCGGGCCTGATACCGCGACTTTGGCACAGTCCCAAAGACAGTCAAGGTCGTACCAGTCGTCGGGGGTGTGGTTGATGGCGAGGCCGATCACCACCAGATACAACTGGGGTTTCAAATCCAGCTTGATCTCGAAGCGGATGGTCCGCCGCTCCCCGGCTTCGCTGATGGAAAAGGTTTCATCGGTGTAGAAGGAATGGTAGCCCCCGATCAGCTGTCCGGTCCGGTCCCGGAAGCCGAAGCCGAAATTAAAGGCTTCAACCGCCTCATGGGCGAGCATTTCCACCTCCACTTCAAGCCAGTCCCCCACCCCGAGACCGCCCTCGAGATCCGGCCGGGAACGGACCGACTCGATGGTGATCTTTCCATCGCCCGTCCTTTCCTTGAAATCCAGCGCAACCGGCGTCCAGCTGCCCTCCGGCCCACGGCCGCCCTGCCCCGTCCCCTGATCCCCGGCAGTTGCGTCCCCGCCCGTTTCCACGTTGATGGCCCGCTTGACCACCGGCTTCTTCCGGTGCAGCCGATAGTAGAGGTTCGCGGCTTCGGAAACATCGGCATCGCACACTTTCCGTCCCTCGTCGAGGACAATGCCCCGCTGGCACAGCCGCTTGATCATGAACATGTCATGGGAAACACAGAGAAAGGTCTTCCGGCGGGATACATACTCCTCGAGCCAGCGCACGCAGCGCGACTGGAAAAAGGCGTCTCCCACGGACAGGGCCTCGTCGATGATGAGGATGTCCGGATCCACGGCCGTGATCACGGCAAAGGCCAGGCGCAGCCGCATCCCGGTGGAATAGGTCCGGACCGGCTGTTCGACGAAATCCCCGATATCCGCGAAAGCCAGGATGTCGTCGTATTTTTCCCGGATCCGGTTGCGCCCGAGCCCCAGCATCGAGCCGTTTAAAAAAATGTTTTCCCGGCCGGTGAAATCCGGATTGAACCCTGAGCCCAGCTGGAGCAGTGCGGACAGGCTGCCGTTGACCTCGACGGATCCGCTGGAGGCCTGCAGGGTCCCGGCGATGATCTGCAGGAGGGTCGACTTCCCCGAGCCGTTGCGCCCCACGATGGCCACCGATTCCCCCTCCCCGATCCGCAGATCCATCGAGGCCAGGGCCCGGAAATAACGGAACGATTTGTGTTTCCTGCCGGTGCGCCCGAACAGCTGGTCCCACATGACGGCAAACGAACCCCGGAAGGTTCCCCGCCCGCGAAGGGGAATCCGGTATACCTTCGAAACATCCTTCAGCCGGATGGAGTGCCTGCCATTCCCTTCCATGATTTCAAATTGATGAAGAGAACCAATACCGTTCCCGGCGGGCAAAGATCAATGCATAAGTCCCTCCCGGCCGCGGGCTCATCCCTTGAGGGAGGCTGGATATCTTCTTGCCGCGGGAGAACCGGTCCCCAAACTGCTCCCTTCCCGGAGGGGGAAGCGCATGCATCCAAAATCAACCAGGCCCGTCACCGAATGGTCCCGCACGACCGAGCTCCTGCGCCAGCTCGTGGTCCGCGAAATCGCCGAATCCATCAAGGGAAGCTCCCTTGGAATTGTCTGGCTGGTGGTCAGTCCCCTCCTCAGCATGTGCCTCTATGTCATTGTCTTCGGCCTGCTCTTCGGGGGGAAATTCGGCAAGATTGAAAACGAGACCTCCCTCAATTACGCCATCGGCATCTACGTCGGGCTCTCCGTTGTCAGCCTGGTCAACGAGACCATCGCCAAATCGACCAACTCCCTGATCCGCCAGGGGAACCTCATCCGGAAGGTGGTCTTTCCCCTCGAGTTGCTACCCGTTGTCCAGGTGGCCGGAACCGCCTTCAAACTGGGTGTCAACGCCGTCCTCTGGCTGCTTATGGGCGCCTTTTTCGGATCCGTGCTCCGCCCGGAGATCCTCCACCTGCTCCTTCTCTTCCTGCCCATGCTCGGGATCGCCCTCGGGCTCGCCTCCCTGATCAGCGCTGTTAGTGTCTATTTTCGTGATATTCAACAGCTTACAAATGTAATGACCCAGATTGTCTTCTGGTCCAGCGGGGTCTTTTACAGCTCCGAAAAGGTCCAGCAAATTCCCGAATTGTGGATCATCCTGAAGTGGAACCCGGTTCTTCTGGCCATCGAAAACGTCCGCGCCATTGTTCTCTGGGGGCTTTCCCCCGATTTCTCGCAGGTCGCCTACCTCTATATTGTGGCGGTTATCCTCATGGGGCTGGGCTTTGGCGTATTCCGCCGCCTCAAGAGTGGATTCGCCGATTTCCTGTAAGGGACCGAAAATCCTTGTGAATTGCCCTCCCCCTGTGATATGAACCTCTTTGATAAGGCGGAATTTTTTCACCCCGCGTGAAACCCCTGCCTCTATCGAGGGTTATACCTCTAGCATACTGTCCAATTATCAAAAAATCTAAAACACCAATGACTATGATCAAAAAACTAATCCTCGCCGGCTTGCTCGGCTCCCTCATCGCGTTCTCCCTGAACGCCCAGACCATCCCCGATGCCACCGTGGACCAGGACGGTAACCTCGTCCTTGGCGATGGCACCGTGATTCCCCCACCCGAAGGTACCGTCAACCAGGACGGCGCCCTTGTCCTTCCCGGACAGGACCCGATCCCGGCCCCGGTCGCCACGCTGAACCAGGACGGTTCCCTCACCCTCGGTGACGGCACGACCCTCGAGGTTCCCGACCTGCCGACCGGCGGCGCCTTCATCGTGAGCTGGCTCGGATCCGACCTGTTTGATTACAACGATTCCCTTGCTCCGGATCAGAACCAGAACTACTTCAGCTTCACCTTCAAGAACATCCGCCACTTCGCGGCCGACAACTGGTTCTGGTTCTATGAATTGAAGGCGGCCCTGTACCTGAATCCGAATTCAGGAAACAAGAGCCTTGATGAAGGGATCTGGGTCTACACCAACAATCTCTTCCCCGGACAGACCGAAGGCTCCTGGATCTTCCTCGCCCGCAAGTATCGGTGGAATGACCTCCGTGATTCCGATGGCGACGGCGTGAACGATCTTTCGGACGGCGAAGCCGGTGCACAGGTCCTTGACGGCAACCTGTTCATCAAGAACCCGAGCGGCTACGACACCAAGGGCCAGGGCTGGTTCTTCTTCAGCGAATACGATGACGGCAACTACATCCGCCGTATCGGTGCTGAAAACGCCTGGGTCAAGCTGAGCGATCCGGTTGAATAAGCTCCGCTTCGTTTCTGACCGAGTTTAATTATCCTGCGAATCCCGCCCCTGTCAGGGGGGCGGGATTTTTCTTTTGTTGCCCGCGGGGGCGGCATCGCTTTCTAATCCAGGTTTTCCGATATCATGTTCAACAAGCTCCGCTCCCTTCTCGGCCCCAAGGCTTCCGTACAGTACATCTTCATCCTTTCGGCGATGCGGTCGGGATCCACCCTGCTCCAGCATATCTGCGGGCAGCAACCGCATGTTCTCAGCGCCGGGGAGACCAAGATCGAGTATGACCAGCCGGACAAGCTCAATGAATTGAAGCAGCATCTTTTCGCGTACAACGCCGTGTCCGAGGCGCAGCAAAAAAAGACGTCATGGGTGTTTCTGGAGAAGTGCGTGCATGCCCGCTACCTGCCCTCCCTGAAGCCATTCCCCTCCAAGGACATGCGCTTTATCTTCGTCCTCCGCGAGCCGCATGCCGCACTCACCAGCCTGATGGAGCGAAAGAATTGGCCCTACACGGAATCACTGGAATCGGGCGCATGGTACTATGGCGAGCGCCCGAAGGAACTGGTCGGCCTCGCGCGGGAACTGGACCGGCCGGAAAACGCCTACTTTCTGACCTATGAGGACTTTCTGGAGAACACGCAACAGCACCTCGAGGGCCTGACCCGCTTCCTGCGAATGCCCGAGCCGTTGCAGGAGGAATACCGGCAGCAGAAGTGGACCGCCAAACTGAGCCTGGGGGATGTTTCCCCCAACATCAAATCGAGGCAGGTCGTGGCCAATCGACGAAAAGAGCTGGCCGATATCCCGGAATCCATGGCTGCCGGCCTGAAAAAGGCCTTCGAGGCGGCCCGAAGCGAGTTGGACCGGATCTGCCTTGGCCAGAAGGGAACCGGTTAATGAAGCCCCTGTCCCTCATTATCTGCGCCTCCCCGCGTTCCGGAAGCTACCTGCTTTCGGACCTCCTGAATCGCAGTGGTCTACCCTTCGGGGATGAATGGCTGACCCCCTTTCACCAGGGATCGCGGAAATCGCAGTACGGGCAACCGGATTCCCTCCCGATGGTCCCTTACCTGCAACTGCTTTCGGAACGGGAGAGGCAGGATGGTGTCTTTGTGATGAAGCTGATGTATCCCCAGTTCCAGGAAATGGTGCATGCCCTGAAAGGGTCGCCGGCGGTGGCGGGCTCATCCCTTCCCGAGAAGATAGCGAACGTTTTTCCGAACCCCCGTTACGTCTACCTGCACCGGCAGGATACAATCGGGCAGGCGATTTCCCACGTAAAGGCACGGCAGACCAGGCAATGGGTAAAACGGGATGGAAGCGGAAGCCGGCACGCGGTTGAACCGGTCTACTCTTTCATCAGCATCGCCCAACAGTTGGAGGAAAGGGAAAGGAATGAATCCCTGTGGAGACAATTTTTTGAATCCAACCAATTGAATGTCTTTTCCGTTGTTTTCGAGGACCTGAGAAAAGATCCGGAAGGCGTCACCCGAGCGTTATTTCAGTGGCTGGACTGGCCGGTGCAGGCAGTGCGTGCAGAGGCGGCGGACTCCAAATTCAAACCGATGTCCACCCGCCTGAATGAGACCTGGCGGGGGCGCTTTCTGGAGGAAATGGAACTTTGCAAACCCTTCGTCCAACGCCCCCCGGATACTCTTTCCTCGCTTCGGATTACCGGAACCACCCTGAAGCCCTCCTACGCGCTCCAGGGCGCCTGCCGCTTTGAAGTGGAGGTTGCCTGCGCAAGCCCGATGGAAATCGACTTCCGGGGCCGGAAAGACGGCAGGGACTGGCTGCGCGTGGTCTGGTGCCTCAAGGGAAAGAATAACAGGGTGGAGTGTTTCCAGCAGGAGTTGCGTGGCTTTGGAAACGGTCGTTTCAAGGCGGATTGCCTGCAACCGCTTCCTCCCGCGGAAGGAGAGTATCGTCTCAGGATCGTCATTTCCGACCGTGCCTTATATCCCGAAGCCATGCAGACCCTTCCAGGCGAGGAGTATCCCGTGCAATTCACACACAGCCCCGCCCGTTCCGCTTTCCGGAAATTGTTTCCCGGGGTCCGCGACCTGCCCAACGGATGGCAGAGCCTCGACTGGTTCGGCCACTTCATGGACGAGAAATTTCCATGGATCTACCATGCCGACCACGAATGGCTCTACATCAAACCGGAATGGGAACGGGGGAACGTTTACCATGTGCTGGACGCCAATCTCGGATGGATGGAGATCGATCCGTTGAAATACCCGGAAGTCCGCCTGCTCAAGTCGGGCCAACCGCTTCGTTTTGTGCGCCGTGAAAAGGGCAAGCGGTTTTTCCAGGACCTTGCCACCGGGGAAATAAGGGAGACCGAAACCAACCGTCCGGAGCACTTGAAGCAACTGCCAAAGGGCTGAGCTTGTGGACCGGTTCCGGTTACCGTGAGGGAGGAGGCGCGGGGGCCGGTGGAGGAGGCGTGGATTCCGGCGGAGGGGTGTCCGGGGGGGTCATGTCAAAGGGCGGAGGCAGCTGGGTTGGCTCCCGCAGGCCAAGGCTGGCGGCTGTGCGCGCCGTACCGGACCGCGTCGCGCCAAGCCGGGACGGGGGCACCGGCGCGGTGCTTGTGCGGGAAGGCACCCGGGTCCGGGTGATGGCCCGGCGGGAGGAGGCGGAGGAACCCGTGCGGCGAATGGAACGGCTTGTGGAAGGGGAACGGGTCGCAGCCCGCACGGAGGTGGACGGTTGGGCCGCGGCCATGCTTGCCGGTTGTCCGCTGGCTTCCGGCAAACCCTGCAGGGAAAGGGTGGTCTCACGCGATTCGTAGGCGAGAAGAAGCTCGTCCTTTTCCGGATCGTAGGATTTTGGTAGAATCCCGTCCTTCTCCTCCCCGAGAGATACCCAGTGGAAGGCGTTGTTTTTCCGGTCGCGGAGAAGAAAATGCGTGGTCCCGGAAAGCTCGTACACCGCATGAAATTCAAAATCACCGCTGGTGGAGGGTGGGGATTCCCCGGGCCCGGCCGCGTTGTTCGCCTGGAATCCCGGCCAAACAAAGGGGTTCCGGTCCAGCAGGGTGACCTCCGCTGTGAGAAAGGATATGCCCAGCAGCAGGTGGAGAAGGATTCCCGCCTTGACTGGATTTCCAAACATCACAGATCAGTATCGGTTATCCGGTCCCCGGTTTCAAACCTTCTTCAAGGCTTTCCGGATCGCGTCCCCCACCCTGTCCAGATCCTCGCGCGTATGCAGGGCGGAAACCGCCGTCCGGAGCAAATCCTTTCCGGGCGGCACGGCCGGGGGAATGGCCATGACCGTGAAGACACCGGATTTCAGCAGGTGCTTCCAGACCCGGTAGGTTCGCTCGCGGCTGCCGAGGAGGATCGGGACGGCCGGGGTTTCACTGCCCCAGGTGTCGATATCCAACTGGTTGAGAATCCGTTTGTAATAGCGGGTGTTCTCCCAGAGCCGCTCCCGGTGTTCCGGTTCCTCGCGAAGGATCCGCAGGCACATTTCCGCACAAGCCGCCTGGGCCGGGCTGAGGGCCGCGCTGAAAATAGCCTGTTTGGAATGGGAGCGCAAATACTCGATAATGGCACGTTCGCCGGCGATGAATCCCCCCGTGCTGGCCAGGGATTTGGAAAGGCTGCCGCAGATGACGTGGACATCCTTTGTACGGTCCAGATACCCGACCGTCCCCTGTCCGCGGTCGCCCAAAACGCCGAGGCCGTGGGCGTCGTCCACCACGATAAAGGGATGGTAGGGACGGCAGACCTCGACAATTTCCTGCAACTTGGCGATGTGCCCCTCCATGGAATAAACCCCTTCCAGGACCACCATTTTGGGCTGGTCGCGGTTCTCCGTCATCAGAATATCCTGCAGATCGGAGGGATTGTTGTGCCCGAAACGCTCGACCCTGGCTCCCGAAAGGATGATTCCGGACCAGAGGGAGGAATGCACATTGCGGTCAACCAGGATCAGGTCCCCTTTCTGGGAAAAGGCGGAAACGGCACCCATGCAGGCCAGGTAGCCCGCACTGAACACCATGGCGTCCTCCTTCCCGAGGAAATCGGCAAGGGAAAGCTCCAGATCCCGGTGAAAGGTACGCGACCCGTTGGAAAGCCGGGCTCCGGTCGTGCTCGTTCCCCAGTCGGCGATGGCCTGCCGGCCCGCTTCCATGACCCGCGGGTCAAAGCTCAGGCCAAGATAATCGTTGCTGCTCATCATGACCAGCTCCCGCCCATCCAGCCAGACATGTGCCCCGTCCTGCTTTTCCATGTGGTAATACCATGGCTGGTATCGCAGGCGCGCCATCGTGGCCTCGTCGCCCAGACAGCGGTTCAGGATTGGGTTTTTGGTCCGGCGGGACTGTCCGATTTGAAAGAAACTGCTCAAAGATTACCTCCGGGATGAGGGGATCGAATTAAGACAAAAACGAAAAAGTGGAGTATTTCCCCGTATTGTTCAATGCTTTGTATTTCAAAAAGTTGCATACTTCCACAGCGAGCGCAACGCGGCCACGTTCTTTCGCGCGTCATAGCGTTGTTCTACCCACGCTCTGGCCTGCCTCCTCATGGTCTCGCGGGCCGCTTGATCGTCGATCAGGGCCAGCAGGGGCCTGATTTCCGACGGATCCGACAAGATCAGCCCGGTGACGCCGTCCAGGACAGCCTCCTCGACCGCGCCGACGCGGGTTGCGCATACGGGGACCCCCCAGGCCATGGCCTCGGCAAGCGCATTGGGAAGGCCGGCCCGGTCCCCGTCGCGGGCAACGCGGCCGGTGAAGAGAAACAGGTCCGCCCGGCGAAGATAATTCCCAACCTCCGGGAAAGGCAGAAAGCCCGTGAAGAAGACTTGCTCCCGCAAGGCAAGCCGGGCGCACTGGTTCCGCAATTCCGCCTCCAACGGGCCGCCGCCAATGATGGTCGCCGTGAATTCCACCCCCGCCTTCCGGAGGGTGGCCAGCATTTCCAAGAGGAACGGATAACCCATCTTCTCGACAAGCCGTCCGACGGAAAGGATGCGCAACGGGCGCCCGATGGGGCGCCTTTCCTTGAATTCCGGGAAACGGACCAGTCCACGGCGGATGACATGGATTTTTCCGGCAGGAGCGCCGAGTTGTTCCCAGCGCCGCTTGCCCGCCTCTGTCGAGGTCCGGATGAAGGCCGCGGATGGAATTTTCACCTCGAGGAGCCCGTCCCCGCCGTTTTCGAAGATATCATAGGCGTGGCCGGCCATGGAAAAGGGGATCCCCGTCAGCTGCCGCAGAACCCAGGCGGCGGTGGCCGGTGCGGAGGCCCATACGGCGTGCATATGGCTGAAGCGCCCCATGACCGAACGGGCCCGCACGATGCCGTAGCCCAGTCCAAGCAGGTTTTCCAGCAGGTTCACCAGGTTGGGAACCCGCATGGCGAGAAGGGCGGAGGCAACCCTCGCCATGGCCGCCGGGTTGCGCACGGCCCAATAGGGGATCCACCAAAGAAGGCCGATCAGCTGCATCGGTTGGAATACATGATCCGGCGGCACAGGACCCTCGACAAGCCGGGAGGATGGCCAAAGGGCCAGAATCCGGAAATCCTCACCGCTTTCACAAAGCACTTCGACCTCCCTCTGAAGGAAGGTTTCGGTCGAGACCGGATATCGCGTGAACAGGAGTCCCACCCGGTGCGGGGCCACTGCGTCACCCTTCCCCATGGGCGGTTATCCCCCGCTCCTGCGCTTGAGGATCATCTCTCCCTCGGACAGGTCGATATATTCCATGTTCGCGAGTGATTCCTCCAGCCAGGCCAGGTCAAGGGATTCCCTGAATTTTCCGGCGGCAGCCTGGATGATCCAGTCCCGGACAACGGGAACGTACCCCAGGGCCGCAAGGCCAATGGTCCCGCGCTCGGGAACAAAGTAAACCCCATCCGGGGTGGAGAGGAAAAAGCCGAAAAACTGGCAGTGGAAGGTCTTGCCCTCAAACAGGCCCATGAACTGCACGGTGGTTGCCATCTGGATCTCGCTGTCGAGAATACGGAAATTGACCGGGTCAATCTCCAGCTTCAGCCGGTTGCGCCAGCTGTCCCGTTCCTCCGGGGGGATTTCATGGTCAATGTTGAGACGATCCTGGCTCCATTGGTTCAACTCCGCCTCACTGAGGCTCAACTCCTGCACCAGGCCCGACTTCCAGGCGTCCTCCTTGGCGCGCCAGGCGGTGCGCCCGATGCGCTCGCCCCGGATAAAGTAAACGGTACCGGGCTCGATGGCCCCGGGTTCCGGCTCCTTGTTCAAAACAACAACCGACTGGGAAATGAGACTGGCCAGCCCGAGGGCGCCTCCCATGATAAATGTCAGCGCCCCGAGGATCACGACCGCGATCATGCTGGGACCTTCGGGTTCTTTTCCATACGCCATATGCGATTCTCCTGGGTGGATCTTTCGTTACGAGGGAATAGGGATAGGGCAACCCGCAGGGCCTGGCAAGTTCGTTATGAGGCCGCCTTGGAAGCCGGTTCCGTTTTGCTTGCGGAGGAAGCATTCTCCTTGACGGGCTTCCCGGCTGTTTCCTTCCCGGAGGCGTTTTTATCAGCGGAATCCCCCTCCTTGGGTGGTTTCCCCTTCCGGTCCTTGAAATCGGTCTCGTAAAATCCTCCCCCTTTGAAGATGATCCCGGCCCCGAGGCCGATTTTCCGCTTCAGGGAAGGGGTATGGCAGGCTGGACAGACCTCCAGCGGATCATCCGACATCCGCTGGAAGACCTCCAGTTCGTTTCCGCAATGTTCGCAGGCGTACTCGTAGGTTGGCATGGGTTTCTCAAAAACTGTATGGAATTACCTAAATTTCCCCGGAATTCAAGCTGTCGGAGGCATTGCGCATGATGAGGACCAGCTGGGCCAGGAGGGGCAAAACGGCCAGAAAGGATGCAAACCCGATGAGGGGCCAGCCAAGGGCGAGGATTCCATAAAATTGCAGCAGGGGAAACAGGCAGGCCCGCAGGTGATGAACCACTTCATGCAGGATCTCGGGGATCTGGAAGGCCTCCCGGAGGCCAGGCCCCTTGTACAACCGGATCAACGAAACGGTGAAGGCCGGCGGGGAAAGCACCGCCACCAGCGCGAGCGGCAGCCAGGCCAGCGTTCCGGCGAAAAATCCCAGATGGAGGAAGACCAGCAACCCGACGAGGGCCCATACCAGCAATCCAGCCAACAGGACGGGAAGCACGACCCAGGCGGCAAAGGGACCGATGACGCGGACCGCCTCCAGCAAGACGGCTCTTCCGTCGCGCCATTCAGGCAGGTCCATTCCCTGTCGAAGAACCAGCTTCCGCACCCAGCGGCCGTAATATCCAAGCAGAAGAAGATGGATCAGCGGGATATAGAAGAGGATCCCCCCGATCAGCACGGATTTGCCCATTCCTTCACTTTCCCAGATCCGCCATGTGATTTTTTCCATATTCTCCATTTGCCTGTGCACTCCTTTTTCTTTCCCTTACCCAATCGGCATTTCACGCCAATCTCAATTCTATTCCACAGCCGCATGGAACCCTTTGACAAAACCTATGCCTGTTACCGCAGCCGGTTCGAATCCGCCCTCGAAGGGCTTCTTCCGGCCCCGGATGTCCCGCCGGCGCGGATCCACGAGGCGATGCGGTACTGTCTTTCCGCGGGCGGCAAACGGCTGCGCCCGGTGCTGCTTCTGGCCGCGGCGGACCTCTACCCTCAGCGGGCCGATCCCCTGCCGGCGGCGGTCGCCATCGAGTGCCTGCACACCTATTCGCTGGTCCACGACGACCTTCCCAGCATGGACAACAGCCCCCTGCGCCGGGGGAAACCATCGGCCCATGTACAGTTTGACGAGGCCACCGCCATTCTCGCGGGGGATGCCCTGCTCACCGAGGCCTTCCGGCTCCTTGGGGTCCACTATGCCACTCAACCGGACTGCTGCGTCCGGCTCCTGAACTGCCTTGCCGAGGCCGCTGACAGCCGGCACCTGATCGGCGGTCAGGTCGAGGACACCCTCTCCGAGAATACCGCGATCAGCCCGGAAACCCTGGATTTCATTCACCTGCACAAGACCGCGGACCTCCTGACCGCGGCCCTCCTTATGGGCCTGCATATCACGGACTGCCCGGAGGAGGCCTTCATCCAGATGCGGGATATGGGCCGCTCGCTGGGCCTCGCTTTCCAGATCATCGACGATATCCTGGACACCACCTCCACGACGGAGGCGCTTGGAAAGACGGCGGGCAATGACGCCCGGACCGCCAAGAACACCTATGTCTCGGTCCATGGTCTTGAAAAAAGCCGGGAAAGGGCCCGGGAGGAGACCGCCGGCGCGCTTGCGGCCTGCCGCAGGCTGCCCCGGGCCCGGACGGAATTCCTCGAAACCCTTGTCCAGAAAATGGAATACCGCCTGAGTTGATGGGAGCGGCATCAAAGCAGCTGAAGGGAGTCCTGGAAAAGGTCCTGAACGGGGTCGGCCACCCTTGGGTCCAGCTGAGCCTCCTTTGCGGAATGATGACCCTGGTGGCCCTCCTGAAGTTGCAGGAACCCAGGGCCTACATGCCGGTTGTCGACCTGATACCGGACCTGAACAATGCATACGGCATTGTGAACCATCTTGATCTGCCATTGAGAGGCTGTGTCAGCAGTTATGGCGGGGCCAATCCACCCGGGGTCACCCTCGGGTTGCTCCCGGGTGTGGTTCTTTTCCCCCGGGATCCGTACCTGGCAAAGAACACCGGGGCCCTGCTCCTGCTGGGGCTGACCCTACTGGGCTTTTTCTTCTTTTTCAGGCGCTTCCCGAATCCCTTTGTCTTTATCTTCACCTCCCTGTGTTACACCCTTTCCACAACCGGCTTTTTCTTTGCGGAAAGCCTGTGGCCCAGGGCGCATCCCGCTTTCGCCGTGTGGTTCGGTTTCTTCCTCGCGGAATGGGTTTCCCGGCGCGATCCCGCAGCCCTGCCCAGGGCCATCCTGGTCTGGATTATCGGGATGTTCTGGTTCATGGAAATCGCCCCCCTTGTCCTGGTCGTTCCCGTTCTTTACCTGCTCTTCCGGCCGCCGCTTGATTTCAAACGGATCGTTGCCCACACGGCCATCGGCCTCATCCTCTGGACTCCCTATCTGGTTTACCAGTACGCGCGCGACGGTTTCGACCTGAAGCGGAACATTGTGCAAAGGGAACGGCCGGAGGAGCGGCGGATGCTTTTTGATGGCCAGTTGGCCAACAAGGACCTGCGGGTGATCAGCGAACGACCGCCCGGATGGCAACCCGACTGGTCGCTCGAGCAAACGGCTGCTGACAGGCGGGGCCCGGAGCTGGAGAAAAAAAGGGGGCGCTTTGTCGATGACCCGGCATTTGGCAGGGTCTGGGTGCGGGAGCAGGAGGAGGAGGGATTCGGGGGCACGGGGCATTATCTGCGGCTTGTGGAAAATGGGAATACCTGGTGCTTCCAGCGAAATGAGGACGGGGTGCTCCTGGCCAAAGGCGAATCCGGCTGGAAAGACCTCCCGGTGGATCATTTTATCAAGGACGGCACACCTGTTGCACGGGGACTGCGGCTCAATGCCCTGCTGGACAAAAGCTTGCTGTTTGTTGTCCCGGGTTGGGGAAGAGTGGGGTTCCTGGTGCTGGCAGGCCTTTCCATCGCCGCGGCGCTGGTGGCCCCCTGGAGGAGGCGTTTCCAAAAGGGGAAACCCGGCAAGCCGGCGGGCCCGGCAGATTCGTCAGCCGCACAATCCTTGTTTGTCCTGGCCCTGTGTTTTCTCATTCCCCACCTCGTCATTTCAATTCTGGTCCCCTCGCACGAATGGTTTGTTTCAGGCCGCCGGTACTACTGGCTTTCCAGCACCCTCCTGCCGGTCGTGATGGGCGGCCTGGCCTTCCTTTCACGCCGTCCCGTCTGGCAGGCGATTGGATTTCCCGCACTCGCACTGATGGTCTGCTTCGCGTGCCTGATGGCCTCGGAGTACCGCCTTGAACTTGGCAAACTGGTCACGGAGGGTCTCCATTTCAAAAAACAGCATGAATGCTATGACGTGATGGATTACCTGGACGCGGAGGTGGAAAGGATGGGCTTGCGAAATCCGTCGATCGGATACGACATTTCCTTCCCGCTTTGGATTCTTGCCAACCGCCACAATTACGGTGGCAGCTACAAGATCGGATGGGATTTCGACACCGTCCTGAGGTACCGTTACGGCATTGAGAACGCCAATACCCTGCCGGAAGGCGTCGCTCCCGACGACGATTTCAGGATCGTTGAGCTGCACCGTTGGGAGGACCCATGGGACTGGCCCTGGTATTTTGACCTCTCGGAATATCCGGAGATGGACATCCTCAAGACCTGGGGCCAGTATGCCCTGCTGGGCCGTCGCGAAAACGAGGCAAAACGGCCCGGGCCGGCCCCGGAAAATTAAAAATCGCATCCCGCTCTTGCCCATTTCGCCCGAATCCGCACGTTTTGCCGGTATGCAAGTATTTCCCCAAGCCAACGACGAAAACAGCGACGCGGAAGAATCCCGGAAGCTGCCGCTCTCCGAGATGATGCGGCGCAAGTTTCTCAAGGAACGGAAGATCTTCTTCTGGGGTGAGGTGAACGATGATTCCGCCCGCCTCGCCACGGAACAGTTCCTGTATCTGGAGGCCATGGAATCCGGCAAGGAGATTACCGTGTACCTGAACAGCCCGGGCGGCTCGATCACGGCCGGCATGGCTGTCTATGACACGATGCGGCTGATCACCAGCCCGATCAAGGTGATTGTCGTCGGCCTCGCGGCCAGCATGGGCTCCATATTCCTGTGCGGGGGCGCCAAGGGGAAACGGCTCGTGTATCCCCACTCGCGTGTGCTGATCCACCAGCCGCTGATCATGGGAACCATGCGCGGGGCCGCGGTGGATATCCATATCCAGGCTCAGGAAATGGAAAAGCTGCGCGAGGAAATGAACCGCATCCTGGCCGATGCCAGCGGCCAGCCGATCGAGCGGATCCGCAAGGATACGGACCGGGATTTTTATCTCAACGCCAGGGAGGCCATCGAGTACGGGCTGGCGGATGCGATTGTCGAAACCATCAATGATTAAGGCACCGGTCTATTCCGTCTTGTCAAATGACACCGGGTCCTCATAAAAAGGGTAAGATTCAATTGTAATACCCGACTGAACGCAAAAAAGGAATAAATGCCAAAACCATACTCTGGCGGTCGTGGCCGGTACGACCGAGGTAACTATGTAAGGAAAAATGAGCGCATCCGCGCTCGCGAGGTTCGCCTGATCGGGGCCGACGGCAAGCAGATTGGAATTGTCGCGCGGGACGAGGCCATCCAGGCCGCCAAAACGGCCGGCCTGGACCTGGTTGAGATCTCCGCCAACGCGCGGCCCCCGGTATGCCGGATCCTTGATTTCGGCAAGTACATGTACGAGCAGTCCAAGCGGCAGAAGGAAAACCGCGCCAAGGCATCCTCCTCCTCAAAGATCAAGGAGGTGAAATTCCGCGTCCGCACGGAAGAGCACGATTACTTGACCAAGCTGCGCCATGGCGAGGAATTCCTCTACAAGGGCAGCAAGCTGAAGCTCAGCCTGATGTTCCGTGGACGGGAGAATGAACACAAGGAGCTGGGTGTCGAGGTGCTGGCCAAGGCGGCGCAGGACCTTGCCCATGTCGGCCAGGCCGACAGCGATCCGCGGTTGAGCGGGCGCCACGTCAACATGGTCATGTCACCGCTGCCGATCGGCAAACGGAAGTTGAAGTACAACGAGTCGATTGCGAAGCCCGAGGAGTGAAATTCCTCCCGCTTATTCCCTGGTTGCTGTTCCCTCTCCTCTGCCATGCCGCCGAGTTCGGCGGGCAACGGTATTTGGAGTTGAAGGAGGTGGCGGCCAAGCTGGGGATGAAAACCCGCTGGGTGGAGAAGGATCAATCAGTGCGCCTGCAATCCCAGTGGACCCGGATGGACTTCGAAGTCCACAAACGGGAATGCACCCTCAACGGGCTGCGGATTCATCTCGGCTTTCCGATCGTGGAATCACGCGGACGTTTGTATTTGAATGAATCGGATTACCGGCACCAGCTGCAGCCGATCCTGACACCGCAATTGAACGGCCCCACTCCGGGCCTGCGCCGGATCGTGGTGGATGCCGGACATGGCGGAAAGGACCCCGGCGCGGAAAATCCCTCCATCGGCCTCCGGGAAAAAGCCCTCACGCTGGACCTGGCGAAACGGGTTCGGCGTTTGCTGGAGAGGCGGGGGTTCACGGTCAGCCTGGTCCGGGAAAAGGATGAATTCCTATCGCTGCAGGAACGCGGGGGGATCGCGAACCGGTCCGGTGCCGACCTGTTTCTCTCCCTGCACTTCAACGCCTCGGAAAACCGTGCCGTCCGTGGTGTGGAGACCTATGCCTTCACCCCGCCCAACCAGCCCTCCAGCGCGCGGACCAAGCTGCATTCCAGCGACCGGGTAAGCTATCCCGCCCAGCGGAACGGGGATTGGAGCACCCTGGCCGCCTATTATGTCCAGAAGAGCCTTGCGGATGCCCTGCCATCGGAGGACCGGGGCTTGAAACGGGCCCGTTTCACCGTGCTGCGGGATCTGCACATGCCGGGCCTGCTGGTCGAAGGCGGTTTTCTGACCCATGAGCGGGAGGGCCGGGACATCGGTTCCGCGGCGTACCGGGACCGGATCGCCGAGGCGATTGTCGAGGGGATCCTCGTCTACCAGCGGACCCTGCAACGCCTCGCCCGGGAGGCCTCCTGATGCATCCCAGGTTCACAGCGGCGGACATTCTCTACATCGCCCTCGGGGGAACGGCGGGCTCCCTGCTCCGTTGGTGGATTGGCCTGGGCTACGAGGGGGCATTCCCCGCGCCGACCATTTTCATCAATGTCCTCGGGGCCGCGGCCCTGGCTGTCCTGTATGCCTCCCAGCACCGGTTGCACCTGCAGGGGCGCTACCTGTACATGGTCGGCTTCTGCGGCAGTTTCACCACCGTTTCCCTGTTCACACAGGAGACCATTCTCCTTCTTGAACGTGGACACTGGAAAGCCGCCCTACTGAACCTGGCCCTTCCCGTCGGCGCGGCCCTGCTGCTGGCTGGGGTGATCATCGGTCCGGTGGAAAGGGCCGTGGAAAGGAGGCGCGAGTGAGCCTGCTGACGGTCCTTGCCATCGGAGCGGGCGGCGCGGCGGGGGCCATGCTGCGCGCGTTGACCGGGAGATGGATCCGCAGCTCCTTTCCATTCGCCACCCTTGCCGTGAACGTGGCCGGCAGCTTCCTCCTGGCCCTCGCGTACGCGGGGCTGCCGATGGAATCGGAAATCTGGCGGGCCTTGCTGGGCAGCGGCTTTTGCGGCGCCTTCACCACTTTTTCCACCTTCATCCTCGAGACGGTCATCCTCGCCCGCAGCGGACAACCGGGGAAAGCGGTCCTCTACCTGTTGATGACAATCCTCCTTTGTTGCCTTGCCTCCTGGGCCGGCTTTCATTTGATGGCCTGACATGCCCTCCATTATGAAGCGGCGCACCTGCATCATCCTTCTCCTGCTCCCATGGATCACCGGCCTGCTGGACGGACAGGCACCGGACCCGGATCCATCTTCGGTTGTGGTTGTGGCCAACCGTGCCGACGAGGGATCGCTCCGGGTGGCGAAGGCCTACCTGCAGCGACGCGACATTCCCGAGGAGAACCTGATTGTCCTCGAGACCGAAACCGGGGGAACCATCCGGCGCCCGCTCTATGTCGAAACCATCCACAATCCCATCCTCAAGGCCCTGCTGGAGAAGGGGCTGGTCGAGGGCATCGAGGGGGAACCGGATGAATATGGGCGCAAAAACGCGGCCGTGCTGGACAAATCGGTACGCTATCTTGTGCTCTGTTACGGCCTGCCCTTCACCATCGAGGAACAACGGCTCCTGCCGGAGGAGGACCTGCCCTTCCAGAAGCGCCATTTCACCGGTGCCAATAGCGGCCTCCTGAAGACCTTCGCCGAGGGGCCGATGGCGAAGAACGAGGCCTCCGTTGATTCCGAGCTGGCCCTCCTTCTGAAGCGTGACATCCCTGTCACCGGGTTTTTTCCCAACCCGCTCTACCAGAACCGGCAACCGGGGATCCTGCAGGATGTCCTCCGCGTGACCCGCCTGGACGGCCCCTCGCCGCAGGCGGTGATCCGCATGCTGGACCATGCCCTCGAGGGGGAGTGCAAGGGACTCAA
This sequence comes from Oceanipulchritudo sp., assembly GCA_049975345.1. GTDB lineage: Bacteria > Verrucomicrobiota > Verrucomicrobiia > Opitutales > Oceanipulchritudinaceae > Oceanipulchritudo. The sequence continues at coordinate 21,916 of JBNGDP010000014.1, read as the reverse complement.
GGGCCGGGCGTATGTGGATGAGGACGGGCGGGGCGGCGGCTTCCAGACCGGAAATGAATGGATGGCCCGGGTGGCGGGCTTCCTCGAACAGAGCGGCTTCGACCTGAGCCACGACACCGCCCGGCAGACCTTTGGTTTCGACGACCGCTTCGATGCGCCCGTACTCTATGCGGGCTGGTACGCCAACAAGCTCAACGGTCCCTTCACCCTTCCGGGCTTCCAGTTCCCGGCCGGGGCGGTGGCCGTGCACCTGCATTCCTTTTCCGCGAGCAACCTGCGTTCTCCGGACCACGGATGGGTGGGACCCTTTGTCGAGCGGGGCGTCAGTGCGACCCTCGGCAATGTCCGCGAACCCTACCTGACCCTCACCCACAACCTCGATCTCTTCTTTGCCGCCCTGCTGAAAGGCTGGAACTTCGGGGATGCCGCTTACATCGCCCTGCCGGGACTCAGCTGGCAGGGGATCGCGGTTGGCGATCCCCTTTTCAGGCCCTTCAAGACCAGCCTTGATGAACAACTGCAGTCCGTCGGCAATCCGTTGAACATCCTCAAGGACCAGTATGTGATCGGGCGAAAGATCAACCTGCTTGTCCGGGAGGGCCAGGTAAAGGAGGCAACCCGCCTGGCCAACAAGGGGATGCGGGAAACGCCGGGACCGGCCCTCGGACTGCAGCGGGCACGCCTGCTCATGGAAAACGGTCATCCGGAAAAGGCGGCCCGGGCACTGGCCTTCTTTGCCGGCCTGCCCCCGTCCGATTCCGGCGACTGGGGCCTGCTCGCCGAAATTGCCGACACCCTGGATGAGCTGGGGGAAGCGGTGCCGGCCCTGGAAATCTACCGGAATCTGGAAAAGCAGGAAATGCCGGAGAAAGCCAAACTGGCCTTCCTAAAGCGCGGCATTCCCGTTGCCCAGGATGCCGGGGAGCCCCTCCTCGCCACGGAGTGGCAGACCCGCGTCACCCCCCCGCCCCCGCCGCCAAAAAAAGATTCCCCCAGTCCTTAGTCCTTCGTCCTTCGTCCTTCGACCACCCTCATGTCCCTCGACACCAACGACAAAAAGAAGCTGCTGCGGACCATGATGGTCTCGCGGGCCGGCGATTTGCGCGAACAAAGCCTGATCCGCCAGGGCAAAGGCTGGTTTCATGTCTCGGGCATGGGCCATGAGGCCCTTTCCGTGGCGGGATACCTGCTCGAGAAGGGGGATTTCTTTTCCGGATACTACCGGGACCGCCCGATCGCCCTCGCACGGGGCGTGGACAACTATGACCTTGCCCTCGCCTTCTTCGCAAAACGGGCCAGCGCGAGCGGGGGCCGGCAGATGCCCGCCCATTTCAGCAACCGGGAGTTGGGGATCTTTTCCATCGCCTCGGTCGTGGCCTCCTCGCTGCTGCCGGCGACCGGACTGGCCTGGGGGCTTCAACTGGACGGAAAGAAGAACATCGTCCTGACCACGGTCGGGGACGCCGGAACCCGTCAAGGGGACTTTTTCGAGGCCCTCGCCTTCGCCCTGGAGCGGCAGCTGCCCGTGGTCTTCCTCGTCGAGGACAATGGTATCGGAATCTCCACCGTCACGGAAAAGATGCATCCGCTGGGCCTGGAGATGCTGAATACCGGCCAGTGGGGGATCGTGGACGGTTGTGACGTGGATTCCGTTTTCGGGATCCTGAAACCGGCCATGGAAGCCGCCCGCGAGGGAAGGGGGCCGCAGTTTGTCTGGTGCCGCACCGAGCGGATTTCCAGTCACTCCAGCGCCGACGACCACCGCAAGTACCGCTCGGACGAGGAGCTGAAGGGACTGGACAACAAGGATCCGATCAACCGCCTCAAGGCGGACCTGATCGCCTCCGGTGAATTGACGGAGACGGAGTTCTCCACCCTCAAGGAGCAAATTGACAGCCAGGTGCGCGAGGACTACAACCGGGCCTTCGAGGAGCTGGATCCAAGGGCCGAGGATCTGTTGGAGCATGTTTTTGGTCCTTCCCCGAAAGCCCCTTCCCTTCCCCTCGACCTGGAAACCGATTCCCCGCGCATGGTTGACTCCATCAACGCGACCTTTCACGCCGCCCTCAAAAAAAGCAAGGAGGTGGTTTTCTTCGGTCAGGATATCGAGGATCCCAAGGGGGGTGTTTTCAGCCTGACAAAAGGGCTGTCCACGCGCGCGCCGGAACAGGTCTTCAATTCCCCGCTGGCGGAATCCACCATCTTCGGGGTTGCCGTGGGAATGGCCGCCTACGGGAAACGTCCCGTTTTTGAAATCCAGTTTGCCGACTACATCTGGCCCGGCTTCAACGAGCTGGTGACCCAATTGTCCACCCTGCATTGGCGCTCCAGCGGGGAATGGTCGGCCCCGGCGGTCATCTACGCCCCTTGTGGGGCCTATCTCCCCGGAGGCGCCCTCTGGCACAGCCAGTCCAATGAGAGCGCCATTGCCCACTTCCCCGGCATCCAGATCGCCATCCCCTCGCGGGCGGAGGACGCGGCCGGTCTTTTCTGGACGGCGCTCCACGGCCACAGCCCGACCCTGATCCTGATTCCCAAGCACCTGATGTGGCACCCGCACAAGCTGGATGGCCCCATTCAGCCGGTGCCCTTCGGCAAGGCTGCGATCCGCCGGGAGGGCGACGACCTCACCGTGGTCACATGGGGTAATGGGACGGAAGTCGTGCAGCAGGCCATTGCCTTGCTGGGGGAACCGGACAGCATTGAGGTGATCGATATCCGGACCGTCGTGCCCCTCGACATGCAGGCCATCGAAGCCTCCGTCGCCAAGACCGGCCGGTTGCTGGTGGTGCAGGAAGATGCCGAGACCTGTTCGGTGGGACAAAACATCATCTCCCGGATTGCCGGCAACAGGGAACTCTTCACCCGCCTCCAGGCCCCTCCCGCCCTGCTGGCCAAACCGGACGTGAATACCGGGTACAATCCCGTCCTTGAGTATGCCGCCCTGCCCGACAAGAAGGAGGTGGCCAGGAAAATCCAGGAATTGTTGACCCTCGAGTGGGCTCGTGAAGCACCGGAACCGGCCATGGCAAAGACGGAAAACCCCGCCTTTGAAAAGCTGAAGGAAAGCCTCTCCGACGACGGAAGCGAGGCACAGACGACCATCACCCCGCTCAAAGTGCCAATCCTCGGGGAGGGTATCACCAGCGCGCGCGTCATTTCCCTCATCGCCCGGCCGGGGGATGAAATCGAACCGGATGATGCCCTCTGCGAGGTCGAGACGGACAAGGCGCTTTTCCCCATCGAGTCCCCCTGGTCCGGAAAGTTCCTCGGCTGGAAAGTCGGGGAGGAGGAGGAAGTCGCGGTTGACCAGGTCATTGCCGAAATCGAGGTTACCGCCACGGCCGTGCCGGCCCCTCCCGTGGGATCCGGCGTAAGCGGCGAATCCGGTGGGGGAAATCCCGACGCCTTGAAGACGGTAAGGGTGCCCGCCTCGGGACGGTCCACGGAGGGCGGGCTGCCGCCCCGTATCGTGGCCCAATTGAAGAACGTCGTCCCCGCGCACATGACCGTCAAGGCCGGCTGGTCCAAAATCCGCGAGGCCCGCGCCGAGGCCAAGAAAGCCCTGGGAAAAGGGGCTCCCTCCCCCACCGTCATGGTGGCCTGGGCCCTCGTGCAGGCCATGAAACGGCATCCCATCTTCTGCTGCACCATCAATCCGGACGACACCCTGACCCACAACAAATCGTTTGATTTCGGGGTCGCCGTGGCCATGCAGCAGGACGCCCTCGACACCGCGGTCATCCCGAAGGCCAGCGAGCTCGATGGTCCAGCCTTCATTGAAGCCTACGCCGGCGCCGTGGAAGCCGTCCGCAATAGCCAGTCCCGTTCCAAGGCCTGCGTGCCCCTCATCCTCACCAGCATGGGCGGGTTTGATGTCCGCGACGCGCAGCCCCTCGTCGTGCCCCCCGCCATCGCCACCCTCTTCCTCGGGGAGGCCCACTGGGAGCCGCAGCCCGAGGACACCCTCTTGCAGCAGGTGGCCCTCTGCCTGAGCTTCGACCACCGCTGGCTCAACGGCGCCGCCGGCGCCAACTTTCTCCAGGACGTGAAAAGGGAGATGGAGGCGTTTTCCCTGCAGTCGCTGGCTTGAAGAGCGCGTCCATGGACAGCTCAGACAATCACGGTCATCGTTTCCACTTGCGAAGGTAATAGGTCTCCCCTTCGTACCGAACCCGGACCAGCACGTCCTTCTCCAGCAGGCTTTCCAATTGCGTCCATTCCGCGCCATCACGCCCGCACATTTGTCGGACGGCTTCTTCCCGCAGGGGATGCACCGCTGTGATGCCGAGAACATCTTTTTCAAAATCCCCGGTGGTGGCAAAGGCGTCCCCCTCGTACCCGGTCAGACATTCCACCTGTGGAATGGATCGCCTGAACATCTGGTAGGCACGGTTGACGGTTCCCGCGTCGGGTGCCCGTGCCCATTCCACCGCCGGCGGCCGGGTGGGAATTGATAGATAGGCCTTCTGCGGCTTCAGGGAGGCGATGGCGTCCGCAACCTTCCGGAGATGCTCCTCCCCATCGTTCACTGCCTCGACCAGCATGGTCTCCGTGACCAGCTCTCCCGCGAATGATCCCGCGAATTCATGGATCCCCTGCTGCATGGTCGCGAAATCGAGGTGGGGATTCGGACGGTTCAGCCGCTTCCAGACGGGCTCCTCGGCAGCATCCACCTTCAGGGAAACCCAGTCCGCCCGGGATAGTTCCTCACGCACATCCTCGCGCCACAAGAGGCTGGCATTCGTGATCACGGCAACCGGGATGCCCAGGGTCCGTAAGCGATCAATGCTCCCGCCCAGGTTGATATCAAGGGTCGGCTCCCCGTCGGGGACAAAGGACAGGTAATCAACCGCCCCCTCCACCCGCGACAGGTGCTCCGAAACCGCGCCGTGGATTTGCTCCGGTGGGTAAAAGCATCGCCGCGTTGCATCCTTGCTCGTGGTCAGCCCTACCTGACAGTACAGACAGGCATAGGTGCACGCCTTGTGCGGAATGTTGTTGATCCCAAGGCTCCTTCCAAGACGGCGTGAAGGGACTGGTCCAAAGGCAATCATGCCGCCCTCCCCTTCGCCTCCGTACAGCCGCTTCCGGTCCGCCCGGTCGCCCCCCCTTGACAGTTATCCCTTATGAACATATGCTTATTATGGAAGGCATGGAGGAAAGGATCAAGGTTTTCGAGGAGCATTCGATGGAGTATGAGCGCTGGTTTGAGAAGAACCGGATGGCGTATTTATCGGAGGTGGCGGCGGTACGGGCGTTGCTTGGCCAGCGAGGGAGGGGATTGGAAGTGGGGATCGGCTCGGGTCGTTTCGCGCTCCCGCTGGGAATCCGGGAGGGTGTGGAGCCTTCCGCGGCCATGCGGGAACTTGCCGTGAAACGTGGACTCCGCGCGGTTGCGGGCACTGCGGAAGAGCTGCCCTTTGCGGATGCGCAATTTGATCAGGTCCTGATGGTAACGACCATCTGCTTTCTGGAGAATGTCGAGGCAGGCTTGCGGGAAGCCTTGCGGGTTCTCCGGGACGGGGGGGAGATCATCATTGGCTTTGTCGACCGCCGGAGCCCGATTGGAAAGGTTTATGAAGCGGAAAAGGAAAGCAGTATGTTTTACCGGCATGCCCGTTTCTTCTCCCTGGATGAGGTGGTCTCCCGCTTGAAAGCGGCTGGATTTTCTCAATTTGAGTTCACGCAAACCCTCTTCCACCCGCTTGCCGGGATCAGGAAAATGGAACCGGTGAAGCGAGGCCATGGCGAAGGATCCTTTGTTGTCGTCAAGGGACGGAAAAGCGGGCCGGCCGCCGGGTTCTTGCATATGAACCCATGTCTCGGGGGGGATGGATGAGATTGAAAAAGATACTCGCTGAACTGGCCAGGCACGCTCCGTTCACGGCCCTTGGGGCGGCATCGGGGATGATCCTGTTGCTGGTTTCCCAATCCTGGCCGCAGCCCGTCGCCTACAGGGTTTTTTATTTTCTGCATCCCATGCATGTGGTTCTGAGCGCAATGGTAACCGCTTCGGTCTATAATCTCCATACTTGTGAACACTTCGGCGGAACATGCCTTCGGGGAAAATGCAACCTGTGGAAACTCTTTCTGGTGGGATACATCGGCTCCGTGGGGATTGCGACGCTGAGCGATTGCATCATCCCTTTTGTCGGGGAATCCTTGATGCAGCTCCCGAACCGGGGAATCCACCTTGGTTTTATTGAAAAATGGTGGATCGTGAATCCTCTGGCGATCGTCGGAACGGCATTCGCGTATTTCAGACCGCAAACGAGGTTTCCGCATGCCGGCCATGTCCTGCTCAGCACCTGGGCCTCCCTTTTCCACATGCTCCTGGCCATGTCTGCTCCGGGGCAGGGATCCTACTGGCTCATCCTGGTCTTTCTCTTTCTCGCGGTCTGGTTACCCTGCTGTCTGAGCGACATCGTTTTCCCGCTGCTGTTCGCCCCCTCGGAGAAAACCTGAAGGGCCGGCAGCATTTCCCGCAGCGTTCACGGTGAGAGGATTTTCAGCCTCGGGCTCTCGCAACTGGGGCAGGATGCGGGCGGTTTGGACCGGCGCTGAACCGTGAACCGGTCGCCGCAATCATGGCACAGGTACCGTCGTTTCCGGGCAGTCAGGACTTCCCCTCCGCCAAACTGGAGCGCCTTGCCGTTGAGCAGGGCCTCCGCGATCTTGTGCCGGGCCTGTTCGAGGATTCGCCCAAAGGTGGCACGGGAGACGCCCATTCTCTTTCCCGCGACGGCATGATGCAGCCCCTTGTAGTCGGCCAGACGGATGGCCTCCAGTTCATCGAGTTGCAATTCAACCGTTTTCAGTTCCCTCGAGGGGATGCCCCGCGGCTTGAAAACCGCGACGTTCGGATCCAAATCGATGTATCGGCATTTCGTTGGTCTCATGATGGCGGACTTCCTGCTTTACCGAAGGCCCTCGTCGCCTCAACGCGGGGCCGGGCGTGCGACCACGTCCATGGTGTCGTCGCCCATGGCGATGCCGTAGAGCCCGGCCGCACTGATCGCCGGCAAGAGCGCCTCATCGATCGACCAACTGGCAAAGACCCCGATCAGCTCGCGGCCCTCGTATTCCGGATAGAAATCAAAAAACTGCTCCAGCCGGGCCGGCACCGCGTTGATCTTCTCCAGCGTCGGGCTCGACTTCACCTCCACCACGACCACCTTGTCCGGTCCGGCGCAGACGATATCGTATTCCGTCCGGCGCTTTTCCCCGCGCCGGCTGGTCCGCCGGGCGCGCGGCATCATGTCCAAAACTTCCGACAAACCAAACTCCTCCACCGCAAGGCGCGGAATGTTGGGTGCCACCACGTCCTCCGCGATCGTCCCCATCTTGTTGGCAAGGTCTCCCCAGGCCTTTTTCATCCGCAGGGTTTCCTCCTTCATCCGCCGGGTATCCTCGTGCATCTGCAGGGTGCTTTCCTCCGGCCGTCGACCACTTTCCTGCATCTGAAGGGTGCTTTCTTTTAGCCTGCGTGTATCTTCTTTCATGGCGATTTCCGTGCGCAACTGGACATGCGCCAGCTCGGCCATGATCGCTTCCAGATGGGTTACGCGCTCTTCCATTTGAATCATGATCCCATTGTACCGGAAGGGCGGCAAGAATTTCCATATCTGGAAAATGGCGTTCTTTCCGCTTGACGGGATTCATCTCAAAAATCCAGGTTCTGGACGGGTCGAGCCGCCAAAAGCCCCAGCCCGCCAAATGAAAAAAGTACCACCCCTGCCGATCTTAATGCTCCTATTGGGCTTCGTTCCCGGATGCAACCCATCGACCCTGATGGAAGACCTGGCAGGGGATGCCCGACAGGCAACCGCAACTCAATACATAACCCAACTTCGTACGGGTGACTTCGGCCCGATTGTCGAGGACATGGACCCGGAAATCAAGCCGGATAATGTTGCAGCATTACTGTCACAAATGCGGAACTTCTTTCCGCCCGGGGACCCGGATGCGGTGAATCTGGTTGGCTACCAGACGCGAAGCGCTTCCGGGCAACCGGCAATCCACAATTTGACGTATCAATACGGATTCGGGGGGCAATGGGTGTTGGCAACGATTCGTTTCAAGGAAATTTCAGAAAATCGAAACACGATACTGGCCTTTAATGTGGCTCCCCTTGAACGGCCTCTTCAGGAGACAAACCGGTTCTCGCTGGAAGGAAAAGGCCCGAAACATTACGTGTTCCTGGGCCTCTGTCTTGCCGTTCCGGTGTTCATCCTGGCCACACTGATAGCCTGCATCCGGACTCCGATGAAAAGAAGCAAATGGCTGTGGGTGATTTTTGTCGTTGTTGGATTTGGGCAAATTTCGATCAATTGGACAACCGGTCAGATAGGGGTGAATCTTTTAAACATCCAATTGTTCGGGGCGGCAGCCATGGCCTCGAACATGTATGCCCCATGGATCCTTTCCATTTCCCTCCCGCTCGGCGCTCTTCTCTTCTGGATCCGCCGGGATAAATTGCGCGCTTTGGACCATGACAAGTGAGGCGGACTTATACCAAATCCAATTAGGGACTGTCGGACTTACTGGACCGCACTTAATGTCGATTGCAGGTCGAGAGGCTTTGTTTCATGAAAAAGCCCCCGATGGTGCCTGGAGGATTGTAACTAACCGATTTTGGGACCTGTGACGCGGTCAATCAGGCAAGATACCCCGGTTTTTTACCCGGAAAAGAGCAGCTACGCTCTGCTTTGAGCGATTTTCCGACAGTTGTGTCCCAGGCAGGCGAGCATCCACTCAATTTGTGCTCGATGGAGACCTTTAAGCCGGAAGCGGTTGAAACCGATCGCATTTTTGATCGTGGCGAAGGTTCCTTCGCTGACCGTGTTTCGCTTCCGGTAAAGGGCTTTTCCCTGAGCTGTTTTCAATCTCCGCAGGAGTTTCTCCTTGTAGTGTTTTTCCACCTCCCGGGGATGGTCTTTGGCATAACGGGCTTTCTCTTTATAATCTTGATGAGTCGGAGGCACGATCATGCGCACCTTGTGGGTGCCCTCCAAATCCATTAGACTACGACGCTTGTAGTAGCCTTTGTCTGCGCAGACATTGCGTGTTTGCCGAAGGTGCTTTGGATCGATCCTCTCCAGATTCGCCTCCATTTGCTGACGGTCGTTGGGCGCATTGGTCAGATGTGCGCTCAGGATCAGGTTCGCTCCCTCCGCATCGACAGATGCCTGGGCGTTGTAACCTTGAACATAGCCACCCTTGCGCACCGGCATGCTGTGCGTGTCTGGATCGTTTGGATTGATCTTTTGCCGGGCTCGATCTTGCCGGACTTTATCCTCCCCGGTCCGAGGGTTGCTCGGACGTCCTCCTCGAGGTTTGTCGTCCTGACGCCGTGAGCGTTGCATGCTGGCTTTGCGCTGTTGCCTGAGCCGTTCCAAACGCTCTTCCAGCTTGGCCTTGGTCTCGGTCAATTTTGCCTCCCGTTGGCTGCGGCTTCCCAGTTCTTCAGGAAGCAACAGGCCATCCGCATTATGGTCATCCTTGTCGGCCTGCTCCGCTGCCTGCATGCGTTGACGGGCCTGTTCCTTGAGCGTTTTTAGTTCTTCTTCAAGTTGTTCCAATGTCAGGTTCTTGTTCCCGTCGGCATGGCCCGCAATCCGGGTCCCGTCGATACATATGGTCCCCAGATTCAACAGGCCCATGTGACCAGCCAAGGCCAAAACCTGGGCAAAACACTCCTCTATCAGTTCCGGATTATTCCGCCGAAACTTCGCGACCGTGTCGTGGTCGGGGTGATGATTTGCACAGATGTAGCGTACCGAGATCGAATCATACGTTGCACGCTCTATCTTGCGTGAACTGAAAACTCCCGTCGCATAGCAGTAAATCAAAAGGGCCAACATCATCCCGGGTGGATACTCCGCACTGCCGCTTCCACGATGATTGACTTTTGCCATGCTTGTATCAGTCAGCTCCACTGCCTCCAAAACAAACTTCGCCAGATCATTGTCTTTCACCCAATCCCTCAGATCATAAGGCAAAACAATAAACGCGATATTCAGCGATTCCATCGTAATCAGACGACCGCTCACCATACGCGCGCGGCTCCGAGCATGCTCAAAGGCGTGTCGGGTGACACCACTGTGCTCCCCGCTTCGATAGCATGGGCGGCAAGCAGCCTGTCAAACGGATCATCATGCCCATCCGGCAGCATGCCCGAACGGTAGATCACCACCTCTTCCAAGGGCAGGTCCTCCAGTTGAAAAAATGCGCGCCGCGAAGGTATCCAACTTTCCGGCGCCTGCGGCAGCGGTAGTTTGCCCGCCCGATGCTTCAGCACAATCTCCAGCACACTCACACGACTTAACTGCCGAACCGTGCGGGGATCGTCCAACAATTGCCTGGCTCGATCCGACAGCCGCGCTGGTTCCAAGGCCAGCCAGAGAAACGTGCAGGTGTCCAGCAGTGCCCGCATTACAGCCCCCAGCCTCCCAGTTCTGCCTTACTCATCGGGCGTAACGCCTCCTCTGAAACCTCGAATGGCTCATCCAGCATGTCTCCAACCCGGGGACGTTCGGCTGCAACCTCGTACGGAACAAGCTTCGCCAGTGGCTTGCGACCGCAGGTTATCACCACGGTTTGCCCGGCACTCACCTCCTTTAGCAGCGCAGACAAATGCGTTTTCGCTTCATGGGTCGCAACGGTTTTCATGCCGCAAATATCCATGAATTAGTTGACTTAGTCAACTGCTTTTTTGGGGGAGCACGCTTGTGAAGAGTTGATCGGCGCGGTAAGCCCGAATCAGCCGCTTACGAGCAGCGAAGGACTCCGCAGATTGTATCCTTTGTTACCGTCCCAGCAGTCATAATGGGCAAAGCGCACCGTTTGGGATTTCGCCGCTCACGCCACTGGTGCGGATAAGCTCAGGCAGCGCCCCACCCTTCAATCTCGCCCTTTGCCTGGCGCAAGGATTTCAAGGCGCCGCCTCGAAAAAATTTTCTTTTTCGGGATGTTCAGATCCGAACAGACAGAATGATTTACGCTTGCCCGCTGAATATAAGTGATTCAATTCTTGATTCAAGATAAACTTATTTTATTGTCTTACAACAATTAATTAATATTTAATTGATTCAAATAATGAGTCACGAACACCAACTTCGCGCCCTTCTATCCAGAGGAGAGCTGTTATCTTCAAGGGAAATTGCCCGGCGGACCGGACTCAGCCAGCCGACGGTCTCGCGGGAGCTATCCAGGATGCCGGACGCCATTTTAACCGGCGGCGGCCGCGGCGCGCGATTCGGTCTGCTCCGGAAAATTGGCAACCATGGGGACAGCTGGTCGGTAAACCGGGTGGCCGAAAACGGAGAAATCGAAAAACTGGGAACCCTAAGGGCACTGGCAGGGGACTTCTGGCTAATGGATTTCATCGCTGAGGAACCTTTGTACTCACTTGGACTGAAGAACGGCATCAGCGAAGGATGGCCCTGGTTTTTGGATGAGCTGCGCCCACAGGGATTCATGGGTCGGGCGTTTGCACAAAGAACCCAGCGGCAGCTTGGGGCACCGGCGGACCTGAGTCGTTGGGGTTCCGATGAGTTTCTTTTGGCCTCCTATATTTTTGGCGATGATCTGCCGGGCCACCTGATGGTGGGGGAACACCCGATACGTGTTCCGCAGCCCGTAAAAGAATCGGACTGGCCGGACCTGGCCAGGGAGTCGGTTAAGGGACGCCCTCCGGGCTCATCGGCGGGCGGGGAGCGTCCGAAATTCTCGGTGGGACTGGAATTGGTAAAGTTTGCCCGAAGAGATGATCAACACGGGCGCTGGGCCGACCTCCTGATTGCGGAGGCCTCCGCCGGCGAAATCCTCACGGAACATGGCATTCCCGCCGCCGCTTCCCGCATCGTCGAAGTGGATGACTTTGTATTTCTGGCAGTGCGCCGATTCGACCGCACGGATTCAGGAGGACGCGTCGGGGTGCACACGCTCGCCGCCATTGATGGGGCATTCTACGGCGAGGGATCCGGATCGTGGGCGGAATTGGCGGATCGCCTGCGCCTGGATGGCCTCATCTGCCCAGCCGATCAGGAACGTATCCAGATCGTCTGGGATTTTGGCAGGGCGATCCTCAATACGGACATGCACTTCGGCAATCTTGGCTTTTACCCGACCCATGATGGTGGCTTCGCGCTGGCCCCCATCTACGACATGCTCCCCATGGCCTATGCCCCGAACGCGGCGGGGCTCCCCGAGTTTGAGCCCGCAGCTGTTCCGCTCCGGGGTGCCCGGGCCGGGACCCTGGCAAGGCACTTTTGGGAAAGCGTATACATGGACGCGCGCTTCAGCGACGATTTCAGGAACATTGCCAGACTTCATCTTTCGATCAATTCGGGATAAGCTGTTGTTCAAATTGTCCAGGGGAGCTGGCTTGAGTCAGGCCTCATGCACCAAACCCAAAGTGGCCTGCCAGCCGTAGCCCGCGGCGAAGGATTGTGCCCTTCGGCTTCGCTCAGGGCAATCACTTTTCCTGCGCCAGCAAGCTGGCGGGAAAAGTGGTGCGGGCGCGACGCAGCAGGTACAGGCACCTCAGCCGTGAATCGCGATATTATTCTTGCAATTTCGGAAGAATAATCCGAAATTGCTTACATGATTGCCCGCGGAGATTATCGCAGGCGGGTGGAGACGGCGCTGGGGCGGGCTCCCGTATGCGCGCTGCTGGGGCCACGGCAATGCGGGAAGACGACGCTGGCGCAGGCGATTGCGGCGGGGAAGGAAGAGAGTCATTATTTTGACATGGAATCGCCGCGGGACCAGCTGCGGTTGCAGAACCCGGAGCTGGCGCTTGGAGCGTTGACAGGGCTGGTCGTGCTGGACGAGGTGCAGACGTGGCCGGAACTGTTTCCGGTGCTGCGGGTATTGGCGGACCGGAGGGAGGGGCAGGCGCGCTTCCTGATCCTGGGCAGCGCCTCGCCGGACTTGCTGCGGCGCTCCTCGGAAACGCTGGCCGGGCGGGTGGAGTTTGTCGACCTGCACGTCTTTGACATCGGTGAAACCGGCAGCGCAAGCGCCGGGAGGCTGTGGTTGCGCGGCGGCTTTCCGCGTTCCTTTCTGGCGGCCAGCGAGGCGGACGCGGTGGCATGGCGGGAGGGATTCGTACGGACCTTCCTGGAGCGGGACCTTCCCCAATTTGGCATCCGGGTGAGCGCGCAGGTGATGCGGCGTTTCTGGACCATGCTGGCGCATGCGCACGGCCAACTGTGGAACGCATCGGAACTGGGCCGCGCCCTGGGCTTGAGCGACAAGACCGTCCGCGGCTATCTGGACGACCTGACCCAGACCTACATGGTGCGGCAGCTGCAGCCGTGGTTCGAGAACCTGGGCAAGCGGCAGGTGAAATCGCCGAAAATCTACCTGCGCGACTCCGGCCTGCTGCACCATCTGCTGAGTCTGGAGACGGAAGAGGCCCTAAGCGGACACCCAAAGGTGGGCGCCTCCTGGGAAGGCTTCGCACTGGAGCAGGTGCTGCGCCTGAGCCGCTCCCGCGAGGGGTATTTCTGGGCCACCCAGGGCGGCGCGGAACTCGACCTGCTCCTGTTCGAGGCCGGCCGGCGCGTCGGCTATGAATTCAAATACGCCGAAAAGCCCGCCGTGACCCGCTCCATGCGCGTTGCCCTCGAGGACCTGCGGCTGGACGAACTCCGGATCGTCTGCCCGGGCGACGTCTCCGCCCGGCTCGATGACCGGATCGAGGTGCTCGGCATCGCCCGGCTGGCTTCGGCCCTGGCGTGATGCTGGCGGTCCGTCTGCTTTCGCTGTTGCCTTGATGGGACCCTCAGCAAGCTGGCGGGAAAAGTGGTGCGGGCGGGGAGAATCGAACTCCCACGGCCAGCTTGGAAGGCTGGAGTTCTACCATTAAACTACGCCCGCGGAGGTGAACCAAGGTCTAAGGACGAAAGACCAAGGACTAAGGTGAGGGAGACGGGGAAGGTCAAGACTTTCGTGGCGAGGGGGTGCTTTGGGAAGGGCGGGAAAGACTCCCAATCGTCACATCGAGGCCGATCCGATACCATGTAAGGGTGTCGGAAAATCGGCCATCTCAATAATTGCCAATTCCGCAGGAGGCGGAAAAATAACGCCCATGCGCGAAGAAAGCCCTGATAGCCGGTCCGTCTTCCGGAGGCAGTTCACCGTCCCGCGGGAGGCCATCGACCGCAACGGGCACGTGAACAACGTGGTCTACGTGCAGTGGATGCAGGACTTGGCGGTGGAACACTGGCGGCGGATCGGGGGCGAGGCGGTGAACAAGGAGCTGGGCTGCACCTGGGTGGCGCGCTCGCATCACATCGAATACCTGCGTCCGGCCTTTGAAGGGGACGAAATCGAAGCCCTGACCTGGGTGGCCGAGATCGGGCGGGTGCGCTCAAAGCGCAAGTACGCGTTCAGGCGACCGAAGGATGGCCACCTCATCGCCCGCGGGGAAACGGACTGGGTCTTTGTGCATGCGGTGGACGGACGCCCGGCCGGCATCCCCAAGCCGATCCACGGCATCCTGCCGGTGTCGGCGGATCCGGTTTAAAACCGGTACAGCAAGTCCGCCCAGTCGCCGTCGGTGCGGGAATCCATGTGGGGGGTCGGGCCGGTCATGGCGGCGACCACGGGGGCGAAGACGGCGTGAACATCCTCCACCTCGCGGGCGAGGATGCCGCTGAGGACGAGGCGGCCGCCGGGGCGGACGCTGCGGCAGAGCAGTTGCGCGTGGTCACAGAGGATATTGGCGAGGATGTTGACAAGGAGCAGGTCGCCGGAGCGGTTGGTGAGCCCCTCCTGCAAGTCGGCCCAGCGGAACTCGATGGTGCCCTCGAGGCCGCAAAGCTTCTCATTGTCGAGGCTGATGCGGATGGAGTCCGGATCGTTGTCAAATCCGTAGACCCCGGTGAAGCCGATCTTGCGGGCGGAGATGGCGAGGATGCCGGAGCCGCACCCGGCATCGATGACCGGTTTTTCCGTGACCGCCCCACCCCACTCGTCGCGGGCGTCGAGGAGGCGTCGCACACAAAGGCGCGTGGTCTCGTGGTTGCCGGTCCCGAAGGCCATGCCCGGGTCGAGGTAGACAATCTGTTCGCCGGCGGGGAGCTTGTAGGTGTCGCGTTCCCATACCGGCACCCAGTGCAGACCGCGCTCGCTCCACGGCTTGAAATGCAGCTTGTAGGCTTCTTTCCAGTCGCGGTCGGGAAGCTCGGAGACGGAGGGCGCGGCCTCCAGATTGGGAAAACTCTCACGCAGGGACGCGAAACTCGCGGAGAGGGCTTCCTCGGTATCGAAGAAGCCGCGCAGGAACTGCTCGCCGGTCTTCCAGTTTTCCTCGAGGAGCCAGCACTGCTGGTACTCCTCGCAGAAATGGTCCTCCAATTGCCGGGCCAGGCCGGCGTCGATGGGAAGCCGCAGCTCGATCATGAAAGCCCCTTTTCGGCGAGATTGCGGACAACTGCCGGGAGCAGCGCGTGCTCGGCGGCATGAACCTTCGCCTCAAGGGACTCGAGCGTATCGGAATCCTCGATACGGACCGGCATCTGGTCGATGATGGGACCGCCGTCGAGGTCCCCGGTCACAAAGTGCACGGTGCAGCCGGTGACCTTCACGCCGTAATCCCAGGCCTGCCTGATCCCGTCGAGTCCCTTGAAACTGGGCAGCAGGCTCGGGTGCAGGTTGATGATGCGGAGGGGGAAGGCGTTGAGAAAGGTTTCCTTGATGACGCGCATGAACCCGGCGAGGACCACCAGTTCCGCGCCGGTATCCCGGACCGCCTCGACGTAGGCCGCTTCCACCCCCGGGGTCAGTTTTGTCTTGTAGGGTCCCGGATCAAGATGGCGGGCGGGGACCCCGAAACGCTGGCCGAGGGAAAGAATACGGGCCTCCGGCTTGTCGCTGAAAATGGCGACCGGTTCGGCCCTGCCCAGGCGCCCGGCCTTCCATTCCTCGAGGAGGGTTTCGGCGTTGCTGCCGCGTCCGGATCCGAGAATGGCAAACTTCATGGCGGGTTCCTTCCTATTCAAAGATTTTCTTGGCCTTTTCCCAGAAGCTCTCCTCCACCGGGTGGTCGGTATCCCCGCAGGCCTTGGCAAATTTCTCGAGCAGGTCCCGCTGTTCGGAAGTGAGTTTCTTGGGCACCTCGATATGGACCCGCACAAACTGGTTGCCGTGGCCCCCGCCGCGCAGGCTGGGTATTCCCCGGTCGCGCAGCTTGAAGACGGTCCCGTCCTGGGTCCCCTGCGGGATCTTCAGCGAGACCCGTCCGCTCTTGTTGGAAAGGGTCGGGACCTCGATGGTCCCGCCGAGGGCGGCCAGGGTGAATTTGACGGGGACATCACAGTAGAGGTCGTCCCCCTGCCGCTCGAATATCTCATGGTCCTTGACATGGACGACCACGTACAGGTCGCCGGACGGACCGCCCATCACGCCGGCTTCCCCGTTCCCGGCGGAGCGCAGTTTCTGGCCGCTGGCGATCCCGGCGGGAATGCGGATCTTCACCTTCTTGTTCTTGAGGACCCGGCCGTCCCCGTTGCATTGGCGGCAGCGCTGCTCGGGCATCCGCCCCGCGCCCCCGCAGGTCGGGCACGTCTGCTGGACCTGGAAAAATCCCCGGGAACTGATCACCCGTCCGGTCCCGCCGCAGGTGGGACACGTGACGATGCGGGATCCCGGTTCCGCCCCCGAGCCCCCACAATGGTCACAGACCACCGCCGTGCGGTAGGAAATCTCCTTTTCAATGCCCCGGTACGCCTCCACCAGGGAGATCTCCACATCGTAGCGAAGGTCGGACCCGGCCTGGCCGGCGCTGCCGCCTCGTTGGCCTCCCCCACCGCCCCCGAAGAAATCGTCAAAGGCGCTGCCCCCGAACACTTCGCGGAAGATGTCAAAGGGGTCGTGAAAGCCTCCCCCGGCGGCACCGCGCATGCCAACCCCTCCCGGTTCAAAGGCGGCGTGCCCGTAACGGTCGTAGGCGGCGCGTTTCTCGGGATCCTTGAGAACTTCATAGGCCTCGGAAACCTCCTTGAACTTCTCCTCCATCCCCTTGTCGCCCTTGTGCTTGTCGGGATGGAACTGCACCGCCTTCTTCCGGTAGGCCTTCTTGATTTCCTCGGCGGTCGCATCACGGCCGACCCCAAGAAGCTCGTAATAGTCTTGCTTGGCCATCCCTTACGAATTCTCCCCGGGATTTTCCGGAACGTCCATGGCGGGATCCTCTCCGGTTGCGGCCTTCTCCGGCGCCCCGCTCGAGACGATCACCGTCGCGGGACGCAGCAGGCGCTCAAAAAGCCGGTATCCGGTGCGCTGCACCTCGATGACATGCCCCTCCCGGATCTCCTCGTGGGGAATATGGGCCACGGATTCATGGAAGTTCGGGTCGAACGGCTCCCGCAAGGGATTGATCTCTTCCAGCCCGTTGTTCTTCAAGGCACTTTCCATCTGGTTCAGGATCATGCGGAAACCCTCCGCGAACGCCTCTCCCCCCTCGTGCTGCGCGGCCGATTTCAGCCCAAGCTTGAAATTGTCCAATACCGGGAGGAGGTCCTCGAGAAGGCCGCAGTTGGCCTGCCGGCGCGCCTCCTCCTTCTCCCGCACGGCGCGTTTGCGGTAGTTCTCGAGGTCCGCCACCGTGCGCAGGTACCGTTCCTTGTTGGCGTTGCTCTCGGCGATGGCTTCATCGAGTTTCTTGAAGAGTTCCCCGACCTCCTCGGGGGAAACCGTCCCGGCGGCCGGTTCCGCGACCGTACCCGCGGATTCCTCCGGTTGACCCGGCTCCCTGGCCAACTCCTCCTCTGATTTATTCTTCTCTTTCTTGCTCATGGTTCCTGATGACGGTTGTTGGACGCCAAAAGAACCCATACAATCGCGGGATTTTGGGGAATTTCAACCGATTTTCTGTCCCCTAGCCTGCCTTATTCATGAAACCCGTAGCGAAACCGTCTGAGGGTGCTTGCATACAAGGCTTGCTGCCGGGCAGCGGGCGGAGGCGCACTGGAATACGTTGAGGTCGCTGCACGGTGGCAAACGCTGTAGACAAACGGCTTGAGGCGGTTGCAGCAGGGAATTCATGGATAAGGGCAGGCTAGGGGGAATGGCACTCGGTCAAGGAGGGACCGGCAATCTGTCACGCCCAGGGGCGGGTCTGAATTTTGGACAATTTCCAAGATGTCGCGACCCGGAAATGGCCCCAATGGGGCCGCATGCCATAGCCCAGCAAGCATGCGCGCAGCGAATGCGCAGCCCTGGGGTATGCGGCCTCTTCGAGGCCATCTGCGGCCCGGTAAAATGGCCAAACTCCAGTCCCGCCTGAAGGGCCGCGAGGATCTCCGCCCCTTTTTTAGGCGCGTTGGCTATTTTGAGCATCCCATTCCCCCGGGGAGGCCACCGGGGAAATTCCTCGACAGCCCTCCTTAACCGAGTGCCATTCGGATTAGGGACATACCACCTGATGCCCGGCCCGTCTCAGGACGTCCATGGCATCCTCAATGTGGCTCTCCCGCACCAGCATGTAATCCGTATCATGGGTGGAAATGGAGAAAATGGGAATCTGTTTTGCCGCCAGCGGAACGGCCAGTTGCGAAATAATCCCGACCAGCTGCAGGTCCAGTTGACCGGCCACGCGAATGGCGCGCCAACCGTCGATCTTGTCGGGGCCCTCCGGCATGGCACTGCTGTCACAGAAGATCGAAAGTTCATTCGGCGTCCGCGTGATGGAAAAAAACTGCCCGTCCGTGGGCCAGCCGGGAACCGGATCCCCCGGGTCAAGCCGCATGACAGCCAGTTTTTGCGGTAGAAGTTCGAGCAGCATTTATGGTTCCTGAGCAGATTCCCTGCCGCTTTCCGCTTTTTTTGTTTCCTTTTTGGCGCTTTGTTTGCGGGCCGCCTTTTGAACAGGATTGCGGGTCGCCTTTTTTGCTGTCGCCTTTTTGGCCGTTTTTTTGGCGGTCCGCTTGCGTGCGGTTTTCCTGCCCGCTTTTTTCGCCGGGGGCCGGTCCTCTTTGGTTTCCTCCGGCCTGGACTCCGGCGGGGGTTGCGGGTCGGAAGCTTTTTCCCTGGGGATAAACCCGACATT
The DNA here is from genome assembly GCA_049975345.1 of Oceanipulchritudo sp. Lineage (GTDB taxonomy): Bacteria > Verrucomicrobiota > Verrucomicrobiia > Opitutales > Oceanipulchritudinaceae > Oceanipulchritudo. Next base: position 2,853 of record JBNGDP010000014.1, on the reverse strand, counting down.
CGGTTTTTGGGGCCTGGGCTTGCGACCACCCTTCTTCCGCTTTTCGGGGGCATTGGAGCCTGTTTTCGCTTCAACCGGGGCCGTCGGGGACTCCTCCCTGGCAGGCGCCTCCCCGGCGTCCGGTTGTTTATTCACGGCCTTCTTCTCGCGACGCCGCTTGCGCTTGCGGTGCTGGTTTTCCTGCCATTCCTCCTCCTCGAGCTGTTCCTCGGCCTCAATAATTTCCCGCGGTACGGTGTAGGGAATCGGCTGCGGCTCTGGATACGGTAGATTGCGGACCGGTTCCTGTTCCGGCTCCCTGACACGAAGCGGGCGCATGACCAGCTCGGTGATCACGTTTCCAAAAGGGCTCTGCAGGATCTGCTCGATCGCCTGGGCAACCGCCTCGGGATCAATGGAGGCTTCCATGCGGGCCCCCGGCCGGACCAGCGAACGCGGATCCCGTCCACGGTTTGGCTCGGGGGAGAGGTGGCAGACCTTCACGCCATAGTCGCGCAAATCGTGAAAGAGGACCTCCCCCATCCACTTGAGTCCGCCGGAGGCGGAGGCACCGACCGGCCCTCCCCGGCTGAAGTCGGAATAGGGCGCCCCGAGGTTGATCAGGTACCCCTGCAGGTTCCGGAGGCTGCCGGCAAGGGTGCGGACCAGTACGAGGGGACAGAGCAGATTGATGCGCAGCACCCGCTCCATGTCGCTGATTTCCATTTCGGCGAAGCGCTTTTGCCCGAAGTACTTGGCGTTGTTGACGAGCACATACACGCCCTTCTCCTTTTCAAGGATACCGTGCGCGGCCTCCTCGACGGCGGATGGATCCCCGAGATCGCAGCTTACCGGCTTGAAGTTCACGTTCTGCAACGGGCAGTCCTTGTAGTCACCTCCCAGCCCGTACACCCGGAAGCCGAGTTGTATCAGCCGCCTTGAGACGGCCAGTCCGAGAGCACTGGAGGCGCCCGTGACGATTGCTATGTCCATAGGATGATCTTTTCTTTGGAAATGAAATTCAATAGGCGGGAACGGACGCTGCCCATCAGCTCCACCCGTTCTTCCTCAAAATAAGAAACGGTGTTGTTAGCATGCAGATAGGGATAATGCAAGAGGTCCGTTCCGGGCCGCTTCCGCATGCGTTTAAAATACGCGGCGCTGACCCGGAAGACCCCGAGCTCGATTCTCTCGACCGCCTGCCAGGGAAGCTCCCGCCCGAGAAAATCCACAAAATCACCGTACGGATCGCCCTCCCCGGGGACCTTGAGAATGGGGTCGATACAGACGGCGATCCGCCAGCCCCGGCCGGCCGCTTCCCGCAAGGCCCTTACCCGGGCCTCCAGGCCCGGGGCCCCGGTTTCATACCGCCGGGCCAGGTCCCCCGGGGTCAGGGTCCAGGCCAGCCGAACGCCGGCCGCCGGGTCGACCGAGCGAAGAAAACGGTACGGGGCGCTCTTGGTGCGGATTTCGATGAGGACATCCTCCCGGTGGCGGGCCCACCCGTTCCATGCGGCGGCATAGCCGAGAATCCCTTCCAGGGCCAGCAGGTCGGTGTCGTGGGAAACGGCCAGGTGCAGCGGAGCCCCCTTGTCCCCGCGCTCTTGCACCGCCTCCGCGGCGGCGGCGAGGAAGTCCTCCAGGTTGACGAAGGCCACGATGTTGGCGCCGGAGTACATTCCCTGGAGGTAGCAGTAATGGCAATCATAGGGACAATTCATCACAAGGGTGTTGTAATGGAAATTCGGGAGGCGGCTGCCCTGGAGGTATTCATTTCCCGGATACAGGAAGTTCTCCTTTTTCCGCGCCAGGATCAGCGTCGGGCCGGCCTTCTGCCGCCAGAAGTCCTGCCTCCCGCGTCCGAACACATTCTGGTAGTCGTCAATCACGACGACCACCGAACGGGGGAACCGCTCAAGTACGGCGAGGGTCCGCGGATGGTCCCGGATTCCCTCCTCGACATGGATCCTGTAAAATGTGCTAGCTTTTGAGTACATTCTCGAGGGCCTGGAAGATGCGCTTGTTTCCGGCCTTCGCCCTCGGGGGCTGGTCGGGAAGGAGGTCGAGGACCTTGTCTTCGGCGCCCCCGCGGGAAACATAGCCGCGTATCCACTTTGCCAGGAACAGGGACTGGGTCTCGGTCAGGCGGAGCCGCTGCCGCACCGCCGCCAGAAGGGGCGGATCCCCGGTTTCCGGAGGGGGGGCCGCCGCGGGCCAGTTTTCCAGGAAGGTGACGGCCTCCGCGGCGGCGGAAGAAAAAAGGGCCGCGGTTCCTTCCGCCTCCACCGAACCGCTGAGGGGATCGGAGACCCATTTCAACAGGCTGATCCGGTCGGGCGCGAGGAACCGGCGGGCGGCCTCGTAAAACCCGCTGCCCTCCATGTCCACCAGGCCCTCCCATCCTGTGTCCCGGCGGACCACTTTCCCGACCGTCAGGAGAGCGGACTCCCGGAAGGGATGCTTGAAGAGGATGTCCGGGATGTGGAGCCGACCGGTGGACGCGTCCCGGATGGAGTGAACCAGATGCCAGACATGCAAGGGACTGTGGGAGGAGGAGGCCCCGGCAAAACCGATATTGAGGGCGGCCCGGATCCCGCGGTGGCGGCCCATGGCCCAGGCGGTCGCGGCGGCCGCCCGCTGGGGTCCCGTTCCGGAGACGACCAGGAGGTGATCGCCCCCGATGAAAGCGGGGAATGGCTGGTTGCCGAGGGCGCCCAGCCCGAGGGCGGCACACAGCGGCCGGGCCTCCATCATCAGGGCTGTTGTGACCAGGATCATCCGGGGACAAGGCTTGGCGGTTCCGGGTCCGGGTCAACGAGATTTCCAAAGAGGGGCCGGGGGAGCCGGCCCGGGACGACACTTGGATTGACGATG
>JBNGDP010000013.1:30006-46127 GCA_049975345.1 Oceanipulchritudo sp. | reverse complement strand
GCAAACGCCGTAGACAGGCGGCTGGAGGCGGTTGTAGTAGGAAATTCATGAATAAGGCAGGCTAGATCCCCAGCAGCTCGCGCAGTTGGTTGGCGAGGTTGCGTCCCATGCGCGCATGCCCCTCGTGGGTCGGGTGGATGAAGTCCGCCGTGAGCAGGCTGAAGTCGTCGAGGATCTCGGTTCCCTCGACAAGATGGAGGTTCGGATCATCCGCTCCGGCGTGCAGGTCGAGGAGGATTGTGTCGTAGGCCAGTTGGTGTCGCGCCACCTTTGACAATTCCCCCGCCACATGGTGGTCCCGGTTCAGGAAATGAGTGATCAGGACCAGCGGGGTTTTCGGATGGCGTTCCCGGAGCACCTTGTAAAGATAGCGGACGCGCTTCTCGAATTCCGGGGGCTCGAACTGCCCGCGCATGTTGATGCCCAGCTCCAGGGTGGCGAAATCAAAATCGAGCGAGGCCAGCCAGTCGGCGGCCTCCGGCTCGATGTGGCAGGATCCGCTCAGCCCCTTGTTGAGGACATCCACACGCAGGTCCTGCGCGGCGATGAATACGTAGCCCTGCAGGTCGGCGTTGGTGATGGAGGAACCGTAGGCCAGCCAGCGCCTGGCCGGCTTTTCCGCGCCCCTGGGCGGCCGGATCGCTTCCCCCATCGGATCGAGATCCAGCAGAACCGGGCTCGGGCCGTCAAACTGCAGGCGCCAGACCGCCGCATCCCATTGGCCGCTGGCAAGGGCGGACTTTTCGACCGTTCCAAAACCCCCGGGTTCCTCGACAATGAAGCCCCGGGTCGCCCCCGCCTCCAGATGAAGCTTTTCCTTCCAGAAACTGCCCTTGCGCACCGTCACCTCCATCCTTTCCCCCGGGTTGGCCAGGGTGACCCGGAATTGCCGCCCGGGCGTTACAAAGCGCAGCTCCACGCCGGTGGAATTGGCCGAAATCAGCTGCCCGCGCGGACTCAAGGCATCCCGGACCGCCAGTGGGTAGCGGGGTAGGAGCCAGCCGTTCAGTGGATCCGAGAATTCCGGAACCGCGTTGTGGACTTCCATTTCTTCCATTTCCATGCTCATGATCCATTAACTCCCCTCCGGAATTTGCCAATAATCTTTCCTGATTTCTATCGAAGCGATCCCCAAATCATTCTTTTGGAAGTGGTTGCTTCTTCCTTGATTTGCCCCGCTAACTCCCCTAAAAACTAATAAATGAGCCCTTTATCTCGCTGCCCCTGGGGTGTTTTCCTTCTTTTTACAGGCCTTTTTTCGGCCGCACCCTGCCTCTCAGCTGCCCAGGAGGCTTCCGGGGAGCCAATCCAGGGACCATTCCTGTATGCCAAGCGGAACGAACTGACCTTACAGGACTACATGCAGCAAGTGGTGCGGTTCAACGAATCGGTGCAGGGGGAAATCCTTGGCTTCCATGCGGCCCGCAGGCAGCAGGCCGCGGAAATGGGGGAATTCGAGCCGGCTTTCGTGGCTTCGGCCGAGTGGATCGACCGGCAGCAACCGAATGCCGATATAGCGCAGCGCACGGCGGGGTATGGGCAGGCGGCCATCCAGGCCGCGCTGAACGGGGAGGATGCACCGCCCCTGGACCTGTATCCCTTCATATTTGAAGAAAACAACAGGAAGTACACCTCCGGGCTGGAAGTGCTGACTCCCCTGGGCACGCGCTTGCGGCTGGGGGCGACCGCTGATGACATCCGCAACAACTACCCCCCGCTTGGGGAGAGCAGCCAGGCGAATCTCCAGACAGGTTATGTTAGTTCCGTGGGCTTGACCGTTGAGCAACCTCTCCTGAGGGGGCTGGGGTTTGCCTCCAACCTTGCCTCCTTCCGTCTTGCCGCCCGCCAATCGGAAATTGCCTTTCAGCAGTATCGAAGGGGCCTGATGCAGGTGGTCGCCGAGGCGGAGCTGGCCTATTGGGAACTGTTTTACGCCCAGGAGGAACACACGCTGAGCCGGGATTCCGTGCGGTTGGCCCAGACCATCCTCGAAGACAGCGAAGCCAGTTTTGAGTCTGGACGCGGATCGCGGCTCGACGTCCTGGAGGCCGAGGCCGGCCTCGCTTTGCGCCGGTCGCGCGAACAGGAATCCTTTCGGAAGCGGGTGGAGGCCATGAACAAGCTGGCCGCCTTCTTTGGCGGGGTGCCCCGCATCAGCCAGGTGGATTACCTTGTTTCTGAAGCCCCCGTTTCCCGTCCGGTCGAGATGTCCTTTGAGGACGGGGTCGAGGCTTCCCTCAAGATGAATCCGGATCTCCTGCGGGCCCGGCTCGAGATGGATCAGGAGCGCATCCGGCTCGGTTATGCGAAAAACCAGCGCCTGCCGGAATTGAACCTGACCGCGGGATACACCGCCAACGGACATGGGTTCGACTGGGAATCCTCCTTCGAGGACATTCAGGAGCACAGTTTCCCGATCTGGAATGTGGCCCTGGTGCTGCGGGTGCCCATCTGGGGGGATGTCCGCGGCCGCAATGAGGTGCGGGCGGCCCGCCTGCGCCTGATGGAAGCTGAACGCACGGAATCCCATCTCATTACCCAGTTGAAAATAGGCCGGGACACGGCTGAACAACGCCTGAAATCAAATTTCACCACCGCCCGCAGTTACGAAGCCGTGGTCGACGCCCGGGCCTATGTCCTGGAAAGCCGCATGCAGAGCCGGGATGTCGGGCGTATGGACACGAAAAGTGTTCTTGAGGCGGAAGAATATCTCTTTGAGTCCCGGCTGGAGCAGCTGCAAAGCGAGATTGAGTACCAGCGCGCCCTTCTTGAATTGCAGTTGATATCCGGAAATTTGCTCCAGCTCCGCGGCCTGGAAACCAGCCTGGAGGGTCTGGAATACCGGACCACCCGCTGGATCGAAGGGGGCGACGGGGAAATACCGGGCATACAATACCAGGTTGCGGAATATACGCGCCTTCCGGCTGACGAACCCATTTCCTTTGATTATGATCTCCCGGGAGCCCCGTGGATGGGCGTGGACTGGGGGGGGCGTGATCGGAACCCCTATGAGCGTGCCATTGATACAGATGAAAGCAAATCCCCTATTCCTCGCCGCTTTGACGGCAGCCATATCCGCTGACCTTACCGGGGCGGATGTGGTCCGTTGCCTGACGGAGCCGGTGGCGGATGTCGAGATGTCCTCGATCGTCCGCGGGACGGTGTCGGTGATCCACTTCTCGGAGGGCAGCTTTGTCGATCAGGGCGTGGTTGTGCTCGAATTGGAGTCCAGGGCTGAACAGCTCGATGTCGAGCGGCGCAAGGTCCTGGTTGAGAATTTGGAAGCGACCCTGGAACGGTCGGAGATGCTGTTTGAGAAGACCAGTTCCATTGCCATGGAAGAAGTGGATGAAGCGCGGAGCGAATTTCTCATCGCCCAAATCGACCTGGAAGTGGCAAAGGACGCCCTGGAAAAGAAGCTGATCCGGGCCCCTTTTTCCGGAATCGTGACGGACCTGCCCATCGAGGTGGGGGAATTCTGCGAACCCCCGCAAATCCTGGTCAGGATCGTCGATACGCGCCAGTTTTATTGTGTGGCCAACATCGATCCGGTGGCCGCTTCGAAGTTGGAAACAGGGAATCCCGTCACCTATATTTCCGAAAGCGGTTTCGGGACCCAGCAACTCAAGGACGGGAAGATCGTCTTTATTTCCCCGGTGGTGGATCCGGCCAGTGGCCTGCTGCGCATCAAGGCGCGCTTCTCGAATCCCGAAGGCCAGGTGCGCCCGGGGGAGGGTGGCCTGCTCGAACTTAATCCGCAATCCTAGCCATGTCCGGGGAATCCGACAAGACGAACACCTTTCGGGACGCCCTCAAGCAGCTGGCTGCCTTGCGGCGTTTCTCGGGATCGCCGGCCGCCTTCTGGCAAACCTACCTCGACGCCCTGGTCACGGTGGGAAAGGCCCGGTTCGGCCTCATTGTGCGCAACCGGAAAACGGAGGACACCGGTTGGCGCAAGGTGGTGGCTTCTCCCGCGAATCTGGGAGGCGAGGGCCTCCGGCATTTCTTCGAAGGGGTGGAATCACTCTGTGATGCCGCCCTTCAGGAAGGGGAAGCGGTACGGGAATTTTCCGCCGAATCCGGCTCCCCCGAGACCGATATCGGGGTGGCTGTCCGTTTGGAAACAGGCCGGTCCAGTGAGCAGTGGGTGGCGGTCTTTCTTTTGACGGCCCTTACCGGGGAGGAGGCCGATGAAGCCGTCAAGCGGCTCTTGCTGGCCAACTGCCTGCCGGCCGATGTGCAACAATTCCAATCCGCCAACCGGGCCCCCGGGGCCGCGTCCGAGGCCGCGTCCGTCATCGACCTGGTTGTCATGCTCGACGGCAAGAAGCGTTTTCTCGAGATGGCCATGGCCTTCGTCAATGAACTGGCCGGACAGCACCGTTGTGAGCGGGTCAGCCTGGGCTGGGAACAGCGCGGCTATATCCGCCTCAAGGCGATCAGCCATTCAGACAAGTTCGAGAAGAAAATGCAGGCGGTCAGCGACCTGGAAATGGCCATGGAGGAGGCGCATGACCAGGACGAGGAAATTTACTGGCCTCCCCTTGAAGGGGAAACCGTCATTACCCGCGACCATGAGAAGTTTGCCGCAACCCACGCGGTGAAGAACCTCTGCTCGATCCCCCTCCGCGTGGATGGCGAGGCGGTCGGGGTGGTGACCCTGGAGCGTTCGTCGGAACCATTCCTGGCGGAGGAAATCCGCCTCCTGCGGATTACCACCGATCTCGCCGCCCCGCGCCTGGCGGACCTTCGCCGGCGCGACCGCTGGTTTGGCGCCCGATGGGCCACCGGATGCAGGGAATTCCTGGCCAAGCTGGTGGGCCCGGAAAAAACCTGGACCAAGGTCCTGGCGGTGGCCGGAGCGGTTGCCCTCGGGGTGCTCTTTTTCGGAGGCATGACCTACCGGGTCGAAGCCCCGTTCCTGCTCCACACGGAGAATGTCTCCTTTGTTTCGGCACCCTTTGACGGGTATATCAGCGAGGTGGAGGCCGAAGTCGGCGATATCTTCCGTACCGGGCAGCGCCTCCTGGCCCTGGACACGCGCGAACTGCTCCTCGAGGAAGCGGCTGCCGCGGCGGACCTGACCCGGTACCTCAGGGAGGAGGAAAAGGCCCGGGCCCGTAACCAACTGGCGGAAATGCGGATCTTCGAGGCCCAGGCGGAGCAGTCGCGGGTGGAGTTGGAAGCGGTTCGCTACAAGCTCTCCCAGGCCGAGATCAGCAGCCCCTTTGATGCCTACGTCGTTGAGGGCGAACTGAAAAAGCGCCTTGGGGCCCCTGTCCAGAAGGGGGATGTCCTGTTCCGGATCGCCCGCCTGGACCGCCTGTATGTGGAAAGCAAGGTCGATGAACGGGATATCCATGAGGTAAAGCTCGGGGCTCCCGTCAAGATTGCCTTTGCCAGCCAGCCAAAGTTGAAATTCCCCGCCACGGTCGTGCTCATTGAGCCCGTGGCCACCACCGAGGAGGCGGAAAACGTGTTTATTGTCCGCTCCCGGCTGGAGGTGGAGCCCGGGGACTGGTGGCGTCCCGGAATGGGGGGGATTTCCAAAATCGACGTCGGCCGGCGGACCTTTTTCTGGATCATTTTCCACCGGACCATCGATTTCCTGCGCATGTTCTTCTGGATCTGAGCCATGGCGGACATCCCATCCACCTATAGTGAATCCTGGTTTCGCATCGCCCAGCAGCGGGTGAGCCTGCGGCCGCATATCCGCGTTCACCGGCAATTTTTCCGGGGCGAACGCTGGTATGTCCTGCACGATCCCTTCAACAACCAGTTTTTCCGGGTACGACCCGCGGCCTACGATTTCCTGGCCCGCTTGAATCCGGACCGGACCGTGGATTCCGTCTGGCACGAGTGCATGGAAACGGACCCGGAAAACGCCCCCGGCCAGGAGGAAGCCCTGCGCCTGCTGGCCCAGCTCTATGGCGCCAACCTCCTGCATTCCGCATTCGCCCCCGACAGTGCACGCCTCTTTGAACGCTATACCAAGCGCAAGCAGCGGGAACGAAAGGCCTTCTTCCGCAGCATCATGTTTGCCCGCATCCCCTTGATCGATCCCGACAATTTCCTGCGGCGGTCCCTGGTGATTGGCCGGTTTTTCTTCAGCTGGCCCGGGTTTTTCCTCTGGCTTTGTGTCGTGGGAGCGGGCCTGAAGATTGTTGTGGACAATTTTCCCGCCCTCAAGGACCAGACCCAGGGCGTCCTCGCTCCGGACAACCTCTTCCTCCTGTATGTCGGCCTGATCATCATCAAGACGGTTCACGAATTCGGCCACGCCCACGCCTGCCGGCGCTTTGGCGGGGAAGTGCATACCATGGGGATCATGTTCCTGCTCTTCACCCCCATCCCCTACATGGATGCAACGGCTTCCTGGGCCTTCCGGAACCGTTGGCAGCGCGCCCTCGTGGGGGCCGCCGGCATGATTGTGGAAATTTTTGTTGCTGCCCTGGCCGCCTTTGTCTGGGCCAACACGGCACCGGGGACGATCCACAGCCTGGCTTACAACATGATGTTCGTGGCCTCGGTCTCAACCGTCCTCTTCAACGCCAATCCCCTCCTGCGCTTCGACGGGTACTACATCCTCTCGGACCTGCTCGACATCCCGAACCTGCACCAGCGCTCCACCGGCCTGCTCAAGCATTGCGTCGAGTATTACGCCTTCGGGTACAAGAAATCGACAAGCCCGGCGCGCAACCGGAAAGAGGCCGTCTGGCTGACCTTGTTCGCCATTGCCAGCTGGATTTATAAAATCATCATCTTCGCGACCATCCTCTTCTTCCTGGCCGACCGGTTCCTGATCCTGGGCATGATCATGGCCCTTGTCTGCGGGGTGGCCTGGGTTTGTGTTCCCCTCTACAAGCTGGTCATCTACCTGGCCAGCAGCCCGAAACTGGAACGGACCCGGTTCCGGGCGGTGTCGGTGGTGGGCGGGTTTATTCTCGTCCTGATGCTGGTGCTGGACGTCATTCCCTTTCCCAATCATTTCCGCTCGCCGGGGGTCCTGCAGGCGAATACCTATTCGGTTGTGGTTCCCGAAGCCTCGGGAGTCCTGGAGGCGATTCTCGCCCCGAACGGGTCCCTGGTGGAGGCCGGTCAACCCCTTTTGCGCCTGGTAAACCCCGAGTTGGATCTGCAGATCGAGGCCGCCGAAGCCCAGTTGGCGCAGACCCGCGCCATGCAGCGGCGGGCCCTCCGCGAGGCGACCGCCGACCTGAAGCCGCTGGAGAGCCGTGAAGAGGCCACCCTGAAACTGCTGGCACGGCTCCAGGAGGCGCGCCAGGCCCTTGTGGTCAAAGCGGCCCATGCCGGAAGCTGGGTCGCTCCCGGGCTCAAGGACATGGTGGGGTCCTGGATCGAGCGCGGCATGCCGATCGGCCAACTGGTCGATGAGTCCAGCTTTTATTTTTCCGCCATCGTCTCCCAGAATGAGGCCTCCCGACTCTTCTCCAGCGAGATCCACGGATCGGAGGTCAAGATCTACGGGCAACCGGAAACGACGCTTCCGGTGCTTTCCAGCAAAGTCATTCCGGCCGAACAGGAACGCCTTCCCTCTCCCGCCGTGGGTTGGGCCGGCGGTGGCGACGTCGCCGTCGACATGAGCGAGAAAACCGGCACCCGGACCACCGAGCCCTTTTTCGAGGTCCGCGCCGGGGTGGCCCCCGCGGGGGATTCCCAGTTGCTCCACGGCAGGGGCGGACGCATCCGGTTTGACCTCCCCCCGGAGCCCCTGCTGCGCCAATGGATCCGGAAATTCCTGCAACTCCTGCAAAACCGTTACGGGATATGAAAACCCTGAGCCGGGAATACCGACCCTGCCAGATCCCCCATCTCAAGGATCCGTTCTCCGGCCTTGACGGACTGGTGGACGCCGTTATCGGAAGCTGGAACAGGAGGCCCGGGGTGCTCCTTTCCCTGCGCCGTGAAGCGGAACACGTGGATAGCCTGGAGGAGGATTGGAAGTTCCTCTCAGACCAGGCCCTGCAGCGCCATCTCCTCGAATTCCGGGAGACCTTCCGCCGGGGGAAGAAGGAGGCCGCGGAGCAGCTTCCGCAGGCCCTCGCAGCCATCCGGGAGGCCGCGGAGCGGATCACGGGAATGCGCCCCTTTCTCGTCCAGTTAATCGGTACGCTGGCCCTTCACAGGGGCTTTCTTGCGGAAATGGCGACCGGGGAGGGGAAGACCCTCACGGCCTCCCTTGCCGGCATTCTAACCGGTTGGACGGGCCATCCCTGCCACATCATCACCGTCAATGATTACCTCGCCAAGCGGGATGCCGAGTGGTTCAGGCCGCTCTATGAATTCTGCGGGGTTTCGGTCGGTTATGTCACCAGCATCCTTCGATCCGAGGACCGGGCCCGCGGGTATTCGATGGATGTGACCTACACCACGAGCAAGGAAGTGGTGGCCGATTTTCTCCGGGACCGCCTTCGTCTGGGCGAGCTTCAGCACCCGACCCGGCGTCTCCTTCACCAGCACCTCCATCCCTACCGGAACGACGGCGGAATCGTGATGCGCGGGGTGCACACCGGTATCGTCGACGAGGCGGACAGTGTCCTCATTGACGAGGCGGTTACCCCCCTGATCATTTCCGCGCCGACCGACAACAACCTCCTCCACCAGGTCTACAAGGAGGTCTGGAAAATTACCAACCAGCTTAAAAAGGATGAGCATTACCGGGTCGATCTGCGCTACAAGGAGACGGTTCTCCTTCCCGCCGGACGCCACCTGGTGGAGTCCCAGGTGGAGCTTCTTCCGGAGCGCTGGCGCGGGGCCTCCCGCCCGGTCGAACTGGTGGAACAGGCCCTCAATGCACGGGAATTTTTCAGGCGCGGAAAGCAGTACGTCGTGCAGCAGAAAAAGGTCATTATCGTGGATGAATTCACCGGGCGGATGATGCCCAACCGCAAGTGGCGCCACGGCCTGCACCAGGCCATCGAGGCCAAGGAGGGGGTTCCCCTTTCGCCCATTGACCAGACCCTGGCACGCCTCAGTTTCCAGCGCTATTACCGGATTTACCGCAAGCTTTCCGGCATGACGGGTACCGCCCGGGAGGCTTCGCGCGAGCTCTGGCAGACCTACCACCTGCCCGTTATCCGGATTCCCACCAACCGCCCGGTGGTTCGGCAGGAGTTTCCGCACCGGATGTTTCCCTCCCTGGAGGATAAACTGAATGCCATCGTTGCCGAAGTCGAATCCATGCACCAGTCGGGACGTCCCGTCCTGATCGGGACCCGCAATGTCGCCACCAGCCAGGTCCTCGCCAAGCGCCTGCATGCGGAAGGATTCAAGGTGAACCTCCTCAATGCCCTCAATGACCGCCAGGAGGCCAGGATCATCGCCCTGGCCGGCCAGGCGGGGGCCCTCACCATTGCCACCAACATGGCCGGCCGGGGAACGGATATCAAACTGGGCGAGGGCGTCGCCGATCTCGGGGGCCTTCATGTGATCGCCACCGAACGCCATGAGGCCCGGCGGATCGACCGGCAGCTTTTCGGCCGGTCCGGGCGCCAGGGAGATCCCGGGAGTGCGGTGGCCTACATCAGCTGCAAGGATGAATTACTGCTCCGTTTTGCCCCCCACTGGCTGGTTTCCCTCTTCGGTTGGTGCCTCAAGAAAGGCCTTCCCGGGGCCCGGTTGGTCGGCCGGTTCGCCAGCTGGTTCGTTCAATGGAAAGCCCAGCGCGTGGCTTTCCTTTCCCGGAAATCCGTCCTGAAAATGGATTCCTGGCTCGATGAAGCCGTCTCCTTTTCAGGAAAGAATTATCTTTGAATACCAATCAATTAGGGGGTTTACCCGAAATTTAATTGACAGGGAGCCCCGGGTTTTCTAATTTTTTTCCCAGTTCTTCTCTCTCTACGTACCCAGGCCATCTCCAGCCGTTACCATTCAGCCCTCCCACGACTTCAGATGACCTCCTTCCATGGAGAGGGATGGGGGCATCAGCATGGACAGTCGGAATCAGGCCGCAGGACGGATCGAGTTGGAGGCATTGGAGCCAAGGCTCCTTCTCTCCGCTGACTTATTGGGGTTGGCCATTACCGATGTTGATGACGGGGCGACGGATCCCGCCTCCGCGATCATGGTTCCCATGCCGGAACAGCCGGTAGCCGGAGACGTCGACCCGGAGGAAGACCTCAGCCTTTTCACCGACGTCGGGGACGAAGCCCTGCCCACGGCCTCCACCACAGATGATGGAGGCCTTTCCGCATCCGGGGATACGGAACCCGCCCCCGAAGAGGAACTTTTGCAGGCCGTCACGCGGTACAGCGGTTTCAGCGGCCCGGTGGAAGATTTTGCGGCCAGTGTCCTTCCCGATGAGAGAGTCTGGACCTGGCCAACGGAGATGGTGACCACCCTGCATGCCGCCAACGGTCCACCCCTGACGGAGTCCGCACTGGAGGCGATTGTCGACCAGGCGCGCGCCAACTGGGCGCCCTACATTGATTCTGCCGAGCTGTCTGAACGCCTTTCCGCCATCACCGTTCGTGTGGCGGACCTGTCCGCCGGTATCCTTGGGGAAGCCCGGGGGCTGGACATTTTCCTTGATATCGACGCCGCCGGGCACGGCTGGTTCATCGATCCGACCCCCGCCGGGCACGGTGAATTCACCCTGCAGGAGGACGGGTCCTACACTGGTGGACCAGGCATGGACCTGCTGACGGTGGTGACCCATGAGATGGGCCACGTGCTGGGCCTGGAGGACGGACATGGGAGTTCCGGTTATACGGACCTGATGACCGGGGTCATGGGAACCGGGTTCCGCTATCTCCCGAACAGCGGTTTTGTCCTTGATGCCGGGAGCGAACCGATGGAACTGGCCTACGCGGTGGCCGATGATGTGGTTTCGGGATTCACCACCAACATGAAGGCCGGACTGACCGCCATCAGCAATGAACTGCAGCAACTTTTTGATTCTTCCTCCAGCTTCCAACAGGTGGTGCCGGGCGTCCTGGAAGTCCAGGGTGAGGGGGAAGATGTAGTCGACTCCTCGCCCACGGTTCTCCAGGTGCTCGATAGTCCGGTCGATGTGTCGGAAGGCATGAATCCGGACAACTACGGCAGCTTTTATTACCCCGACGCCGGCAGTGGCACCTACCAGGACCGGTACAACCACCTGGCGCAATTTGAATCCGCCAGCCTCGGGGATCCCTGGCTCTTCTGGCCCGATGAATACAAGGTGGAAATCGCCCTCGACGCGATGGACCTGAATGACGACGCGTACGTCACGTGGGAGGAAGCCTTCAACATCCTCGTTATCGGGCAGATCACCAGTTACCTTCAAAACAGCCCGCAATTTGAGCTGGATGGTGAAGGGGACGGCCTCGACGTGGATGACCTGGCCCTGAACATGAATACCTTCCTTAATGGGGGTGCGTGGCCCTTCATCCCGGCTTTTGATTTGCCCACCTATCTGTCGAATTCCTTCACCCTCAGCACCAGCTCGAGCATTGCCGCCAGCGGGACGGACATCAAGTTTGCCCTCGACCTGAAGTTCGGCTTCAAGCACCAGGACAACCTATATCTGGGCTATGAGGCGGAGTTGCTGGGAGTGACCACCGATCCGGTCCTGCCGGGGGGGACCCCCGACCCGACCGAGCTGGAGGTGGACGCCGGGGTACACTTCAAGGACCTGATCATCGGGTTTGTTGATGTCGGCGGCAGCGTCACTCTCTCGGATTTCATCTTCGACGCGCAGGACAAGCCCTCGGACCCGAATGACGGGGTCGTGGTCAGCGTGGAGATGGACCAGTCGGGAAGCTTTGACGCGGACGGGTCCCCGCTGAAGAAGACCTTCACTATCAACATCGGCTTCCTCGGGGCGAAGGTCACCGACGGGGAGATCAAGCTGGACATGGACCAGGAGGGAGGAACCTCCGATCCCAGCAATCCGGACGCCCTTGGCTTCACCCTTGACCAACAGGGAGCGCCTTCCTCCAGTGGCGTGATAACCGCCGCGGAAGTTCCCGAGCCGGGGGATTTTGTTCTTCCGAACGAGGCCATTTTCACCCTGCGGGTCGGGACCCAGTCCTACAGCCCCGTCTATGAGGTGACGGTTCCCTATCCGGATGCCAACGGGGATGTTCCGAATGACGACATCGGCGATCTGGTCTCCGATGTGGACGCCGCCCTGAGCGGTGGGATCGCCACCCTGGTCAGTGTCGGGCACACCGGTGGCAAGCTCCAGCTCAGCCTGCCGAATGTGACCACTTTCAAGCTTGGATTCCCGAACGAGCGCTCTGGTACCAATTCCATTTCCGGCACCTCCGCCGCTTCGGTGATCGGGCAGGAGAACCCCGGCGTGGTGCGCTTCCTGCTCTCCCGCGACGGGGGAACCCCGCAGATTGTGAGCTTCACTCCGGGCAAGGAGGACCATGACGGGGATGCCGGAACGCCGGACCAGGTGACCATCGGCACCTTGAATGTCAGTTTGAACCTCGCCCTGATGGCGAAGTTTGGAGGAAATGTGGTCGCCAGCGTTGACGGAGCCGGAAAGGTGACCTTCACCGCGCCCGGAATGGGGCACACCCTGGAAATCACCCATACCCTGACCCTCGATACGATCCGGGAAATCACCATTCAGGAACTCAACACCGGCCAACTCTTCGATCTGGATGAGGTGCCGGGCACCTTCTCCATCGACTTCAAGGTCGTAGCCCTCGACGGGCTGGAAAAGCCGGATGACACCGCCTGGAAGCCCGAGGGGACCATCAAGCTGACCATTGATCCGTGGGATACGGTGGCCCTGCAGAAGCTGGTCGTCGACGTCAATCCGGTGACCGGGGAAGACATCCTCCGCTCCCTGTTCAGCCTGACCGACAAGGACGGGAAAAAGCTTTCCGATCCGCTTTCCGGTTCGGACATGCAGCCGTTGCTGGACTTCAATGTGGTGACGACCCCCGAGGTCATCGGGCTGATCAACCAACTGGGCAATTGGTTTGCCCGGCTTTCCGCTTCCGAGTTATTGAATGAATTCGACCTTCTCTTCGCCGACATCGCCCTCGGCCAGCTGCTGGATTACCGCGACTTGATCCTCGACACGCTGCTGGTGGATGACGGGGATGACGGTGTCGGCGAGGGGGACTCCGGGCGCCTGCTGGTCTGGAAAGTGATCAACGACCAGGGCCAGTTCCTCCCCAGCTTCCTGACCGCCCAGAAACTTGCCGAGGACCTCGCAACGGTCCTCTACAATATTGATGTCGATCTGAGCCTTGGCCTGTACGCGGACCTCGACGCGGCCAAGGCCTATGTCGATGTCACCTATGATCCCATCAACAACCGCCTGACGTACCGGTTGCGCCTCGACCATGAAATGATCGCGCAGACGGTCCCCATGGACTTTGACATGGATCTCGGTGACTTTGGCGACTGGGACAGCGACGAAGGGGCCCAGCTGGGCGTCGAGGTGGACGGGGACCTCAAGCTCCTGGCCACCGGAACCCTGGAAATGACCGTCGGGTTCACCATGGGGAACGCTGTCAGCGCCTTGGATGACCTGTCGGATTTGACCGAGTTCAACTTCGACACCGGGATCACCATCAACGACCACCTGGCCCTGACCACGGACAAACTGATCACTCCCGTGTACGGGCGCCTCAGTGGGGATGCCACCTTCAAGCTTACCGTTGTCCGCAACACCCCCAGTGTGTCGGTCGATGAGATCACGATCTACAAGGCCGATACCGACAACAACGGCAGCCTGGATGACTTGAAAGGCGATTTCAACACGAGGCTGGCCGGCACGGGTATCGTGGCCGATATCGAGGGTGGCTACATTGTCCTCAAGCGCTCCGATTCCTCCATTATCTATTTCCAGGTTGAATCCAGTTCCGGCGATCCGGCCTACCTGGAATTCGGGCTGCAACCGGAATCCGCCTCCACCGTGAACCTGATTGCGCCGGCACGGGTCAACACCGCCCTCGAAGTCGGAGGAGTCACCTACAACGGGTTGAACCCGGGCTCTGACGGGATTGATCTTTATTTCAAGCTGACCCTTTATCGCCCCGGCGGGCCCGATGAGTTTGAAATCCACCTTCCCGCCGCCTTGACGGCCGACAACAGCAGTTACTACGACCTGATCGAGGATTTAAACTACAGCATCGGTCAGGAACTGGAGCAGGCTTACGGATTGAACGGGGCCCGGGACGTGGTGGTCAGCCAGTCGCAGGGATACCTGGTCCTGAGCGCCACCCATGAGGATATTGAGGCTATTGAAGTCACCCCCGGCGGTACGGTGGTTTCCCAGAAAGTCGCCCTGCGGGCCACCGGACTGGATATCCACGAGTATGAACGGATCCTCGAAGGGGTGGGGATGGCCACCAGTGTCGATCCCGCCTCCATGGTCGCGACCGTCCTTTACCGCGGTCCCACGATCCCCACCGATGATCCGGCCAGCGGGTCCACCTTCGGTCGCCTGAGCAAGAATGCCGACTTCACGATCAATTCCGTAAGCATTTCGATCGCCAAATCGGAGACGGACCGGGACAACAGTTCGATCGACGACCTGGTGGAGGATCTGAACGGGGCCATCAACGGCACCTCCTTGAAGGGGAAGATTGTGGCTTTCAACATCGGCGGCTACATCGAGCTGCACTCCATTGATCCCACGATCACCACGATCACCCTCGCCGGTCTGGATGCAACGGAGGAACGGGAACTCGGTCTCTCGGATGAGGGAACCGATGCGACCGCAATCGTCGAGCTGGCCCTGAAAGCCAACCAACCGGCCCCGGTCACCTACGGCGTGACCGAGGATGCCACCTTTGACCTGGTGGTCTCGGACGGCACGGACTCCTGGACGTTCCCCGTTACGGTGGACAGCGACAACACCCTGAACAACCGGACCATTTACGACCTGGCCGGCAGCATCAGCAGTGCCATCAAGAAGGCCTACGCGGAGTATAATGCCGAAAGCGGATCCTCCCTCGTCAATCCCTTCGTGGTCACGGTCCAGGCGGGCGGCATCGTCATTGGCCTGAGGATCAATGACGGAACCGGCACCTCCCTTTACAATCCATATGACGGGAGCAAGAACAGCCTCGCCCCGGAAGCTGCCGGCATACAGTCCTTCAGTGTCATGCCGACCAATGATGCCGCCGCGAACGAGCTGCATCTGGCCAGTGCCAAGAATATCGTGAATCAGGCCACGACGGATGACCTCCTGATCACCACCCGGGACGGCGATTCGCATACTGTTTCCCTGGATTCATTGCGCGACCCGACGGCCGGCAGCGTTCCCAAGCTGGTCGGCACCCTTGGGGATCTGAAGAATGTTTTCCAATCGGAAACCTCCGGCGCCGTTGAACTCGCCGTCGCCGACGACGGGGTCAGCCTGGTGCTCATCGACAAGACCCTTCCGGGTGACACCGACTTCACGGACGATCCCGGCGTCCTGCGCATGTCCCTCTTTAACGGATCCCCGGCCGCCCTGCAACTGGGCCTCCTCGGATCGGATGTCAGCCCGTTGAATTCCGGCACCTATATCTTCAATCCGGATTACGGGGATCCCGACGGGAGGATCGAGGGTGCCCGGGTGGCGGCCATCAACCCGGTCGACCGCTTCTTCATTGATGATGTTTCCGCCACCGCCACCTTCACGGCAAAGAGTGTGCCGGTGACGGCCGATACCGACCCGCGGGCCGACATCATCGTGCAGGCCAACTTCGGCTTTGTCGGGGTGAAGCTGGAAACCGTTCTCAACGAGCAGACCATCCTGAACATGAGGGCGGAGATCCCCTTCGACCCGGGCATGGCCATCCTCGGGGAACTCTACGACAGCCTGGAGGACACCAGCAACCTGCTCAATTTCGTCGATTATCCCACGCTCACCCCGAATGCCACCTCCTTCAGTCTCGCCGCCTCCATTTATCCGGACCTCTCCTTCCTGAATGTCGGGGCGACTCCTTTCCTGATCTTCAATATCCTGGACACCGGCCATCTCCAGGCGGATCCCGATCCACCGACGGAGGATCCGGACAGCGTCGTTGAATACGTGCTTCCGAACATCAGCGTGTCCGGCTTTGATATCGGCGACCTTGCCAGCTTTACCCAGATCGAGTTTTCGAGCGTCCTCTCGGCCCTGGAACGCATCGCGGATTACCTGGATGGCTTCGCCGCCC
>JBNGDP010000013.1:13531-29996 GCA_049975345.1 Oceanipulchritudo sp. | reverse complement strand
CCTCGGGGTCAGCATCCAGGACCTGCTGAAAATCGCCGAGGGCTTCTCCCAGGCGGTCGAGGACATCAAGCTGAATCCGGCCGGCGGTCTCCAGTTGCTTGACCAGAAGATCCGCGAGGCCTTCTCCCTGCCTGAATTCGCCAGCAACGCGGAACTCCAGGCCTATTTCAACAACCTTGGGATTCCCGATCCCACCGATTTCATGGTCTTCGCCCTGGAAAGCCTCGGCGGCGATGACTTCCTGCGCTTTGACCTGCGCATCCCCATCGGCTTCAGCGAGGCCCGTTCCATTGATCTCGATCTCGGGGAAATCTGGAATTCCCTGGGCGTGGTTGACATCCAGGGTGGGGCCGGACTCAACCTTACCGGCTATTTGGACGCCCGCCTTTCCTTCGGCATCGACCTGACGGATCCCTCCAAGGTCTTCCTCTTTGATGACGCCACACGGGTGAGCGGCAGCCTCTCCGCCAGTGCCTCGAATATTGCCTTCAACGCGGCCATCGGCCCGGTGGGCGTCTTCATCAAGGACGGCAATATTTCCGTGGATATCGACTTCCAGCTCGATAACGGATCCACCTTTGATCCGACTTCCACGGAAAAAGTGGAGATCTCCAGCCTGGCCGATGTGGCCGACCTCTTTGACGGGGATGCCGGAGACTTCTCCGCGAGCCTGACCGGTACCATTGAGGCGACACTACCCGTCTACTTCCCCACAGACTCCGAGTTCTTCGGGGACATCAAGCTCCGGATCAAGGACGCCAACAAGCTGGTCCTGGATTCCAGCGGCAACCTGAAGATTCCGGACCTGACGGATCCGAACGTCCTCAGTTATCCGGACTTCTCCCAGATCGACCTCTCCAGCATCGATCCCTTCGGAAGCATCTCGTTGATGCTGGATTCCCTCGATTTCTTCCTGATCGGCCTGCAGAACATCATGGATGGCGAAATCTTCGGACTGGAGCTTCCTCTGATCGGGGACCAGCTGGCCAGTGTTTCCGGATTCATCGATACCCTTCGGAAGGACATCCTCACGCCGATCCGCCAGTTTGTGGAGCAGGCCCCGCAGATGGGCCAGGAACTGATCCAGAAGCTGCTCTTCTCCCTCCTCGGTCCGGGCAGCACGGACGTCACGCTGAGCTTCACGGGCGGCTCCCTGCAATCCTTCCTCGGGCTTTCGAACCCGATTCCGGGGCTTGACCTGCTCGTTGATTACGACACCGGCACCCCCCTCGGGCCCACCAGCGACGCCGTCATCAATGAAGCCATCATCCTTTTCACCAATCCGGCCGCGGGGGATTACCGCTGGAAATTCCGGCTCAGGGATGAATTCAAGCCCCCGGTCGATTTTGACTTCGACCTCGGATGGGACGCCCTTGGCCTGGCCATGGACGTCGGGCTGGATGTGACCATGTCATGGGACCTTGCCCTCGGCATCGGCATCAGCCGGACCGATGGTGCCTACCTCTTCATCGGTGATCATGGACGGACCGACACTCTGTTTGGCCTGGCCCAGCCGGCAACCGAGGAACTGGTTTTGAACCTGACCGTCGCCCTTGAGCAGGATTCCGCGATCGAGGGCCGCCTTGCCTTCCTGCAGTTCACCGCCGAGGAGGCGGATGCCGACTGCCTGGTCTCCGGTTGTCCGGCTGACGATCCGGATCTGGAGAAGGATGTGACCTACTTCAGCGCGACCTTCAAGGTCGACCTCATCGAGAAGGGAGCCACCGACCAGGCGGACAAGGATATCCTGACCTTCTCCGAGCTGGGCAAGCTGGATGCCACAGTCTGGCTGTCCGCCGAGGCGGAGGTCGACCTCTGCCTTGAACTCGCCTTCAACGACGAGCTGATCCCGGATACCATCACCTCGCTGCTCCCCTCGATCAAGGCGCGCTTCGTCCTCGACTGGGAAACCGGCAACATTTTCGCGGACAGCTTCAGCCTGGAAAACAGTCTCAACCTGATCGCCTTCAAGTGCGTCACCTTCGACCTTGGTTCCTTCCTGAATGACTTCCTCGGCCCGGTGGTCGAGAAGATCCAGGAGATCACCAAGCCCCTGCAGCCGATCATCGACATCGTGACCTTCCCGATCCCGGTCATTTCGCAACTGGCCGGCCAACCCATCACCCTTGTTGATATCGCCGGCATGACCGGGTACGTCGAACCCGCCATGATTTACGCCATCGCGGACATCATCGAGCTGGTCAACAAGATCGGAACCGGTGGCGACGGTCTGACCGTGACGATGGGCGACTTCGCACTCGTCGATACCGATAACGGGGTGGGAACCTCTCTGCTCGGTAATCTCACTTCCCCGACCTTCGACCTTTCGCAGGACAGTGGCGGCTTCAACCTGAATGATGCCCTCACCGCCAGCGGTCTTGACCAATTCATCAACAATATCGATGCCTTCACGGATCTCTTCAAGGACATCACCGGCAATGATGTCGCCGACCTGACCAACGAACTGATCAGCGACTCCAAGGCGGGCAGCTCCGGATTCGCTTTCCCGATCTACGACAACCCGGCCTCGATCTTCGGCCTCCTCCTCGGGCGCGACATCGACCTGGTCACCTATGACCTGGCCCCCTTCGGGATGGACTTCAGCTACACGCAGAAGTTCCCGATCTGGGACGGGCTCTTTGCCCGCATCACCGGGGCGGTGGGTTTGACCATTGACCTCGCCTTCGGCTACGACACCCGGGGCGTGCGTGAGTTCGCCGACGGGGGTTTCAGCAATCCTCTGGACCTGCTGGCCGGCTTCTTCGTGAGCGACACGAACCTTGGCCCGGCTGATGTTCCGGAACTGGTCCTGCGTGGTGAGCTCTTCGCCGGGGCGGAATTGAATCTCGGCATCGCCAGCGCCGGGGCGGAAGGCGGCCTTGTCCTGACGACCAACTTTGACCTCTTTGATCCGGACCGCGACGGGAAGGTGCGTATCGACGAACTGGTCGGCAATTTCCTTTATGAATTCAAGTACGGGGATCCGTACAAGGCGCCCATCGCCATCTTCGACGTATTCGGGGACGTGAGCGCCGTCCTGCGCCTCTTCGTCGAGTCGGCCTTCTTCAAGTTCACCTTCAACATCACCCCGCCGATCACCCTCTTTGAATTCAGTATCGACTTCGAGCGGGAACCCTTCCTTGCCACCGAACGCGGGGACGGAACGGTTCTTCTCAATATCGGTCCGAACGCCGCGCAGCGCCTGAATGGCGACACCCGTGACCTCGATGAAAGGATTTACGTCAAGAGCGTGGATTCCGGCACCATCAAGGTCTGGGCCCCGGACCTGGGGGTCCAGGAAAGCAACGCCCAGGAATACGAACTCGGTGACAAGAAGATCATTGTCGCCTACGGCGGGGAAGGGAACGACACCATTGATCTATCCGGGGTCACCCATTCCGGCATCGCCTACCTGGTTGAAGGCGGCGTCGGCAATGACGCCATCAAGGGAACCGCGGCCGGCGGCACCATGGATGGCGGAATCGGCAACGACACCCTCACCGGCGGGGACGGACGCGACATCATCATCGGCGGTGAAGGCAGCGACACCATTGACGGCGGCAAGGGCAACGACTACCTCTTCGGGGACGAAGGTCTCCTGACCCTGCGGGAACCGGATCCCAATAACCCCACCGACGATGATCCACTCGATGACGTGCCGGTCCGCATCCGCAGCATCGTGGGTGAAAAGGACGGCGCCGACACCATCTACGGCGGTGAGAACAATGACATCATCTTCGGCACCGGCAACATCGACACCATCGAGGGCAACGGCGGGGACGACCTGATCTTCGGGGACGGCGGCTACTTCGATTTCACCGGCACCGGAGGAATACCCAAGAAGGGCGCCTACCTCGATCTCGATGCCATGACCTTCCGCGGGTTGGGGGCCAGGGACCTGATCCTCGGGAATGACGGAAAGGACACGATCCTGGCCGGAAACGGTGACGACTATGCCGACGGCGGTGCCGGGCTCGACGTCATCCTCGGCGGCCTCGGCTTCGACACCCTCTACGGAGGCAGCGGCAACGACTACATCTACGGCAACGAGAATGACGATATCCTCTTCGGCAAGCGCGATCCCTACGCGCCGGCTGAATTTGCAGGCGATACCACCGACCATGCCGCCGACGGGGTGGATTATGTGGAAGGTGGCGACGGAAACGACTACATCCGCGGGCAGGACGGGAATGACATCCTTCACGGAAATCGCGGGGCCGACATCATCTTTGGCGGCGCCGATGATGACACCATTGGTGCTGGCATCCTCTCCAAGCCGTGGATCACGACCACCACCAATCCCACCTATGACAATGAATCCGGTGGCGATATCATCTTCGGCGGTTCGGACGACGACACCATCGATTCCGGGGAGGGCGGGGATATCGTCTTCGGGGATGACGGGCTCGTGGTCTACATCAATTTTGAGGATGTGTCCGGGCTCCTGACCGAGAACAAACTCGGTTCGCGGATCCGTACCGACAGCACCGGCAAGCACAAGCTGATCGGGGACGGGCGCGATACCCTGATCGGTTCCTTCACCCATGACAGTGACAGCCTCAGTGCCGACCTATATGTCACGGTCACCCTCAGCTCGGACGGTTCCGACACGATTGTCGGCGGAAACGGCAAGGATGTTGTCTTCGGCGGCGGGAGCGAAGCCGGCAAGACTGTCCAGAAGGACACCATCTTCGGCGACTTTGATCCCGCGGTGGCCCTTCAGGGTCCGCGTCCCACCGGGCAGGACCTGATCATCGGGGACGGCGGACGGGTCGAATTGAACGGCCGGCGCTATGAAAAGGCCATGGCCAAGTCCGGTGACCATGACGGCGTCGACGTGATCAGCGGTAATGACGATGGCGACTACCTCTTCGGCGGTGGCGGCGAGGACCTCATCCACGGCTTCGAGGATGCCGCCAGCTTCTCCAACCAGCCGCTGGCCGGATTGGGTGAAAACGATATCATCCTCGGCGACAATGGCGAAATCCACTACGACTCCGGCGAGGTTGCCAACCGGATCGAACGCATTTTCACGACCTATGTGACCGGGGACTCCGGCAAGTCCGACGTGATCCACGGAAATGAGGGCAACGACGTCATCCTCGGCGGCCTCAACAGCAGCTACGACATCCTCAACGGCAACCTTGGCGACGACGTGATTCTCGGCGACCAGGGTGAACTGGAATTCGCAGATGACGGGGATCTTGACACCCTCGACTGGATCAAGTCACACGACAACAATATCGGCGGCTCGGACATCATTTCCGGTGACCAGGGCAACGACGTCCTCATGGGCGGCACCGCCGGTGACATCATGTATGGCGACGACGCCACGGCCTCCCATGGGAGCAATGACGGCGAGGACATCATGCTCGGGGACAACGGGGACCTTTACCTGATCGGCCTTACCGGACGCCTCCTCGTGCAGGTGGCCGCCATGCCGGTCGGCACCGCGGTCGACCTCATCACCACCAAGGACACCGTTGAAACCACCGGTGGGGCCGACACCATGTCCGGCAACGCCAAGGCCGACATCATGCTCGGCGGAGTGAACAATTCCGGCGAGGATTACCTGTTCGGTGACCGCGGCGACCGGAATGATACCAACAACACGGCTGGTGACGACCAGGATCCCACCAGCACCACGATCGCCAACGACGCGGACGACATCCTCCTCGGCGACAACGGCCTGCTGGACTTCACCTACCTGACCGACACCGACCGGAACACCCTTGACTTGATCCATTCCGAAGAGGACGCCCTTGGTGGGACCGACTACATTTCCGGTGACAAGGGCCTCGACGTCGCCGTGGGCGGCACCGGGGATGACTTCATCTACGGTGACAACCGTTACGCCAGCGCTGCCGATGCCGATGAGGCGGACCTCCTCCTCGGAGACAATGCGGATATCTTCCTGGTGGCCGTGAACGGGGCCTCCGGCGGCGACCTGAAAGTGGTTCTCGATGCCGCGGTGAAGACGATTATCACGACGGATAATGATTATCCGACCCCGGACAGCGGCGGCGTGGACACCATTTCCGGCAATGCCAAGGCGGACATCATCGCCGGCGGCGTGGAAGGGGATTACCTCTACGGTGACCGTGAAGTGCCGACCTCAACCACGACCGCGGACGACGGGGACGATATTATCCTCGGGGACAACGGCTCCTTCGAATGGCTCTCCGACGGGCGCCTGGATGAAATTTATGGAATTGATGTCGAGGCCAATAACGCGGATCTCTACAACTGGTTCACCGACGGGGTGGGGGATCCGGTCACCGACACCGACCTGACGACCCTCGATCTGGTCACCACGGAACAGCCAACCAACGGCGGCCGCGATTGGATATACGGGGATGAGGGGAGTGACCTGGTCTTCGGCGGCACCGATCTCGATACAATTTACGGCGATGACGCCGACGAGGTCGACGCATTCGCTGTGGACACCGCCAACAACGATGTCCTCTTTGGGGACCACGGCCGTCTGTATCCACAATTCCCGCGCTGGTACGATTCCCCCGATGATGCCAGCCTTGTCGTCGCGGATCTGCAGTCCCGCAACTTCTTCGCCATCGACACACGCGATACCGACGGCGGGGAAGGGGATGTCATGCACGGTGAGGAGGGTGACGACATCATGCTTGGTCAGCAGGGCGACGACCGCATGTGGGGAGGCAGCGATGATGATGACATGATCGGCGGCCACAATGTCGAGGGCGACCAGGCCATTGGCGGCGGTTATGACGAACTCGATACACCGGCGGTGACCGGAATGCTGAACCCGTCGGATGGAAATCTTCCGATGAACGACCTCATGGACGGGGGAACGGGCAATGACAGTATGGCCGGTGACAATACCATCATCTGGCGCCGGGGCGACGACGTCAGCCCGCGATTCCGCGAATTGACCGGAGATGTCATCTATACGACCACCCCGGACACCATCACGACGAATATCACCGGGGACAAGCAGAGCGATCCGGATGACGCCACCGGGCGCGATGTCCAGCTTCTTGACCATAATGACTTTGTCGAAGCCACCCCGAACGGCCGCTACGGTGCCGATGTCATGGCCGGTGGTCCGGATGCGGACACGATGTACGGCCAGCTGGGCGACGACCTGATGCAGGGCGACGGGGCCATTGAATCCACACGGAATACGGACAGTGATGAAGAGGGGGATCCGTTCGTCAGCCATGAACTCGAGGTGGATGACACGGGCAGCAACCCGGATACCGACGAGACCCTGTACTTTAATATTCCCGAAGCCGCGAGTGACGGGGACGACTACATGGAAGGCAACGGCGGCAACGACCTCATGTACGGCGGCCTCGGCCAGGATGACCTCATCGGCGGCAGCTCCGCGCTCTTCGGGCTGGATGAAGCAAACGCCCTCATCCTCGGCATCGAGGAAGAGGAAATGCGGCCCGATGGATCGGACATCATCCTCGGCGGTGCCGGTGTCGATATTGACCGCAATGACATCGGGGACGCGACCTGGTTCGACGACCTCGCCACTCCCTACAATGAACAGGTCATCCGAACCGACCCGACCGGACATGCCCGGGACGCCGACTTCATCATGGGCGACAATGCCAACGTCTACCGCATCGTGGTTGTCCTTACGGACCAATATGACTCCTTTAATTACGACGAAAGCTTTGACACGGGTGAAAACAGCGAGGACCGGGGCGTTATCCGCATCATCCCGCGGGCCATGGAACTGCTCGATTACACCCTTGGCGGGGCGGACTATACCCAGGGAACCTACAGCCCCGTTGGCGTGGCCAATGAGGACAACGGCCTGGCCGACCTGATTCACGGCGAGGCGGGCGACGACTACATCTTCGGGATGACCGGCAGCGACGCCATCTACGGGGAGGGCCAGGATGACGACATTATCGGCGGGTACGGCAACGACTGGATCGCCGGCGGCACCGGACAGGACGGCGTTATCGGTGATGACGGACTTGTTCTCACCAGCCGCAACAGTATCGAGGGTGAACCGCTGTACGGGATTACCGGTCTTCTCGACAAGGACGGCAGCCCGCGCTATTCCAACGGCGATGCGCTCGATGAATTGATCTACACCCCGGGCAGCATCCAGATCGCGATCATCAACCCGACCGGCGCCCTGAAGAAGACCGTCGACCTGGTGCCCTTCAGTTATGATCCCGCCTGGCTCGCCATGGATGACGAGTTCTACGACGATGATACCAACACGCCGTACGCCGACGACATCATCTTCGGCGGTCTTGGCAGCGACTTCCTCCACGGGGTCTCCGGTGATGACGCCATTTCCGGGGCGGAGGCGCTTCCCGATGCCTATGTGCCCACCTTTGATGGGGATGATAACCTGACTGGTGTCCTCAACCTTGGCTACAACGCCTTTCAGTTACCCGATCCGATCAATCCGGGTGACGTCGCCAGCCTTGCCGTTCTCGAAACCGGCGACTGGCTCGCCTTCAATCCGGTGGATCTGGACGGCCGGCACTTGAACAACCGCTTCCGGGCCGGGGAATTCTTCCTCTACGACGAGTATGATCCCCGCCGGAAGATTCTCCTCAGCGACAGCGGCGAATTGTGGAAACCCGGCGATCCGGGAACCGGAAAGGAATTCCTGCTCAACTTTGACGAAACCGCCGCCTCCCTTGGTGTGACCCGCCCGGCCGGCGAGGTGCCCAAGGCCACCGGTCAGCAGACGGAAACCTATCCCCAGGTCTATGATGACGGAAAGGACGCCATCTTCGGCGACAACGGCAACGACTGGCTCGTCGGTGGAACCGGACGGGATAATATATACGGCGGCTGGGGCAACGACCTGCTCAACGCCGATGACAAGCACGACATCAATGATGACGGCAGCAAGCAGAACACCGTCTCCGACACGCATCCGACGTATGAGGACCGCGCTTACGGCGGCGCCGGTCGCGATGTCCTCATCGGCAATACCGGGGGCGATCGCTTGATCGACTGGGTCGGCGAATACAACAGCTATCTTGTTCCCTACGCCCCGTTCGGGCAGGCTTCCGTCAGCCGTACATTGCAGCCCTTCCTGCCGGAATTCCTCTATGCGCTTTCCTCCGGTGACGGAGCCGACCCGACCCGCTATGTGGACGCCATCGGAACCAACGTTCCCGAGCCGACCAAGAACAGCCCGAACCCGTCCCGCAACGGCGAGCCACACGGCGAGCTTGGACTGGTGCTCCAGAAGGACTTCGCCTGGCAGGCCCAGACCGGTGCGCCCGCTGATCCGCAGGCCGGCAATATCCCCGGAGGCCACCGCGACGTCCTGCGTTCCGCCGGCTTTAATGACGGCACCTCCAGCGGCTTCTTCGCCAACAGCGGAAACTGGGCCGTCGAGGGCGGAAGCTACATGGTCGAGCCGCTCCTGAAGGGCGGGGACGCCCTGAGCGTCTTCCTCGTGGATGAATACATCCCGGACTATTTTGAAATGCTCGCGATGCTGAATCCGGAAAAGGCAACTGGCGGCTACAAGAGCAACGCCTACATCGTCTTCGATTACCAGAGCGAGACCGATTTCAAGTTTGCCGGGATCAACGTCTCGACCAACAAGCTGGAAATCGGCCATCGCACCGAGGAGGGCTGGATGGTCGATGTGCAGGGGGTCTATCCCGGATCGTTGAAGTCGGATACCAACTACCATGTGTTCCTCGCCCTGAACGGGTCGACGGTAACGGTGGTGGTCGACAACAAGGTCAGCCTTACGCATGTTTTTGCTCCACGGATTGATGCTGACGGTGTCGCCCACGGGCTCAATGAGGGGATGGTCGGCCTCGGGGCGAACAACTCGATCGCCAGTATCGACAATGTCATTGTCCAGCGGCTTGCTCCGGAAGTGACTTACACGCACACCGACACCTTTGACACCTCGGCCTCGGGCCTGTATGCCGATCCCTCCAGCGGGGCCTGGATCGTCGCCGGCGGGGCCTATTCCGGTACGGCGGATGCCACTCCCGCCGTCAACCTCATGGCCCTCGACGTCGCGCCGGCGGCCCTGGTGCGCCTCGGCAGCACCTTGACCAGCTTTGGAACGGGTGGGTTCCTCTTCGATCAGTACGGGCCGGAAGACTTCAAGTTCGTGACCTTGTCACCGGACACCGGTGAGGTCACGATCGGGCATCGGACCGCCAAGGGCTGGTTCACCGATGCCGTCTTCCGCAGCCCGCTGGTCGGTTCCGGAGAGCACGATCTGCAGGTGACCCTCAAGGGCAGCACCGTGAGCGTGGTCCTCGACGGCATGCTGATCCTCGGCCACGCCTTTAACGCGATTGTCGCGGACGGCGGCTACGGGCTGCTCTCCGTCGAGGGGAAGACCTCCTTCGACGCGGTGACCTTCCAGACCGATGATCCGGCCTACAGCTCGGAGGTGACTCCCGAGCCGGTCCCCAACCCGGACGAACCAGTGCCCATCTCGCTGATCCCGATCCAACACGAGGCCGGCTCCGGAACGGTCGACGCTGAACCGGCGCCGGAGGATGAACCGGTGGTGATTGATTTCTTCGTGGAGAGCGTTTCCCTGCTGGCCAGGCCGCATCCGGTCCCCTCCGTGCATGCCTCCATCCTTCCGGATCCACTGGACCCGGAAGATCCCGAGGATTCCCTGACGCTGCGCTACCTGTACTGAAAACCGGCTAATCGGCCTTCCCGGATTTCCCCCTGGGGGGTGGTATCTGGGCCTGGGACTCGGTCTGCTCGACCTGCGTGAGGGGAACCTCCGTCTTCCGGGTCTTGGGGAATTCCTCGATGGTCCCGAGCGGCCTGCTCTGCTTCTGGTATACCAGGTTGGTGTTCGCGTAGGCGATGATCAGGCGGGCCACGCAGACCAGGGCGTCCAGATGGGTGCGCTCGTATCCGTGGGAGGCGTCAACGCCGAAGGCCACCAGGGCGGTGCGGATGTCGTTGCCCGCCTCGAGGGCGGAGGCGCTGTCGCAGCGGTAGTGCCGGAAGATATCGCGCTTGCAGGGGATATCCTGCGCCTTGCAGAGGTTAATCAGGTGGTGGGTCAAGTGGTAGTCGAAGGGTCCGGAAGAATCGGCCATGGTAATGGTCGCCCCGCGTTCAAGCGAGTTCTGCCCGGGGGCCACCGTCCCGTTGTCGATCGATACCATTTCCGCGACATCACCGTGCAGGATGGCGGAGGCCCCGGAGCCGACCTCCTCGGAAATGGTGAAGAGCAGATGGCACTCGACCGGAAGCTCAACCTGCGCCTCGCTGATGTACTTGGCCGCCGTGAGGAGGGCCGCGACCCCCGCCTTGTCATCCAGGTGGCGGGCGTTGATGTAGCCGTTTTGCAAGATCTCCGCCCGGGCATCCACCCCGATGAAATCCCCGACCTGGATTTCGAGCTTGTCAAGGTCCTCCCTTGTGTACGCCTCCTCGTCGATGCGCAGCTCGAGGTTCTCCCAGTTCACCGGTTGTTTATCGATTTCCTCGTTATAGGTGTGCCCGGAAGCCTTCAAGGGGAGAATGGTTCCCCGGTAAATGGTGGTGTCCGTGTAGAGGGAGACGCGCGCCCCCTCGGCGAACCGGGAGGACCAGTTGCCCACCGGAACGACGGCGATGCGCCCGTTTTCCTTCTTGCGCTTCACCATTGCCCCAAGCGTGTCCAGGTGCGTCACCAGGGCCCGGTCCGGGCTGTAGGCGCGGCCCCCGAGGGTGGCCCGAATGGCCCCGCGCCGGGTCAGCTCGTAGGAGATTCCCAGGGCATCCAGTTCATTGCATACTTCCCGCACGATCGGGTCGGTATATCCGGTCGGGCTGTGGATGCTGAGCAGCTTGAGCAGCACCCGCTGCAGGTATTCCTCGTCGATCATTGGCGGTTTCATACGGTGGCTTTCAAATGTTTTCCATGTCTTCCGGGGCGATGCTGTGGGGGAACAGGAAATCGATGAACTTCTCGGCCGTGGGCTGGGGCTCGTGGTTGGCCAGGCCCGGCCGTTCATTCCCCTCGATGATCACATAGCGCGGCTTGTCCGGCGCATCGACGATCATGTCGAGCCCGACAACCGGAATTCCCAGGGCGAGCGAGGCGCGCACCGCCGCGTCGGCCAGCTCCGGATGAAGGGCCTCGGTGACGTCGTGCATGGTTCCACCGGTGTGCAGGTTCGCCGTCTTACGGACCGCGATGGTCACGTTCTTTTCCGGGAGGTCATCCATTCCGTAGCCGGCCATGCGTACGCAGCGCTCGGTTTCGGCATCGACGGGAATGGTGCTTTCACCCCCGGTGGCGGCGCTGCGCCGGCGGCTCAGGCGCCGGATCAGGTCCCGGATGGTCTGGTCGCCGGTCCCGATGATGTGCGGCGGGCGGCGGACCGATGCCGCGACGACCTCCTTGTTGATGACAATAATGCGGAGGTCCTCCCCCTCGACATACTGTTCGATGAGGACGGTTTCCCCGTGCTCCCTGGCGACCCGGACGGCCCTTTCCAGACCCTCTTCCGAACGGACATCCACCGAGATTCCCTGGCCCTGTTCCCCGTGCAGGGGTTTGACGACGACACTCTTGTGCCGGTTCAGGAAACGCAGCCGGGTGGCCCGGTCCGTGGCGACAATCTGTTCCGGGGTGGAGAGGCCGGCCTCGTTGAGAATCTCCCTCGTCAACTGCTTGTCCTCGGTCCTCTTCAGGGCGATCGCGGAGGTCATCTCCGAAAGCGATTCCCAGCAGGTGATCTGCCGTCCGCCAAGGCTGAGGCGGAAGTACCCGCGGTCCTTGTCGAGGGGTTCGACCGCGATGCCGCGACGGAGGGCCTCCTTGATGATGATGGTGGCGTAGGGGTTGAAGCCCTCGGTGTCCGCCTTCCCGACAAAAAGGCGCTCGTTGATCCGGTTGCGGCACTTCGCGGCGAAAACGTGGATCCGCTTGAACCCAAGCTTTTCATACAGGCGGAGAGCCTTATCGTTGTCGTGGACGACGGAGACGTCCATCTCCTCACGGCCAAGCGCGCGGTAGTGATTGATAAAATACCGGACCAGGCCTTCGCCGATCCCGGGCAGGGCGGCCTGGGGATCGACCGCGACGGCCCACAGGCTGCATAGGTTGGGGAGGTGGTCCGCGCAGGCCCGGTGGTCCGCGCCCATGGCCACGCCGAGGATTTTACCGGTTTTGCTCTGTCGCGCCACGGCGTAGGTGAAGGCCTTGCTGTTCCGCTCCCGCCAGACGTATTCGGCATCCAGCGGGACCATGTTCAGGGTGGTGTAGATGCGGTTGATCTCGTCCAGTTCCTCCTTGTGCTGGAGCGGCCGGATTTCAAATCCCCCGATCGCCCGCCTGGTTTCCGGGCAGTCCTCGAGCCGCAGGCGGTAGGTGTTCGACGGATCGAGAAAGATCTTCTGCGGGGCGCAGTTCAGGACCAGGTGCGGATCAACCAGATAAAGGGCGATGTCCCGCTGTTGCTCCTTCTCCTGCAGGACCGCTTCCGCGAGGCTTTCCGGGGTGGGGAAGGTGTCCGCGAAGAGCAGACGGCCCCAGCCGCACTGCAGGATGGTTCCCGGCTCGTTTATGATGGCTTCCATGGTTCGTATGGGAAGTTGGCGGTTAGGTGATGCCGTGGCTCTGCAGCCACAGTTCCAGGAGGGCAAGTTGCCATAGCTTGGATCCCCGCAGCGGGGTGATGTGCTTTTCCGGGTCTGCGAGCAGGTTTTCCACGTAGGCCGGTTGGTAGAGCCCGCGGGCGCGCGCGGTGTCGTTGAGCAGCGCATCGCGCGCCATGTCAAGGAATTCACCGCGCAGGTATTTCAGGGCGGGCACCGGGAAGTAGCCCTTGGGACGGTCGATCACCTCGCTCGGGATCACCTTGCGGGCGGCTTCCTTCAGGATGTATTTTCCGCCCCCGGCGATTTTGAGCTCGGGCGGGACCCGGGCGGCGAATTCCACCACCTCGTGATCAAGGAAGGGGACGCGCGCCTCAAGGCTGGCGGCCATGGTGTTGTTGTCCACGCGCTTGACGGGATCCTCCACCAGCATGACCAGGGCGTCGAGCCGCATCGCCTTGTCGATGGGGGATTCCGCCCCCGGCCCGGCGAAGTGGTCCGCGACAAATTTGCGGGCGTAATCCTCCCGGATAAACTTTTCCGCCATGACCTCCCTGTATTCCTCGAAATCCCTGTCGAAGAAGGCCTTGCTGTAGTCGGCCAGGGCGTCGCTGCTTTCCATCATGGGCGGGTACCAGTGGTAGCCGCCAAAAATCTCATCCGCTCCCTGGCCGCTTTGCACGACCTTGACGAACTTCGCCACTTCCCGGGAAAGCAGGAAGAAGCCGACGTTGTCGTGGCTCACCATCGGTTCCGACATGTTGGCGATGCAGTCCACGAGGGCGGGCAGGGCGCGACGGGAATCGATATGGAGCTTGTGGTGCCTGGTCTTGAAGCGGTCCACGATGAGGTCCGAGTACCTGAATTCGTCGCCTTCCTCGTCCCCAACGGTCTCGAACCCGATGGAGAAGGTCTCCACCTGCTGGCCGTCATGTTCCGAGAGCAGGCCGACGATCAGGCTGGAATCCAGGCCGCCGGAGAGCAGGACCCCGACCGGGACGTCCGCGATCAGGCGGCGCTTCACGGCGGTCCGCATCACCCGCAGCGTGGCCTCCTCCCAGTCCTCCCGCGACCATCCCTTTTGCTCCTCCGTTTGCCCGTAGTGAAGCTCCCAGTACGAGCTTTGCCGCATCTTCCCGTCGGGTTCTATGACGGCAACCGTGGCCGGGGGGAGCTTCTTCACGCCCTTGAGAAGCGTGCGCGGGGCGGGAACCACGGAATGCAAGGACATGTAGTGGTTCAGTGCCACGGGATCCAGGGTGGTGTCCACGCCGCCCGCCTGCAAAAGGGCGGGGAGGCTCGAACTGAAGCGCAGGGCGCCTTTGGACTCGCTATAGTACAGGGGCTTGATGCCGATCCGGTCCCGGGCGAGAAGGACCCGTCCGGTGTCCCGTTCGTGAATGGCAAAGGCGAACATCCCGTTGAGGTGCCGCACGAAATCCGTTCCCCATTCCTTGTAGGCCTTGAGAATCACCTCCGTGTCGCCGTGACTGAAAAACGCGTAGCCCTTTTCCTCGAGTTCCCCGCGCAGCTCCGGATAATTGTAGATGGCCCCGTTGTAGACGATGGTCAGCCCGAGGGCGGAATCGACCATCGGCTGCTGGGCGGCGTCGCTCAGGTCGATGATCTTCAGCCGGCGGTGGCCCAGGGCCACGTTGCCACGGACGACCAGCCCGTCACCGTCGGGACCTCTCGGGACCATCACGTCCATCATACGCGCCAGCGCCTCCGTCGACGGCGCCCGGCCGTCACTCCGAATCTCTCCGCAAATTCCACACATGAATCACCAAGAATTTCAAAAGGTTTGCCGGGGTGTCAAAGGATAACGGGAAAAACCTGAGCATAACGGCGTTAATTTGAAGAAACCCTTGCCCCGCGTGTGATTTCCCCGGTACTCCTAGTGGATGCAGCGGGAGGAAAGGCAGCTCACGGCCCGGGCCATCGCGACGGGCTTTGTCCTGGGTTCCCTTCTTGCGCCCTGCAACATCTACACGGGGTTGAAGATCGGCTTCTCCTTCAACATGTCGATCGCGGCGGCGCTGGTCAGCTACGCCCTCTGGAATTCCCTGCACCGATTCGGAGTGTCGAGGCGCTGGGGCCTGCTGGAGAACAACATCAACCAGACGGCGGCCTCCTCGGCGGCCTCCATTCTGAGCGCCGGCCTGGTGGCCCCGATTCCTGCGCTTACGCTGATCACGGGTTATGAGATGCCGTACTGGGTGCTGGTGGCGTGGGTCTTCACGGTAAGTTTTGCAGGCGTGGTGACCGCGCTGGCGGTCCGGCGCCAGATGCTGGACCGGGAGGCCCTTGCGTTTCCCAACGGGATCGCCACCGCGGAGACGATCCGGGAAATCTATGCCCGCGGCGTGGAGGCGGCCTACCGCATCAAGCTGCTATTCGGCGCCGGGATCCTTTCGGGGGCGGTCAAATTGATCGATTCCTTCGTGGTGAAGATTCCCTCCCTCGGCGTTCCGCGTTTCCTGGGCTTCAAGGCACCGGCGAACGTGATGGACCAGGGGATCGATCACGTCAGCTGGCGGGCCCTTGGCATCGAGCTGCAGCCGTCCCTTCTGCTCTTCGGCTTCGGTGCGATTGTCGGGCCGCGCGTCGGGATTTCCCTGCTGCTGGGGACGGGGATTGGCTGGGTCTTTCTTCCGGAGCCCCTGCTGGCACGGGAGTGGGTCCACCCGGCCACGGGCGGGATCTCCTGGTATGAGACCCTGCTGGAATGGCTGCTCTGGCCGGGGGTCAGCCTGATGGTGGCCGCGGCCCTCATGTCCTTCGCCATTTCCCTTGCCCGGATGGGGTGGGCCCGGTTGGGCCGGAGGTCTCCCCAGTCCGCGGAAACGGGGGAGGATGAGCGCTACAAGCCGGGCGGAATCTGGCATTTTCCCCGAAACTGGTTCGTGGG
>JBNGDP010000013.1:0-13431 GCA_049975345.1 Oceanipulchritudo sp. | reverse complement strand
GGAATCCTGCTCGCCACCCTCGAGTCCGTAGCGCCGGAAAAACTACGCCGATACCTTCCCAGCGCCTCCAGCCTCGGCTTTGCCTTCATTATCCCCCCGTTCATCAGCCTCGCCCTCTTTCTCGGGGCCATGGCACGCGTTGCCGCGGAAAGGATCCGCCCGCGGTGGAGCGCCAGATACCTTATCGTCATCGCAGCGGGCCTCGTCGCCGGGGAGTCGCTGGCCGGCATCCTCAGCGCCCTGGCCAGCTTTTTCGGGTAGGCGAGGGGTAGCCATCCTCCATCCATTGAGGATCATTCTCTTTTTGAGGGAAAATACTGGACCAAAAGGACATTGGCTGTTATTAAACGGGAATCGCTGATTAGCGGGTAAAAGGTATCCGCAGCAAAGCTCTCCATTCACTAAACGAACCCCATTGATTATAGCCATGAAAAACAGAGCCTGTTATCCCTATCTGAATTGTCGTTTCGTAATCCGGGGGATGCTTGTTGTCCTTGCCGTCTTTCCGGCATCCCGGGCCTTCGCCGCGACGCGCACCTGGATCGGCGGGGATGGAAACTGGAACACGATCATCTTCAACTGGTCACCGAACGACGAGCCGGATTCGGATGACGAGGCGGTTTTCAACACGTCGAATTCGGTCAACCTGGCCAACGCCGACGAGGCGGTGATGGCCCTTACCCTGTCGGGCGGGGTCGATTTGTATCTGAACGGCAACAACCTGACTGTGGACGGCGGATTGACCAGCCTGCAGAACAGCGGCACGAGCCTTGCCATCCCGACGGGTTCCACCCTCGATGCGGATGACATCACCCTGAGTGACGATTCCCTGCTGAGTCTTTCCGGAGGCGAGATCATCATGGCGCAGGCCAGCGGGGACGCTGTCCTTACGATCGGTTCGACCACCATGCTCAAGGGCTACGGGACGATCGGGAACCAGGATGCCATAACCGTGTCCGGTACCACCGTGCTGAGCAATTCAGGCGAAATATGGGCAACCACCTTCGACACTTTGGGGACGGCGGCCGGTACCCTGACGATCACCGTTTCCGATCCCGCCGGGCGGGTCGACCTCGACCAGGGCAGCGCTTCCGTATTCATCGGGCGCAACGACACCCTCGACATCAACGGGGAGGCCCATGGAAGCAGCGATCCCTTCAGTCGGGTGATGACCTTTTACGACGGCGCCACCCTCGACATGAGCAACCCATGGGAGATGGATACCGGTACCCTTGAAGTGAACACGAACGGGGTGGTCGCCGGCACCGCGGGGGATCCGGCGACCATTGCCGGTGTTCACTTTACCCAGAATGGGGGGACCATCAACCTGGCCGACCAGTATGACGCCCTGCGAATTTCCGCACAATTCGGTGCCTACGGCGGCACCATCGCGAATTCCGGCCTGGTCATTTTTGACGCGGAGGCGACCGTCTTCAATGCCTGCGACTTCCAGATGAACGGCAGTTACGCCTCGATCATGGTGAATCCGAATGTTGATGTCTATATCAACGACCAGGACTTCAATGTCGACGGAAACGGGCTCACGACGAATGTCATCACCGTCGAAGAGGACGGGCTGCTCGACTTGAACCTGAGCTCTTCCGCCGACACGGGTCTTTCCGGCAAAATCAACCTGAACGGGGGATCCATGAATGTGGAGGTCCTGCTGGAGAACGAGTGGTCCATGGATGGAGTGGGCAGCCTCACGACCGGTACCGGTACCGGCACCTCCATCATCGCCGGCGACCGTGTTCTCGTCGACAATCCCGTCACCGTCAATGCGGGATCGGCCCTTCTCTTCACCTGCCCGGTCACCTGGGAAGTGAATGGCAGTGCCAGTGTTGCGAGCACTTCCCTGCTCAGTCTCGATGGAACCAATCAGACGGTTTTCAATGGAGGCAACTTCACCGGCGATGGAACCCTCCGCATTTCGAAAAGCTCCCTCGTGCAGGCAAACACCAGCATTTCCACCCATACCCTGAATTGGGGGACCAGTGGCTTTACCCATACGATTGAGGAAGGGGCGGTCCTGACGATTGATTCACCCTCGATCAATGGGGACGATATTGTCGACGCAATGATCAATATTAACGGGAACGATGGCGGCCTGACGATCAATGGCCCGACCGCATGGACCATGGCCGCCGCCATGACGACCAACACGGTCGGTGCGGGCACGGCAACGATCGGCGGGACGTCCCGCCTCGAGCTGGCGGACACATTGAGCGTCCTTGGCGACACGGACATCAGCGCCCCGGTGGTCTTCGGCTCCGGAAGCACCGCAACGATCAGCGCCGGCGCCATCCTGGATGTGACGGGAGCCTCCACTTTTGACGGGGGCACCATCACAGGGGACGGATCCTTTTATCCGGCCACAACCAACACCGTGCAGAACGATAGCAACATAACGGTGGACGTTCTCGATTTCGACCGGGGTAACTGGATTGTCGATAACGATGCCAATCTGGTCGTGGATGTTGATGACTACGACAACACCACCACGCAGGCCTTTGACAGTATCATCACCCTGAACAGCGGATCCATGGGGATCATGACCGGTGAACCGCATTTTGTCATGGACGGCACCCTGAACATGAACAACACCACCGGCAGCGAAGCCGCCTGGGGCGGGCAAGCCATCGAGATTGGCAATGACACGGGCACCCTGGATGCCAACCTGGATGTCGGCGGCAACGGCATTTCCCGCTTTTTCAATTCGGTCGACTTCAATTCCGATGCCGATGTCTACATCGCTGCCGGCGCGAAGCTCGTCTTCAACACCATCACCGACTTTGAAACCGACGGGTTGGATGACGGTAGCTCGGACGCCGAATTCACCGGGTATGGAAGCCTGATCTTCAACAGCACCGTCAATATCAACGAGGCCCTGGTGGTCGACATGCCGGGGGGCGTGTTTGACCTTGACGGGGAATCCACGGATCCCGGGGGCAACTATGTTTATGTCAATGCGCCCGCGGTCCTCAACCTGTCGCAATTCAGCTTCGGCCAGCCCAAGGCGGTCGCGGACCGGCTGGAGGTCAATCATCTGGATGCGGGGAAACTCGGATTGCTGACCATCAATCTTCCCGGGGACACTGCATGGACCCTCAATTCCGGCACCGGTCTTTACCTGGTCAACGACAATGTCGCGGCGACGCTTCTCGCCGGTGAGGATATCACGATCAATGGCGGTATCCATGTCACCGGCGATGTGCGCACCGACGCCCGCCTTGACATCAACGGGTCGCTTTACATCGGCACCGCCGGACAACCGTTCCGCCTCTCGGCGGGGAATTTGCTGGACCAGCTCAACACCCTCAACGGCGGTTTGATCGACGGGCCCGGCCTTCTCGGCGCGGATGATCTGGCCGGGCTCAAGGGATATGGTGTCATCAATACGGACCTTGATTTCGACAACTTGTCCGAGTTGACGGCCAATGGTGGTCTCCTCGATGTGAATGGCGAAATCCTGGACATCGGCACCCTGCGAACGGACGGAGCCAGTGCCATCCTTGACCTGGCCCTTCCTTTTGATTCCGCTCTGACCGACAACGGAATCACCCTCTTCAACGGCGGTCGCATCCAGGGAGCGGAGATCACCGTCTCCGATACAATGGCACCCTTCGAGCAGAATCTGCGGGGCAATGGAACGGTACAGAACCGGATCATCAACAATCACCAGATCCGGGCCGGTGGGGGCACCCTGACCCTGGAGAATGCCAACAATGATCTGGACGGGAATGAGGACCCGAGGGTTGGCCTGCTCTACGCCGATTCCGGGGATCTGGTTTTGAACAATTCCTCATTATTCCCCTTTGACGGGACCGTGCGCATCAATTCCGGATACGAGGTGTTCGCCAATGGATTTGAGCTGCGTTTTCAGTCCGCCTCGACGCTGCGGTTTTATGGGGGAACTTTCCGCAGCACCGAATCGACGGGTTTCTTCGGGACGATCGAGGTGAATGTGGGAGGCGGCAGCATCGAGATTCCGGGCACGGCCACCCTCTGGATGGGGGAGGTTACCTTGAACGGTGCACTGGAACTGGCTTGTGATAACACGATTATCAATGGATCAGTTGATTTCTTTGGAACAGGGACCTTACGGAACCCCAGTGGCAGCCAGCTCACCCTTTACAATGGGGTGAATATCCCCGGTTCGCTCGAAAACAACGGACTTCTCGTTTTTGACAACACCCTGCAGCCCGCACAGGCCAAGGCCGGTGCATTCAATCAAGGTGCGGGGGGAACCCTCCGGATGCAGATCGAGGGTACCGACATCTTTGACTACAACCGCATCCTTCTGTCCGGTTCCTGCCAGCTTGCGGGGACCTTGGAGGTCTCCCTGGCCGGTGGCTTCACCCCTTCCCTCGGTGATTCCTTCTTCATTATCAGCGCGCCGGGTGGCGTCAGCGACAAATTCGATGTGGAAGATTTTTCAGGGGCGGGGCTTGGCTCCGGGCTGGTCTGGGAGGTCCATTACCTCTCAACCGGCGTGAAACTTATAATCGTCAACGCCAGTGCCTACGATGACTGGATCGACTCCTTCCCGGAACTGACCGATCCGGCGGACAAGATGAAGACCGCCGATCCGGACGGGGACGGCATCGATAACTGGGGCGAGTTCGCCCTCGACGGGCATCCCGCCTCCGGCGCCTCCGAAGGGAAAATCGTCGGCAAAATGGGCCTCTCCGGCGGGGCCGAGGTCTGGACCCTGACCTTCCCAGCCCGGGTGCCCTTGACCTATGACCCGGCCGATCCTCCCGGTGGCGAACTCGTTCTCCGCCAGATCGACGATGGGATCATCTACACCATCCGCGCCTCCCATGACCTGGTTGATTTCACCCCCGATGTCGGTGAGGTGATTGGGTCCGATGCCGCCGCCATCCAGGCCGGTTTGCCGGCCCTCCATTCCGGCTGGGAATACCGGACCTACAGCCGGCCCGCCCCTGTGGCCGGCAATCCCGGCGAATACCTCTATGTGGAGGTTTCCGAGATGTGAGCAAGGACGCGCCTAAATTGCTTTCGCGCAGGCGCCAATCACTACCCTTTCCAAACCTGATCTTGGTAATGAAAAACATATACTGCCATTCCAGTCTGAGTGAACGGATATTTGCCTTGGGAATACTTGTCTGCCTCGCCGTTTTTCCGGCCGGCCAGGCCTTCGCCGCGACGCGCACCTGGATCGGGGGGGATTCCCCCTGGGATGCCTCCGCGCTGAAATGGAGCCCCGCCGACGAGCCGGATGCGGATGACGAGGCCGTCTTCAACACGGCCGACACGGTCGACCTCGCCAACGCCAGCGAGGCCGTGCAGGCGCTCACGATGTCCGGGGGGATCGACCTGGACCTGAATGGCAACGACCTGACCGTCGACATTGGCGCCATGGTTATGGGCGGCAGCGGCACCACCCTCAGAATCCCGCAAGGTTCTATTTTGAACACGGACGACATCGTCGTGGATGATAGCTCGCAGGTATTCCTCACCGGTGGGGAAATCATGATGACCGAAGGTGGAGGGGAGGCGGTGCTCTACATTGGGGGAACGGCCAAGGTATCCGGCTACGGGACGATCCGGAACGAGGATATTATCAACTCCCCCAACACGGTCGTGATGATAAGTTATGGGGAGTTGCGGGCAACCACCTTTGACCTCCTGGGAACGGATTCCGGAACATTGACGATCACTGTCAATGATTCCGATGGGCGCATCAACATCGACCAGACCGGCAGTTCGGTATTCATCGGACGGAACGACACGCTGGATATCAACGGGGAGGCGCACGGCATTGAAGGCTTCAGCGGTGAAATGACCTTCTACAGCGGCTCCACCCTCGACATGAGCAATCCATGGACGCTGGATGGCGGAACCATTGAAGCGAACACGCACGGCGTGATAGCCGGCACGGCCGGTCCTGCGGCTACAATCGCGGGCGCGGCCTTTACCCAAACAGGGGGAACCATAACCCTTCCCGACCAGTATGATTCCCTGCAGTTCTCGGCGGTTTACGATGGACAGGGTGGAGCAATCGTTAACCACGGACGGGTCATCTTCGATGCGGTTTCGACCGTCGATACGGGGGTCGACTTTCAGATGAACGGGGAGTATGCATCGATTACCCTGAATCCCGGGGTCCAGGCCACCATCCGTGATGCCGATTTCAATGCCGACGGGGCCGATACCTCCACCAACATCATCACCATCGGGGACGACGCCCTGCTGTTTCTCGATCTGGGTCCCGGTGCGGACGAAGGCCTTTCCGGTCCGGTGTTTCTTGATGGGGGAAGATTGGACGTCCGGACGGTTGATTCGGATTGGTCGCTGGACGGTGCCGGCAGCCTGGAAGCCCGAACCAGTGCCTTTACTTCCGTAGTCAGGGGAAATAGTGTCGACGTACAGAAACCGGTAATTGTCCATGCCGGAGCAATCCTTCAATTCGACGCCTCTTCGACCTGGGATCCCCAGGCGGCTGTGGACCTTGTTGCAGGATCCCAACTCACCCTGGAAGGCACGTGCTATTTCAATGGTGGCACGTTCTCGGGTGAGGGATTGCTTGAGATGGGCGGTAATTCCGTTTTCCAGGCCGCCACCACGCTTGATGTTTCCTCCATCCAGTTCACTTCGGATTCCTTCGAGCACAATATCCACACGATCCTGGAAGGTGTAACGGTGACGATGAACGTGGATTCCATCGGGCCGGGCGGCGCTATGGCCGAGGAGCTTCGATTGATGGGGGATGGGGCCGCTCTGATCGTCAATGGTCCAGCCAGTTGGAAAAAAACCGGTGAGGATCTTCTGACCAGCCCCTTTTCCTCGGGCAAGACGACCCTGGGCGGGAGTTCCCGTTTTGTTCTGGAGGCCCGGCTTACCGGCAATGATGACATTGACTTAACCGCTCCTGTCACCTTCAGCAGCCTGGGCATTGTTGACGTATCCGGCACAGTGCTGCTCGCGGGGGGCGAAGCCCTCATTGAGTACGGTGCGGATGTAACCTGCGGAATACTGCGGAACGCAACCGCAAATCTCCTTACCGTCGAGGACGAAACCATCATAAATGGGCTTCTCGAAAACAA
The DNA here is from genome assembly GCA_049975345.1 of Oceanipulchritudo sp. Classification (GTDB taxonomy): domain Bacteria; phylum Verrucomicrobiota; class Verrucomicrobiia; order Opitutales; family Oceanipulchritudinaceae; genus Oceanipulchritudo. The sequence continues at coordinate 6,361 of JBNGDP010000013.1, read as the reverse complement.
TGGCCTTCTTGAAATTGACGCTGCCCCGGGGCAGTTGCACGGGACCAATTTCCAGCAAAGCGCCGGGGGAACCCTCCGGATGCAGATTCAGGGCACACAACTCAACCAGGACTACGACCGGATGATCCTGTCCGGCACGGGCCTGCTCGCCGGAACGCTGGAAGTCTCCCTGACTGGCGGCTTCAGCCCAGTCCTCGGCGACACCTTCCCCATCATCGTCACAAGCGGCGGGCGTACGGGTGAATTTGATGCGGTCGATTTCACCGCAGCTGATCCAGGACCCGGGCTTGAATGGGATGTCTTGTACTCTTCCACCGGGGTGAGTCTCAAGGTGGTCGCGGCCAGCCCGTTTGAGAACTGGATCGACTCCTTTCCCGAACTGACCGATCCGGCCGACAAGACCAAGACCGCCGATCCCGACGGGGACGGCATCGATAACTGGGGCGAATTCGCCCTCGACGGACATCCCGCCTCCGGAGATTCAGGCGGGAAAATCGTCGGCAAGATGGCAACCTATGGCGGGGAGGAGGTCTGGACCCTGACCTTCCCGGTCCGCGACGGGCTCACCTATAGTCTCAGTGATCCTCCCGGAGGAGAAGTGGTTTTGCAACAGATCACCGACCGTGTCGTGTACACGATCCGGGCCACCCATGACCTGAGTGATTTCTCACTCGATGTCGGTGAACTCATCGGACCCGAGGAAGCGGCCATTCAGGCCGGTCTTCCGTCCCTCCATCCGGGCTGGCATTACTCCACCTTCAGCCGGCCCGCCCCGTTGGCCGGCGGCCCCGGCGAATACCTCCATGTGGAGGTTTCCGAGATGTGAGGGGGTCTCATCTTTTGGTTGCCACGAGCTTGTCGAGTGGCGGTGGGAGAGGGATTCGAACCCCCGGGACCGTTTCCGGCCCAGCGGTTTTCAAGACCGCCGCGATCGGCCACTCTGCCATCCCACCGGATAGAAGTCGTAGGTCGTAGGTCTTAGGTCTAAAGACTAAGTGGGTGGGGGGATCAAGCAATTCCTGTTCGTGCTGATGGACGATCTGTGCGGTGGGACCGAACCTTCTGCGGTTCAGAATCCTGGATGATTTGCGTTGACTCATGGAGTTGGCTTTTACAAATTTCCCAACATGCTTAGGTCCAAGTGGTTACTGATTGCTGTCCTGTTCCTTGGCTTGACCGGCTCGTTGCTGTACGTGGTGAATGGCCGGAAAGCGAATCATTCGGAAGGGACTTCACGCGCTGAATTGGCGGAACACGGTGTGGCAAACGGCCCCTTGGATGCCGTATCCGAAGGGGAATGGACAGAAGCGCCGACGTCCGTGTCGGAGGATGCATTCCGGGCCTTTGAGGAGCTTTTGGGTCGGTACCGGGAGGCCTCCGGCAAGCAGCGGGAGGGGATGGAGGCGGAATTGCTCCTGCGCGCCCGTGCGCGGCGGGAAGCAATGAGGGAATGGATCATCTCGGATCCCCGTGAGGCCCTCGCCCGGGCGGTCTCCTACGCGGACCGGAAAGGGCTCCCTTCCACGGTCTTGGCCTTGTTGGAAAAGCCGGTTGCCACGGATGGACAGTATCTCGTCAGCATCGCCTGCCCGGTTCCCGGGGAACATGCCGCCCACGGGGAGGATTGTGGATCCCACATTGAGCGAAGCTATCTCCTGGATGGAGCAACGTATGAAGTGCACACCTTTGGCAGGCGGTTGGACGGAATCAGTAAGAACCGGTTGAGTGCCTGGGGGATCGCGGTGGACCATCTCATGGCGATGGCGGACCGCTCCATCCGGGTGCTCAGCCCGGGAGAGGCGGCCGACCGCGGTCTGGAAGGTCCCGGCATTCCGGTGGAGATGGCGGGAGCCTACCAGCTTCTGGAAGATGAGGCTGCCGTGAAGGCTTGGGAGGTGGCCCTCGAATCCGAGGAATCGCGTCCCGGACCGCAACCGGGCACGGTCTACCTATCCGCCCAGGCCGGCGAACCTTTGCCGGGGGAGCCGGTCGGGGAATCAATGGTTCCGGTCCCTGATTCCCCCGTTCTCGATTCCACCTACACGGAGGGGGCCAAGACGATTCTCTACATCCGCGCCCGCTTTCCTGAAGAGGCGGTTGACTTTGAACCGATCACGGTGGCTCTGGCCCAACAGCGCATGGATGTCGTGGAGGATTTCTGGCAGAATGCCTCCTACCAGAAAATCCCTTCCGCCACGACAACCATCACCGACGTGGTGGCCCTGCCGTCCAGCTCCAGCGCCTATCCCAACGCCTTCGCCACCCTGATGTCGGACGCGCGCAATGCCGCCCTCGCGGCGGATCCCCTGTGGAATTACGCGAATTACGACTTCTACATTGTCGTGACCAGCAACTACGGCAACGCATTCCCCTATGCCGGCCGCGGATACGTCGGTGCGCCGGGACTGCACCTTCGTTCCGATTACACGACCTTGCGGACCGCCGGGCACGAGCTCGGACACAACCTGGGCCTGTGGCACGCGAATTACTGGCGCACCGATTCCACCTCCCCAGTGGGGATGGACTCGCGCCCGGGCGGGTACGTGAACGACCTGAATGATAACGAGTGGCTGGAGTACGGGCACCGTTTCAGCCTCATGAGCGCCCAGTATGAGAGTAATTTCAACGATCCGGGCAAACCCCACTTCACCGTCTCCGAAAAGGTTCGCCTGGACTGGTTGACCGCCGCCGACGGGCTGCAGGTGCTTTCCAGCACCCCTGTCACCGGAACGGTGGTGCGGTTATACCGCCAGGACCATCCGGCCGCACCCAACACCCGGGCCGTGCAGATCAATGTGCCCTCCACCGACTACATCACGACCAGCGACAGCCTCAAGCGGCGCTACTGGTTGAGCTATCGCCGCGCCTTCAACTCCGGAACGCCGGCAACCCACGCCCCGTACGGTGTTGAGGTCGACTGGCAGAAGCCCAGCTATGGAAACAACGGGGCCATCCAGTTGGACATGACTCCCTACACGCGCAATTCCACCACCTACTACAATGTCGACAGTCCCCCCGGCGGATACTGGACCATCGACAACACCGACAAGGAGGATGCGATGCTGCCCACGGGGCTCACCTACAGCGATCCGGCCGGGATCCATTTCACGCCGATCGCCTACGGGGATGATGACGCGGATCCCGCCAACGGCAACGAGTGGATCGAGGTCGATGTCCGCCTGGGCACCTTTGAGGGCAATCAGCCGCCGGAAGTCAGCCTGAGGGCGAGTAATGAATCTCCCATTACAGGGGAGACGGTCACCTTCACCGCGTCGGCGACCGATCCCGACGGGGATGCCCTGAGCTTCTGGTGGGATTTCGGGGACCTTTCGGTGGTTCCCTCCGCCTTGAACAATTCAACCGCGGCGAAGAGCTGGTCCACGGCCGGCGTCCGGCTGGTGCGGGTGGTCGTTTCCGACCGAAGGGGCGGGCAGTCCATCGCCATGCTCCCGGTAACCGTGGGGACGCCTTCCAGCGTCCTTGAAATACGCGGCCGTGTGATCCATGGCGGTTATCCGGTGGCCGGGGCGCGGGTCAATATCGGTACGACCTACCAGACCTGGACGGACACCGACGGGCGCTACATCCTCAGCGGCCTGCCGGCCGCCAGCCACACCGTCTCCTGCATGAAGGACGGGTTGACCTTCACCGCCCAGTTCACAAACCCCGTTTCCACGGCTGCAGGCAACCAGTACGGGAAAGACTTCTATGCCAACGAACCTCTTGGCGGGGGAAGCAGCACGACCTACTCCATCTCCGGTCAGGTGAGTTCCAACGGGGTCGGCATAGCGGGGATTCCGGTCGAGGCCGGAGGCCTCCGGGCCAGTACGGATTCCAATGGCAGCTATTCGATCACCGGATTGGTCAATGGCAGCTACACGGTTGTGGCATTCAGCCCGGCCCGGGCCCTCAGCCCGGCCAGCCGCAATGTCTCCATCAACGGGGCCGATGTCTCCGGGCAGGATTTTGCGGAGCTTTTTTATACGGTAACAGGAACGGTTACCGGAGTTCCCGCAGGGCCCCAGGATACAATCCCCACCGTCTTCCTTCTGAATGGAGTGCAAGCCGACAATTACACGCGGGTCAACAAGGTCGGCTGGGATTACACAATTACCGTGCCTGCCGGGATCTATGGCGTGCACGCAACCCTGCCGGGATACGCGCTTACCCCGTCCTTCGGCAATCCGCTTTTGATCGACCAGAACCTGAGCGGGATGGACTTCTCCGGCACGGAAGGTGGGGATAGCGGGTCCATCAGCGGCCGCGTCCTCTTCAACGGGCAGGCCTTGCGCGGGGTGGCCCTGACAGCCGGCGGCGGAAATACCGCCACGGCGACCACGGATTCCGAGGGACGGTACCGCTTTGAGAACCTCGCCGCCGCGTCGACGACAATCACTCCCTCGCTTTCCGGATTTACCTTCAGTCCGGCTTCCTTGACCGTCACGCCCACGACCAGCGGTGTCGATTTCTCCGCCAACGGGACCGCTGTTTCCATAACGGACATTTCGGTGACGCCCGGATCCGCGGAAATACCGACCGATGTCACCTTATCGGCAACGGCGACCGGAACGGGGCCCCTGAGCTACCGTTGGGCGGCCACCACGGCGCCTGGTCCCGTCAGCTATTCCGAAAATGATTCGGAAACGGCAGCCAGCACGACTGCTTCCCTGGCGAAGGAGGGCGGCTACGCCTTCGAGGTCATCGTCACGGATGCCAACGGCTTTACCGCCTCCGAGAGTGTGAATTTCACGGGATCTACCTCCGGCGGGGGGGCCATGGTGGTCACTCCTTTCGAGATCGTGGTCTATCCGGGTGAGCAGGTTGGCTACGAGGCCGATGCCTTTGATGCGGACGGGAATCCCCTCAGCGTGATTCCCGCATGGGCCGCCGGCTCGGGCGGAACCATTGATTCCGGGACCGGTCTCTTTACCGCAGAGGCAGCCGGCACGCACACCATCTCCGCCACAGCGGGTGCGCTCACCGCAGAGGCGACGATAACGATCCTGCCCTTTGACTATATCGCCTGGCAGGGGGTAAACTGGCCGGGTGAAACCGATCCCACCATCATCGACCTGCTCTCCGATCCGGAGGGAGACGGTATCGTCAATCTCACTGAATTCGCCCTCGGGGGTAATCCGATGGTTGCCGATCCGCAGATCCTCCCGGTGATTGATACCGAACAGGTTGGCGGGCTCGACCACCTGCGCATATCCATCAACAAGAATCCAAATGCGCTCGGGATCGATTATGTCGTGGAAGTGTCCGGAGACATCGTGAACTGGGATAGCGGCGCGGCCCACTCAACCGTCATCAGTGAAACGGACATCAGCCTGATTGTTCGGGACAATCTGCCGATGGATCCTGCCAATCCCCGGTTTATCCGGCTGAAAGTGCTCTACCCGTAATGTTGACCGGGCCGAGGGTCGCCCTTAATCGCCTCCCTGGCCCGTGTGCACGTGCCCATGATCGATTTCCTCCGGGGAGGCGGGGCGCACATCGGTAATCTTTACGTCAAATTTCAGGTCAACCCCGGCGAGCGGATGGTTGGTGTCGACGGTGACCTTGTCCCCCTCGACCTTCTTGATCTCGGCGATACGGTTTCCCTGCGGGGTCTGTGCCTGGAAACGCATCCCTTCCTGCAATTCGACGCCTTCGGGAAACTGGGACCGGGCCGCCTCGACGACCAGGGCCGGATTGTGCTCACCGTAGGCTTCGGCGGCCGCGACTTCGGCCACCAGCTTGTCACCTGCGGATTTCCCCTCGAGCTGCTTCTCCAGTCCGGGAATGATGTTTCCGTGGCCATGCAGGTAGGCGAGGGGCTCTTTTCCCTCGCTGGAATCGAGCACTTCCCCCTCCGGAGAGGTCAGCTTGTAATGCATGGAGACGACATGGTCGGTTGTAACTTGCATTAAGAAAGGCTACGGGGTCCCGCTGTGCCGAGGCAAGGGTGAACTGGAAACTTTAGGCGCCGGTGTTTTTTAACTACGAATATCGCGAATAGCACGAATATTCAGGTGAGTTGGCAAGACGTTCGAATTTCAATCGCTCCGGGCTTCCGAAATTAATAAGAATTCCCAAGGTATAACTTGTTGCTTTCAGGTAGTTGATGAGTTGTGCCCTGTGTTCATCCAACAAGTGTTTATGGGCTTTTATTTCGAGAATGAGTTTCTCATAGCATATAAAGTCCGGTATGTAAGATTGCCGGAGTGCATGTCCTTTGTAGGTGAGTTTGATGGGATGTTGGGTCAGGTAAGGAATTCCTCTCAATGATAATTCATGCTCGAGACTTTCTTGATAAACTGCCTCTAATACCAAATCAAAATGAATCCGCCTAAGTTCTCAATAATCTCTCACGGAGCCA
>JBNGDP010000012.1:0-50792 GCA_049975345.1 Oceanipulchritudo sp. | reverse complement strand
CGGCACCGTCGACTTCGACGACATCTATCTCGACGCAACCGGCGCGAACCTTGCCAATCCCATTCCTGAACCCTCGACGATTGCGTTGCTGGTCGGTCTGGCCTGTCTGGTGGCGACCGGGATCGTGCGGCGCAGGAGCCGCTGAGGGGCGTACCTTCGATCGGCGGCTGAACACTGGCACACACAGGCACAGGCGCACCGGGGTGGCCACTTTTACGTGGAGGTGACGGGCTGCGTCCATGAACGGCCTGCGAATGTCCATAATTGGCGCACCATTGGCGGGGTTTTTACGGTAAACTGAGGGAACTTTTTTCCTGATTCGGTAATCCCAATTCAATCCCCCCATGATTCCCGCCTTGCGCCCTGTTTTGTTGATTCTACCGGCTCTTGCTTGCGCCAGTGACATGTCCGCGCAGACGCATCCGCGCATGTTTTTCGATGCGGCGGAGGTGCCGGCCTTGCAGGCGAAAGTGGCGGCTGAGCCCTATGCCTCGATGGCCGCGCAGATCCGGCAGAATGTACTGTCGGTGGACTATCCGCAGCGCGGGGGAAATTTTGCCGCGACCTACCTGCTGACGGGGGACGAGGAATGGGCGGAAATGGCCGCCTACCGGGCGCTCGATTACATCAGCAACACCGACCGCTGGGAGAACAGCAGCGTTTTCGGATTACGGCGCCCGATCGACATCGTGGCGGTGATGATGCTGTACGATTTCTGTTACAACTCGGATTTCTGGGCGAATTACACGGTGCCGGCGACGCTGGCCCCCAAGGGCTTTACGGTGAACGGTGTGACTGTGCAGATTCCCGGGAACGGGGCTGGGACGGATTCCACCGGCAAGTGGTACACCAGTTACACCGGGCGGACGATCACCGTTCCTTCAAAGTACGTCGGCCTGCCGTTGCGGGATGCGATCTCGCAAGCCCTGAGGAACAACGCCGATTCCTGCATCGCCTCCGGCGGCAGCGGCTGGCCGGGCAACGAGGCCTACGCCAACAACTGGTGGGCCTGCCGTTACGCCGGGGCCGGCCTGGGTTACCTTGTCTGCGACGAGGCCGGCATCGAGACCAACCTGAATATCGCCATCAACAACCTGAAAACCCACCTGAGTTACAACCTTGGCGACAGCCCGCTGGGCATGGGCTGGAATCCGGAAGGCGTGGCCTATGCGCAGTTTCCCGGCTGGTACACCTATCCTTTTGCCATCGCCTTGGAGCGCGCCACCGGGCGCGACCTCGTCGACGAGCATCCCAACATGCGCTTTGCCCTCTGGTCGACCTGGCAGGGGGCCCTGCCTGTTGAACGCACCTCGCGGCTTGGCGATCCCGCAACCGGAACCGGCCTTGGCATCCGTCCCGATTTCGATGACGACCACAACATCTGGGAAGGCGAGGGGACCGGCGCCCTGGCCTTCGCCTTCGCCTACAATGACGATCCCGGGGACGCCATTGCCGACTTTGACTACCGGGCCGGCATCAAGTGGCTGTACAACCGGTTGGCAGGCGCCATGGGTGACCGGCTGTGGGACAGCGCCTCCGGCAACGGCATTTATTCCATCCTGTATTATCCGGAGGATTCGGCGATTCCGGAGGAAAACCCCGACACCGTCTGGGGACGCGTCTACGCCGATCCGAGCTACGGCGCCTACATGTTCCGCAGCGGCCACCAGGATGCCGATTTTTCCAACCAGGGAAGCGGCTTTGCCACCGCTTCCACCGATTTCGTGACGCAGACCACCGTCAACCTTCGGTCCGCTTATGGCGGGCACGGCGGTCCGGACGCGCTTTCGCTGCGGATGATCGGCCTCGGCGTGCCATGGGCGGTTGGCAGCGGGCGGGTCTGGAGCATCCCCGCCCAATCGTCCTTCATGCCCTACGACCCGGCCAGCATGGGCACCGGAACGCTCGGGGTCGTCCCCTTTGGTAATGAAGTCGTCGATACATTTCTGCGCTCCAACACCGGCGACGGCTATGTTGTCATGCGCCAGGACACCTCGGACACCGGCTGCGAAAACCACACGCGGCGGCTGGTGGTCGATTATTCCGGCAACAGCGGGGCGCCCGCGATGGTCATCACCTACGACACCGCGGACGACAACAGCGCATGGTGGCGGCTCAACACCTTTTACGGCAACGCGGTCGACGTGAGCATGCCGGGTCAGTTCACGCTGACCTCCCCCGAGGGGCACAAGCTGGTCGGCAAGATCCTGTACCCGGCCGGGGCGACGGCGCGCACCGGGGAGATTGCCCGCGGCAACGACTATTCCTACAAAGGCGGCTCCTATTCAAACAACAAGTGGGTCGATTTCGCGGCGGGCAGCGACGGCCACGCGCTGGTGGCGATGGTCATTGTGCCGGCCGGTGATCCCGTGCCGGTGATTTCCGCAACCGGCGATCCGGCCAGCGGCTTCACGGTCACGGCCGGCGCGGCGAGTTTCACCCTGAACGCCTCCGACAACACCGTCGTCTCCCCCTACTGGAATCCGCCATCGGTCGAAATCACCGATCCGGCCGAAGGCGCGGCCTTCCATCCCGCCCCGCAGGATATATCCGTTTCCGGCACGGCCAGCGACGACGGCCAGGTTGTTCGCATTGATGTTTATCTCGATGATGTCCTTCAGCACACCCAGTCCTACGCCTCCGCCAGCGTGAACTGGGGATCCTTCACCCTGTCCGGGCTCACGCTGGGTGACCATGTCATCACGGTCACCGCCACCGACAACGCCGGGGATACCAAAACCGTCAGCCGGAACGTTCGCCTGACCAACAGTGTCCCGCCCGAAGTTTCCCTGACCAGCCCGGGCAGCAGCTCCCAGCTGTTCGCCGGGCAGACGCTTACCCTTGCGGGGCTCGCCTCGGACGCGGAGGGGCAGCTCAACCGGGTTGAAATCTGGTATGGCAACCGCTACGATTCGCCGCAAAAACTGGGGAACGCCGCCTTGAATGTCGTGGAGGGAACGTGGACGTATACATGGACGGACCTGCCGGTCGGCACCCACACCGTCTGGGCGGTTGCGTACGACGACGCCGGCGACAGCACCGCCTCTTCCGAACTGGGCATCCGGGCCAGCCTCATTTTCAGTGATGTTCCCGTCTGGGGCGACGCGGCGAATTACTCCCAGAAGGCTCCCCTGAACGGAACCAGCCGCTGGACGGTCTGGGCCGAGGACGGCGACCTGCGTCTGCATGTGAGGGAGATGCAGAACTACGATTACGGTGCCGCGCTGAGCGCCCTGATTGGATCCAACAACCGCGACTACCCGAACTTCCGCCTGACCTACAAGGCGAAGATCGACGAGCCGATGAGCCTGCCGCCCCGCTATTTCGCCTTCTGGGGACAGGCCGATGCCGGTCCGGTGGTGTTTGACGCGCAGGTGATCAACAGCGTGGAGAAACCGAACAGCTGGAGCAGCGCGGGCAAGGGAACCCGCATCTGGTATTCCGGCAACAGCGGCTACCGGCCGGAGATCGGATTTACCTACAACATGCACCTGACCACCGATCCCGGATACCCCGATGCGGCCGATTCGGATTACGCGGGCATTCCGAATGACGGATGGAACACGATCCAGCTGGATCGTGTGGGCAAGAACATGAAGGTGCAAGTGAACGGCACCGAGATCATCGACGCCACCCACAATTACATTGGAACGCGCGGCGAGGTCGGCCTCGGCAACGAGCGCGGCACCGACAGCCATGCCGTCTATTTCGACGACATCGATTTCACCCTGCTGGATGACGTGGGCGATCCGGTCAACAATGCGGATGCGACAATTACGTTCACTTCCCCGGCGCCCTTTGCGAACCTGCAGGCCGGCCTTGCCACCAGTATCAGCGGCACCGTCAGTGATCCCGAGGGCATTGTCACGCTGGAAGTTTACGCGGGAGCGACCCTTCTCGGAGAGCCGTCCCTTGCCGGCGGCAACTGGTCGCTGCCATGGACGCCGGCCATCGGCCAACATGCCCTCGTGCTGAGGGTGACCGACTCGGCAGGGTTTGTCACGGAATCCCCGGTGCGGCACTGTAAAGTGACCTCCAGCGGCGGCACCGCTGGCAATGCCGACCCGGTTGTTTCCATCACGCGCGACAACAGTGTGCCGGGAGCGGTGGCGGTGACCGGATCGGCGGCGGATCCGGACGGCACCGTCGCCATTATCCGGGTCTTCCGGGACGGCGTCTTCATTGGCAATGGCCAGCTGAGCGGCGGAACCTGGAACTACAGTGTCGGTGGCCTGCCCGAGGGAACGTACACCTTTACCGCCGAAGCCTGGGACAACATGGGCAGCAGCACCGTTTCAGATCCGTTGGTCCTGAATGTTGACGCGCCCGTTGTTTCAATCACGGCTCCGGCTGACGGATCCGTCGCCACGATTGACGTGCCGCTCAACCTTGAGGCCTCCGCAAGTGATGCGGATGGCATTCTCTCGGTCAGTCTCTGGTCGGAAGGGGCGAAGCTGGGCGATGCCAATTTCATCGGTGGGGTGTGGAGTTTCGCATGGACACCGCGCTTTTACCGCAGTTATGCCATCACCGCCGTGGCCACCGACCAGGTGGGCACGCAGACCGAGTCCGACCCGATAACGGTAACTGTCGTGGCGGATGGTGGTCCCGACGGATCGCTGGTCACCTACGCCGGGGCAACCGGACAGCAGCGTTTGCTGGATGCCATGGAGCTGTCCGACGGCACCGTCCTCCTCGCCGGCACGGCCAGCGATCTCAACTGGAGCAGCGCCACCAAGACCCAGTGGAGCGCCACCGGCCTTCCATACGGGAACACCGGACAAACGGCCTTCCTGATGCATCTCGCAGCCGACCTGCAAAGTGTGTTGGGCATCCATCACCTGCCCGCCGGCCAGGTTTCGAACTTCCGCTGGATCAAGTCGACCAGCAAGCCCGGCGAAGCAACCGGGGCTCTTTATGTTTCCGGCCAGTGCAACAATTCCACCGACGGGGCCTACTTCATCGCCAGGCTGAACAACAACTTTGTCAGCGGCATTCCCACCGGCTTCTCATGGGTGAAGACCGCCACGATGTCGTCGGTCTATGGTGACAATACGGGCTTGCAGACATGGGATGTCGGCGGTGACGGGCGGGTTGTCTTTGTCGACGAGCCCGGCGACGCGCTGCGGGTCTTCGCCCTCGATGCCTCCGGGAATTACATGAAGCTGGACGCCCTGCGCGGATCGCACTTCAGTACGCCGCCCTACGACGACGCCAACCGCCAGGCCGGGGTGGGGGCGGACCTGCCGGCGGCAACCGTCAGCGCGGTCAGCTTCCCGGCCGACCTGCGCTCATGGACGGAGGCGGAACGCCTCGCCATCCTTCCTGATGGCAACGGTTCCATCAAACGGGGCACCTGGCCCTACGACCTGTTCTATCCGGTGCAGGACAGGGACGGCGGGACATCGGGAGTCATTGAATATGGATACACCGGCTACAAAAGCGCCGGCAAGTGGCGCGTCGGCGGCATCGCTGTCGACCGCCGGAGCAACGACTTCTACATCGGCTTCAACGTCCAGAGCAAATTCTGGGACAGCGGCGCGGGCATCGAGCAGCCCGACTTCGAGCCGGCCGTCATCGCCTACACGGCCGACGGAGCTCTCAAGTGGTGGAGCCGCCTGTACCATGAGGTTGTCGATACAAATGCCGACGGGCAGGTCGATCCCGGCGAGACGCGCACCTCCTCGCCGGACCAGTACGTCGACGGGCTGGCGATCGACTACAGCGGTGCCTTCACCCAGCTCGTTGTGAACGCGCGGGCGCACGGCAACAACATATCCAACCTGTGGAGCGGCAACGCCATCGCCGCCAATCCGGGCGGCAACGGATTCCAGAACAGTTTTACCGGTACCGAGGGCAACATTCATCTGTCCTGGATCGCGAAGTTGAAAGCGGATGACGGCACGGCCCGTTACGCGTCGTGGCTCAGCGGCTACTTCCGGGACACGACCCTGACACAGGCTCCCTATCCCGAGCCGATCCATGACAACTGGCCCAGCCACAACGCCGGATGGCCGAACCTGACCACCACCAAGGCGGAACCGGGAAGTGTGCGCGTGGACGATCATGGCCGCGTTCACGTGGTCGGTGTTGGCCCGCGCATGGTCACCACCTTCAATGCCCACCAGAAACTGCCCAAAATCACGCCGACCCTTGACGAGGGAATTGCTCCATGGAACGCCTTCGCCCGGGTATACGAGGCGGATCTGGCAACGCTTGTTTACTCGAGCGCCCTCACCGGCGCATGGACCTACCCGGCGCCCGGCGAGCAGCCCGAGGGCGCCAACAACACCGAGCTGAAGGGTGTGTTTCCGGTCAGCGACGGCGCCCTTGTGGTGGGCCGCCATTTGGCCAGCAGCGGTGTCGCCGAAGGAAATCCGGTTCCGGTAAACAAGGTTCCGGCCTGGGGGGCGGCTGTTCCCTCCGATGAGACAGCCCTTTTCGGCAGGCTTTCCTTCATCACAAGCGCCAACATTCCGCCTAGTTGCGCCCTGACCGCTCCTGTCGGCACGGTCAGCTTCGCCCCTGGCGGCAGCGTTGACCTTGCCGCCACGGCCGGCGATGCCGATGGCACGGTTACCCGGGTTGAATTCTACGCCAACGGCATCCTGGTTGTCGCCGACACGGATGCGCCTTACGCATACACATGGACCCCCACCGGGCCGGAGGGTACCATTTACACCGTTCAGGCCATCGCCATCGACGACAGCGGTGGCAGCACCGCCTCCGGCACCGCCACCGTGCGCCTTGAGGATGCCCCGTCGATCTCCCTTGTTTCCCCGCCCAACGGGTACGTCGGCGGGCTCGACCTTGCCGTCACCCTGCAGGCAAGCGCCAGCGACAACGCACCGGGGTACATCACCAAGGTGGACTTCTACCTGGACGACCTGCTCATCGGAACGGACACAGCGGCCCCCTACGAGGCCACCTGGACACCGCCCTCCACCGGTACCTACAACTGGTATGCGGTGGCCACCGACAATACCCTGATCACCTCGCAGAGCGAAACCCGCACCCTCCTTATCGTGACGGGGAACGTCGCCCCCAATGTGCTGTGGACAAATCCACCGGATGAAAGCCATCTTCTTGCGGGTGAGCCGGTCCTCCTTGCCGTGGACGCCTTCGACAACAGCCTTGTCACCGGCGTGGAGTTCCTCGCCAACGGGGCCTCCATCGGAAGCGGTATCCAAAGTGGCAACACATGGTATCTTTACTGGAACCCGGGCTTCCTCGGGATGGCCGGTTTGACGGCGGCCGCCACCGACGACGGCGAGCCGACCGCCAACCCGCTGACGGGGTTTTCCCCGCCCTTGCAGGTCGAAATCGATTATTACTATCCCCCGGAAGAACCAACCCATCTCGAGGCAACCGCACTTTCGCCGCGCGCGATCGAGGTGTCCTGGTCGGATGTCATCGGGGAGCAGCGTTACCGGCTGGAGCGATCCAACGATGGTACGAACTGGACCCTGCTGGCCAACTTGTCCGCCGATGCGGTTTCTTATCGCGACAGCGGCCTGAGCAGCGGAACGTCGTGTCATTACCGGCTTCGCGCGGAGAACTGGATGGGCGAGTCGGCATGGGCCGGGCCCGTCAGCGCGACGCCGACCGGATCCGACGCCCTTGCCACATTCGTCTGGACCAACGGTTCGGGTAGTGGAATCTGGAATACAACAGACGCCAACTGGACCGGCGCCGGCACAACATGGACCAGCCACCCCGATCTCCATGTCGCTGACTTCACCAACCAGGGTGAAATCGAGGTCATCACCGTCAACGAGGCCGTCTCGGCACAGCGCCTGCTGAACCTGAAGGGCACGCTGGCCGGAAGCGGATCCCTTCAGCTCGGTGACGGCGGTCTCAAGCTCGGAAAGAGCACCGTCATCGAGATCCCGATAACGCTGTTGTGCGACCAGACATGGGATTTGACGGACAAGACCCTCATTGCCGATGTCATCGGAGGCGCAGACCGCGTCCTGACCCTAACCGGCAAGCCGAACATTGTCGACTTCAAGGCTTGGGACCTTTCCCGCTTCCCGGGAACCCTGCGCCTTCTGCCCTACGGCGGCCAGATCATGAAGATCGAGTTGGGCAACGGACTCGACATTCCCTGTGTAGTGGACCTGGTCGATACAGATCCTTCGGGCAACCGGACCTGGCTCAAGATGCGATCCAGCTACAAGATCGGCGGCCTTCTCGGTGACGGGCGAGCCTACGCGGACCTCGAGCATGACTACACCTTGACCCTCGACGTCATGGCGAACCGCGATCTTGTCTTCGAAGGGGACATGACGGGTGTTGGGACCACCCTTGTCAAGAAGGGCCACGGCTCGCAGGCCTTTGCGGGGATGGCGGACTATGGGAAGCGGACCATCGTCGAAGAGGGCACCCTGCGCTTTGAAAGCGACAAGACCGGATCCGGGGATATCGAGGTCCGGGACGGCGCAACGCTGGCCGCAATTTCCTCCGTGAATGGCCTGGTGACCGTCCAGTCCGGCGCGAGCCTCATCCCCGGTGACGGAACAAGCGAAATGGTCCTCCCTGCGGGAGCGGTTCTCGAGGATGGAGCTAAACTAAAGCTTTTGGTCGGATCGGGCGGGGGCACCCATCTCCATGTAACCGGTGGGGCGGGTCTCACATTGCCGGCCAACGGCACGATAGTCCTTGAACTTGAAATCCAAGGCACCCCCCCGGTGGAGACCGATGTGTTTCAAATCCTGTTGGACGACACGGGGCTCCTCGCCAATGAAGCGGGTCTTACATGGATCCTTGACTACGGCGAATCCGGCCTGCGCGGCGGGGCCGTTTCCCGCAACGGCAACGCCATCGAATTGACCGGGTTGGTCATGGACCCCTACGCCGCCTGGCGGCAGCAGCAGTTCCCCGGCATGCGCGACCCCGTTGTGATATCCAGGTCTTCGGATCCGGAAGGGGATGGCCGGACCAATTTCTGGGAATGGGCCCTCGGACTGGATCCACTTCTGGCGGATCCCACACCGGGGTATTCCGTGATGATTAATGAGCGCTCCGGCGCGCATTACCTGCGACTCCGTTTCCAGCGTCCCCGTCCGGCACCGGATACGCTCCAGTATCATGTCGACCTCTCAAACGACCTGCAAACCTGGGATTTGAGCGGAAGCGGCATGGAAGTGTTCGAGCCGGTCGATTTGGGTGGAGGCCTCGAATCCGTGGAAGCCGAGGTGTCCTCCCCGCTTGAATCGGAGAAGGCCTTCCTGCGCCTGCGTGTGGAAGAGACGCCCTGAGAACCTTCGGGTTGTTCGCTCACGCAGCGTTGAACGCCCGAATGGTGTCCACGAACGCGGCGAAGTTCTCCACGGCGCACTCGGCCGGGACGATGGTGTTGATGTCCGGGACGTAGCGCCCGCCGGGGGTGCCGGTGGCGAGCATCTGGCGGGTCGTGGCGGCGATCAGTTCGGGCGTGCCGAAGGTCATTTCCGCGTGGTCGAAGTTGCCGATCAGGGTGATGTCCCGGCCGAATTTCGCCTTCAACCCGCCGAGGTCGTTGGCCTGCTTCTCGCAACCGTGGAAACAATCGACGCCCATCTCGATCAGCATGGGGAGGATGCTGTCCACCTTGCCGTCGGTGTGGTACATGACCTTCAGGCCGGCCTCCCTGATGAGACGGACCGTTTCCTTCGTCCGGTCAAACCAGATCTCACGGAGTGTCTCCGGCGAGATCATGGGACCGGTCTTGTAGGCGATGTCCCCGTCGACGGTGATCATGTCGACACCGTTGCGGATCATGACCTTGATGCCGCGGCGGTTGTACCGTTCGGCCTGGTCCATGGCCTCCTCCAGCCAGTCGCGGTCGTCATACAGGGCGTAGGAGAAATACTCCAGCCCGAGTGCGCCGGAGAGGGCGTGGAAGCAATTGGTCACGCAGGCTCGTGTCCCCAGTCCGTATCGGCGATTTAACGACACAGTTTCGTTTATTTCCCTTTCCAGTTCGGCCGGGTTCCCGAGCTTTTCAAACTTCCGCAGGCTGCAGCCGGCCCGGATGCCTCCCTGCGTGTAGCGGGAGGTGATTCCTGCCTTGCCTTCCCCCTTCGGCAGCCGGCTGAACCAGCCTTCCACGTTGGTGCCCAGGGCATGCCCGTGGGCCCGCTGGTACGCGAGAAAGTCCTCCGGAAAATTCCCCGGCAGGCCGTTTGCGTCGATCCATTGCCGGATATGCCCCGGATGATATCCCCAGACGTGGATCATGGGCAAGCGGTCCGGGGTTTCACCCTCGAGGAGATGCAGGAATCGTTCGTAATTGGTCATCTTTTGGTTTTGGGAAAATCGAAATCGGGCGGCGCAGTCAGCACCTGAACGGCTTTGGGTATCGCATAGGACGGGAGCCTTTCTTTCAATTCCTTTAAGAGCAGATCCGCATCGAATCTGACCCCCGCTTCCGGGATCACCTCGATTTCCACGCGCTGCCCCCAGTCGGGGTCCGGTACCCCGAGGCACCGGGCCCCGAGCAGCCGGCCGGTGGACATGGCCGCGGCCTCGACCTGTTCCGGATGCACCTTTTCGCCGCCCGTGTTGATGACGCGGTCGGCCCGGCCCAGGATGTGGAGCCGACCGTTTTCATCGATTGTGCCGAGATCCCCTGTGAGAAACGGCTCACGGGAAAAGTTTTCCTGTTCGGGAAGGCAGGCGAGGGCGATCGAGGCGGAGAACACCCGGATGCGCTGTTCATCACCGATTTGGATTCGCGCGTGGGGAAGGGAGGTGCCGACACCCGTGCATCCATCAAGGAAGTCTTCCGGATCGAGGGCGCTGATCATGGCCGCTGTCTCGGTGGAGCCGTAACACGGGCATAGGCGCAGACCGTGTTGCCGGGCCGTTTCCAGCAGGGCGGTCGGGCAGGCCGCGCCACCGACGAGGATCAGGCCGAATGAGCGCAACACCCTCACTGATTGTGGATCCTGCAGCATGCGGAGCAACTGCGTGGGGACGAGCGATATGCTGGCTTGCCCGAGCGGGAAAGGCGCGGCCAAAAGGCTTTCAGGCCGTCGGTAACCGGCTGCATCGCACACTTCTCCCCCGCACTCCAGGCAGCGGAAATACGGCATCAACCCGCCCACGTGGTGGTGCGGGAGCACGTTCACGGCATGGATGATTCCCCGCCTTCCGAAGCGCCCGGCGTATCCCTTCGCCGCCGACCGTAAAGTATCCAAAGTATGGATACAGTATTTCGGAAGGCCGGTTGTGCCGCTTGTCGGAACCAGGACGGCCGGAGGCTTTCCCATGTGGGCGGATGCCACGGAGGCCAGTTTCCTTTTCCACGATTCCGGCCATGACGGATCAACGAGGGTGCATGTCTCCCCGCGCTCCATGGCGTCGATCAATCGGCGGGCAGGCGATTCCACAGTTGCTCCTCCTGTTTTGTTGAAAGGGCGGTAATCACCGCACCGCTCCGGGGAACGCCCCAGTTGTCCTCGAAATACGATTGCGTTCCCAGCCCGTGATCGGTTCCCGGGAAGGCTTGGGCAAGCCGGAGAACCGCGCTTATTCCGATTCCCGTCTCGAAGGCCGAGGAGAGCACGACCCGGTTCGCGCGATTCCCCAGGGGATCCAGCCAGTTCGCGGGATTCCCCGTCAGGGAGGGTTTGACGACGAAGTATCCCGGCCAGGCGTGTTTCAGCCAGAATTCCAGGCTTCCGGCGACGAGGGATTCATCCAGGGCGAGTGGTACCGGAGCGATTGCCCCTTCCGCGATCATGCGTTCCCGTGCTTCCGGGCCGGCAAAGGGCTCCTCGACAAACTCAATCCAACCATCCATTTCCCCCAGCCGGGGCTTCCAGAATTCCCAGGCGGCCGGGTCCCATGAACGGTTGGGGTCCAGGCGGAGCTGTTCGCCAGCTTTCAGGGAACCGGTGACAGCCTGCAGGAAACCCCACTCCGATTCCGGGTCGGCAAGGCCGACCTTGAGTTTGAAGGTCCGGTGGCCCTCGGCGCGTCGGGAGGATATTTCCGATGCCGTTCCCGGGCCAAGGCCCAGCAGGGCCGCGGTCCGGACCGGGGACGGGGATATTTCCGCTTCCTCCAACCGGGCCAGGGCCGAGGAAATCGCAAAGGAAACGCAGGGATCCGCGGGCGATGAAAGAAAAGAACGGGAAGCAACCACATCGGTGGAGGGAAGCCGGGAGTCCTGGTTGTCGGGCAACGGGGCGATTTCGCCAAACCCGACGCGGTTGGTTTCCGGATCCGCCACACGCAAAACGATCCCTTCCCGCACCCGCCATTCCCCCAAGGCGGTCCGCAGGGGACGGGTGAAGGGCCGCCGGTAGCGGCGGGCGCGGATTTCCAGATTGCTCAACTGGGCGGACGAAGCCACAGGGTCAGGAGTAGGGGTTTTCCGGAATCGCGCAAGCACGGGGTCGGGTCAGGGTTGGGATTGCGTTTCATCCTGCTGCCGGAGGCGCCTCAATTGCATCCGGTCGGAATTCCACTGTTCCCCGTCCCAGAACTCCACGCCCTCGAGGCCGCGGGTCTTGTACCGGCTGGCCTCCCCGTAGGCCGTCCCCAGGTAGGCATAGCGCAGGTTCCGCTCCTTGCACCAGTGCAGGAAATCGATCAGGTATCCCTCCCCGGACGGCAGGCTCGACGGATCGTTGTTCTTGTAAAAAACAAACCAGTAATGGGCTCCCTGCCGGCTCGGAACGATCAGGGCATAAGCGATGAGCTCCTCCCCCAGGGTCCAGGCAAGGATTTGCTTCAGGAAAGGCCTGCCCAGAATATAGTCCATGCGTGCCGGATCCAGGTACGGCTTCCCGAAGCGGCTCCGCATCCATTCCCGGGCCAAACCGGCAACGCCCGGGCCGTGGCGTTTGAGGAATACCGATTTTGTCAATTCCGTGCGCTGCTGCCCGAATCCCTGCCAGAGGCGCCGGGCATAGCGACGCTTTTTATCCATGGAAAAGGCGTCCACGCGCACCCGCACGCTCCGGGCCCGGTAAAACAGGTGCCGGCAATCCCCGGGATTGCCGGAATACGGCAGGAATCCCTCCGCATAGGCCGTTTCCAGTGAATCCTCTCGGTCGTCCCCCTCCAGTTCCAGCCATTCGCCCCTGGAGGGACGGTACTTGCCGTACAGATTCGGAGGATCGGATTGGAATTTTCTTGCTGGCATGCCCTGTGCTGCGGATAAAAATGCCGGAATTTTGGCGGCATTGGAAAGTTTTTCCGTATGGACCCTTGCATTTTGTCGTTCGAATCACAAAACAGCTAGCGCATACTGAACGAATCTGTGGAAGAAGGCCCTTTTTTCCACAGATGGGAACTTTGTGCGTTCAAACACATCAGAGAATCTGCATATGCCTGAATTGAAGAAGAATCCACTTGGCTGGCCCGCGGCCCAGGGCCTTTGGGACCCTTCCCGGGAGAAGGACTCCTGTGGCGTGGGCTTCATCGCCCACCTGAAGGGGAAGCGCTCGCATGAAATCATTCAGAAGACCCTGACCATGAACACCCAGATGATCCATCGCGGGGCCAGTGGATCGGATCCGGACACCGGCGACGGGGCCGGGATCTTCATTCAGATGCCGGACAAGTTCCTGCGCAAGGTCATGGCGGAGAAGGGGATCGACCTTCCACCCGAGGGGCAATACGGAGCCGGGCTGGTTTTTCTTTCTCCGAACGCGAGCGAGCGCGAGGCGACGATGCAGCTTTTCGAGCACGTGATCCGCGAGGAGGGGCAGAAGTTTCTCGGGTGGCGCACAGTGCCCGTGAAAAGCGAGATTCTGGGCAAGACTTCCGGGCAGTATGAGCCCGCCATCAAGCAGGTTTTCATCGAGCGTTCCGCGGATATCACCCGTGCGATGGATTTCGAGCGCAAGCTCTACGTGATCCGCAAACGGGTGGGCAACGCGATCCGCTTCAACGAGGTGCCCTCCCAGTTCTATGACGTGCACCGGACCACCAAGAAGGTCTTTCCGGGGAGCGAGTATTTTTACGTCACGGGGCTTTCCGCCCGGACGATGATCTACAAGGGCATGCTCACGCCCTGCCAATTGTCCGAGTATTTTCCGGATTTCCACGATCCGGACTTCGAGACGGCGCTGGCCCTGATGCACACGCGATTTTCGACCAACACCTTCCCCAGTTGGCCCCGCGCGCATCCGAACCGCTTCATCGCCCACAACGGGGAAATCAACACCGTGATGGGGAACGAGAACTTCATGAAGGCCCGCGAGGCGCTTTGTGAGACGGACCTGTTCGGGGAGGATATCAAGAAGCTGTGCCCGGTGATCAACGAGGACGGCTCCGACTCGGCGCGCTTCGACAATGTGCTGGAATTCCTGCACCTGAGCGGCTACGACCTGGCCCACGCGGTCATGATGATGATCCCGGAGCCTTGGGAACGCCATGAACACATGGCTCCCGAGAAGCGGGCTTTTTACGAATTCCATGCATGCCTCATGGAGCCGTGGGATGGCCCCGCCTCGATCACCTTTTCCGACGGCTACCAGATCGGGGCCGTGCTGGACCGCAACGGCCTGCGCCCCAGCCGGTACTACGTGACCGAGGACGACCTGGTCATCATGGCTTCGGAAGTCGGGGTTCTGCCCGACCTGGATCCGCTGACCGTGATCGAGAAAGGCCGCCTGCAGCCCGGGCGCATGTTCCTTGTCGACATGAACGAAGGCCGCATCATTCCCGACGAGGAGGTGAAGAGGCGGGTCTACTCCGCCCAGCCCTATCAGGAGTGGCTGGATGAGCGCCGGCTTACCCGCAAGAACCTGCCAGCCCCGAAGAATGTTCCGGATGTCGACTTGATGCGGATCAAGGAGCGCCAGATCGCCTTTGGCTACACCTACGAGGACCTGCGTTTTATCCTTGGCCCGACGGCCGAGAAGGCCGTGCAGCCCATCGCCTCGATGGGGAACGACACCCCGCTGGCGGTGCTGTCCAACAAGCCCAAGCTGCTCTATGAATACTTCAAGCAGATTTTCGCCCAGGTGACCAATCCGGCGCTGGACTGCATTCGCGAGGAACTGGTCACGGCCACCGAGACCTTTATCGGCTCGGAAGGCAATCTGCTCAAGCCGACGCCCAACAGTTGCCGGATGATCCGGCTGGAAAGCCCCCTGATCGACAACACGACCCTTGCGCAGCTCAAGGAGATCGAAATGGATGGATTCCAATCGGCGATTCTGGACATCGTCTTTCCCGTGGACCGCGGAGGGGAGGGCCTGGAAGCTTCCCTGGAACAGCTTTTCAAGAAGGCGGATGCCGCGATCAACCAGGGGGTCAACATCCTCATCCTGAGCGACCGCAACATCACGGCAAGGAAGGCGGCCATCCCCACGCTTCTGGCCATGGGCGGCTTGCACCATCACCTGGTCCGGTCCGGGACCCGTACCCGCGTTTCCATCATCCTGGAGACTGGCGAAGCGCGCGAGGTGCACCATTTCTCGGTGTTGCTGGGCTACGGGGCCGACGCCATCAATCCCTACATGGCCTTCGAGAGCCTGTACCAGATGATCGCGGAGGAAATGCTGGGAATGGACCACAAGACGGCGGTCTACAACTACCTGAAGGGCTCCACCAAGGGCGTGGTCAAGACCATGGCCAAGATGGGCATCTCGACCGTGGCCTCCTACCGGGGGGCGCAGATTTTCGAGGCCATCGGCCTGAGCACAACGACGGTGAACCGGTACTTCACCGGCACGGCGGGGCGGGTCGAGGGCGCCGGGATCAACGAAATCGCCGAGGAGGCCCTCCGCCGGCACCGGAAAGCCTTTCCGGACCGTCACAACCAGGACGCTGAAAAAGCGCTGGATCCAGGCGGGATGTACCAGTGGCGCCGCGACGGGGAGTACCATCTCTTCAACCCAAAGACGATCCATCTTCTGCAGAAGGCCGTGCGCACCGGCGATTATGCGACCTTCAAGGAGTACTCCAAACTGGTCAATGACCACGACGAGAGTTTCTGCACGCTCCGCGGGATGATGCGTTTCCGGAACAAGCGCAAGAGCATCCCGATTGAGGAGGTGGAACCGATTGAGACGATCATGAAGCGCTTCAAGACGGGGGCCATGTCCTACGGTTCCATTTCCCAGGAGGCGCACGAGACCCTGGCCATCGCCATGAACCGCATCGGGGGCAAATCCAACACCGGCGAGGGCGGGGAGGATCCGATCCGCTTTGTCCCGCTGCCCAACGGGGACAGCAAGCGTTCCGCGATCAAACAGGTGGCCTCGGGCCGTTTCGGGGTGACGGGAGAATACCTCGTCAATTCCGACGAGATCCAGATCAAGATCGCCCAGGGGGCCAAGCCCGGGGAAGGCGGCGAATTGCCGGGATCCAAGGTGTATCCATGGGTGGCCAAGGTGCGGCATTCCACCCCGGGAGTGGGGCTTGTCTCACCGCCCCCGCACCACGACATTTATTCCATCGAGGACCTCGCCGAACTGATCCACGACCTCAAGAACGCCAATCGCAACGCCCGCGTCAATGTGAAGCTGGTGGCGGAAGTGGGGGTCGGGACCATTGCCGCCGGCGTGGCCAAGGGGCATGCCGACGTCATCCTCATCTCCGGACACGACGGGGGCACCGGGGCCTCCCCGGCCTCTTCCATTTACAATGCGGGGGCACCGTGGGAGCTCGGGCTGGCCGAGACCAACCAGATCCTCCTTCTCAATGACCTGCGCAGCCGGGTCGTCCTCGAGACGGACGGGCAGTTGAAGACCGGCCGCGACGTGGCCATCGCCACCCTGCTTGGGGCCGAGGAATACGGGTTTGCGACGGCCCCGCTGGTCACCATGGGCTGTCTCATGATGCGCGTCTGCCAGAAGAACACCTGCCCGGTAGGCGTGGCCACCCAGGACCCGCGCCTGCGGAAGAACTTCACCGGCAAGCCGGAGCACGTGGTCAATTTCATGCGCTTCATCGCCATGGAACTGCGCGAAATCATGGCCGAGCTCGGGTTCCGGAGCATCAACGAGATGGTCGGGCATGTCGAGGTCCTCGACACCATGGAGGCGATCGATCACTGGAAGGCGAAGGGGATCGACCTGACGAGCATTTTCCACAAGCCGGACATCACCGAGGAGGTGGGAACCTATTGCCAGAAACCGCAGGAGCACGGGCTGGAACAGTCCCTGGATGTGACCCATCTGCTGAGCCTCTGCAAGCCCGCCATCGAGCGGGGCGAGCGCGTAAAGGTGGAGCTGCCCATCACCAATGTGAACCGGGTTGTCGGGACCATCACGGGCAGTGAGATTTCCCGCAAATACGGCAGCAAGGGCCTTCCGGATGACACCGTTTACCTGAAGTTCACCGGAAGCGCCGGTCAATCCTTCGGGGCTTTCACGCCGCGGGGCATGACCCTCGAACTGGAAGGGGATGCCAACGACTATGTGGGGAAGGGGCTTTCCGGATCCAAGCTCATCGTTTATCCTCCCAAGGGATCGAAGTTCAAGGCGGAGGAGCAGACCCTGATCGGGAATGTGGCCTTTTACGGCGCAACCTTCGGCGAGGCCTACATCAGCGGCATTGCCGGTGAGCGTTTCTGCGTCCGCAATTCCGGCGTGCGCGCCGTTGTCGAGGGCGTCGGGGACCACGGTTGCGAGTACATGACCGGCGGGGAGGTGATTGTACTCGGCGGCACCGGGCGCAACTTTGCCGCCGGGATGTCCGGCGGGACGGCCTATGTGCTCGATCTGAACGGGGATTTCCAGAGCCTTCTCAACCATGACATGGTCAATCTCTACCGCCTGATCGAATGTGAGGAGGAGGAGATTGAAGCGGTCAGGAAGCGCATCGCCAGGCACGTGCGGTACACGCAGTCCAAGCGGGGCCGGTGGGTGCTGGACAATTGGGAGGAACTGCTTCCCAGGTTTGTGAAGGTACTGCCGCGCGACTACGAGCGCATGCTGAACGCCTTCAAGAAAGTGGAGGAGCAGGGGCTCTCCGGGGATGATGCGGCCATGGCGGCCTTCGAGGAAAACCTCAAGGATCTCGCCCGCGTCGCCGGCAACTGAACGAATACCGCAAAAGACGAATTATGGGAAAACCAACCGGATTTCTTGAAATCGAACGCAAGACGATCTCCGAGCTTGATCCGAAAGAGCGGATCAAGAACTGGAAGGAGTTCAAGGTCCATCCCCAGGATGAGCACCTTCGCAACCAGGCAGCCCGTTGCATGGATTGCGGGACGCCCTTCTGCCATACCGGGCATCTGGTCTCCGGCATGGCCAGTGGATGCCCGATCAACAACCTGATCCCGGAATTCAATGACCTTGTCTTCAAGGGGCGTTGGAAGGAGGCCCTCGACCGGTTGCACAAGACCAACAACTTCCCGGAATTCACGGGACGCGTCTGTCCGGCCCCCTGCGAGGGATCCTGTGTCCTGGGGGTGATCGAGCCCCCGGTGACCATCAAGAACATCGAGTGCTCCATCATCGACCGTGGATGGGAGGAAGGCTGGGTGACTGCGAACCCGCCCGAGAAGCGCACCGGCAAGAAAGTGGCCATTGTCGGCTCCGGCCCGGCCGGGCTGTCCTGCGCGGACCAGCTCAACCAGGCCGGGCACGAGGTGACCGTCTACGAGCGGGCCGACCGCATCGGAGGGCTGCTGATGTACGGGATTCCCAACATGAAGCTCGACAAGGAGGAGGTGGTGCAGCGCCGCGTGGACCTCATGGCCGAGGAGGGCGTGCAGTTCATCACCGGCTGCGAAATCGGCAAGGACCTCGGCGCGGAGGACCTTCGGAAAGACTTTGACGCGGTTGTCTTCTGTACCGGCGCGACCAAGCCGAGGGATCTTCCCATTCCCGGACGGGAACTGAAGGGGGTGCACTTCGCCATGGATTTTCTGACCGCCAACACCAAGTATCAACTGGATCACCATTTCGACGGGTCCAATCCCGAATTGAATGCCACCGGCAAGGAAGTGGTGGTCATTGGGGGAGGGGATACCGGGACCGACTGTGTCGGGACCTCCATCCGGCAGGGGGCAAAGAGTGTCACCCAGTTGGAGATCCTTCCCCGTCCGCCCGACACACGCCAGCCGGACAATCCCTGGCCGGAATGGCCCAAGATCTACCGGATGGACTACGGGCAGGAGGAAGCCGCCGCCCTCCAGGGCGCGGATCCGCGCCAGTACCTGGTCATGACCGAGCGCTTCATCGACGACGGGGGCGGCAATCTCGCCGGGCTGGAAATTGTCGACATCGAGTGGGGCAAGGATGACCAGGGCCGTTTTGTTCCGAAAAAAAAGGAAGAAACCCGCCGCACCCTTTCCGCGCAGTTGGTGACGCTGGCCATGGGCTTCCTCGGGCCGGAGGAAACCGCCTTCCAGCAGATCGGGCTGGAAACCGACGCGCGCACCAATATCCAGGCGGAGCATGGAAAGTTCTCAACCAGCGTCGAGGGCGTCTTCGCCGCGGGTGACTGCCGTCGCGGGCAGAGCCTCGTCGTGTGGGCCATCAACGAGGGCCGCGGCGCCGCCCGCGAGGTGGACCGCTACCTCATGGGCGTGACCCAGCTGCCCTAGAATTGCAGGAAACTCTTGTGCCGCTGTTGCTGCCGGGAGGTGAGGGGCGGCAGGTCGTCAAGGGATGATTCGCGCGGGAACCGCTCCAATTCGCGCCGGGCGGATTCCCGGAGAGCGATCCATCGATCCCAGTTCAGGTCCGGTGCGTGGGCGATGTGTCGCACCATGCTGCGCCATTCGAGGCGCGCCCGCTCGATGTCGCCCATGCGCAGTTCATTGTCCACCTTGAAAAGGGATTTTCGCGCTCCTGGATTGAACAGGATCTCGGCGGCTCCTTCCCCGTAGGTTGAGGGCAGGCCGCGCGAGAGGTACCCCGGGAAGGTGACGAGTCCGAAGGCGGAGCGGCAGGCGGCCCCAAGCCGGCCCGAGGCGGCTTCATGCACCTCGAAGCGGTGGCCCGCGCGCAGGTTGGCGAGGTCCTTCACAAGGTCCTCGATCTCGTAGGAGGCATCCTCGAGGGCGGCCGCGATGGCAAGGCCTTCACCATAGTTGAAGAAACTGAAGAGGATCCCGCGCCGGGTCGGGGCGGCATGCTTGTCAATCAGCCCGAGGGAGAACCAGATATCGGCCGCCCCCTGCGGCCTGGTTTTGCCGGCATTGGCCGATGCCTCCGGAAGGTGCAGGTCGGCCTCATGGGTCACTGTCCGCTCCTCCGGATTGATGAGTCCGCGCCCGCACGAATCGATCTGCGCGTGAATCAGCGCCGTTTCAAAATTGAGGACGGCCTGCAGCATGCCGTTCTGTTCGCGCCAGGTGTGGAAGGTGCCCCCCATCGCGAGCTGCGGCAGCAGGGGCAGCACCTGCTTCTCGACCCGGTCCAGCGTCCATCCCAGCCGCTTCCAGCGTCGCTTTCCGCCCGGGCGGGCCTCGCTGATGGCGCGAAGGACCCAGCGGGTCAGCACGAGTTCACCTTCCCCTTCCTTCTCCCCGAAGCGGGCGACCGGAACCTGGCGGCCAAAGCGCAGGGCTTCATCCTTGTGGAACCTGCAGATGGTGCCGAATTTCAGGCTCTTCAGGCAGTCCGGGACGGACAGGGCCTCCCGCCATTCGCCGCGGCGGCGGATCAGGCAGGTTCCCAACGGCGCGGCCCGCGGGGCCTTCTTGCGTTCCCATTGCTGGTCGGGCGTGAGGAACTCAACGACGGACTGGCTGATGATGCGGCGCTCAACCGGCAGGGCGACCGGTCCATCCGCATTGAACTGCGCCAACCCCAACGGGATTCGCTGCACACTGAAGAGCCGGCCCGTGAGCCGGCGGGCGGCTTCGCCCGGGTCGGCGCTCTTTTCGATGGCGCTCTGCATGACCCCGATGATGCTGGGCCAGTCGATCTGGTTGCTGCGCTGCAGCCGCAGGGGCCTTGCCTCCTGCAGGCGCGGCTTTCCGGTGGCGACCGCGATGTAGCCGACCTTGTCCATGCCGCGTCGGCCGGCCCGGCCGAACATCTGCAGCAATTCATCCGGGCGCACCTCGTGGATGCGGTCGCCCGAACGGTACTTGCGGTCCGTCACGAGGACCGAGCGCATGGAGAAATTTATCCCGGCGGCCAGGCCCATGGTGGCCACCACGACCCTGAGTTGGCCGGCCTTCGCCAGCGGCTCGATGAGGCCGGCCCGCTGGCCGTAATCCAGACCGCTATGGTGAAAGGCGACCCGCGCGCGCAGCAGCCGCTTGAGCGGGTCGCCGGCCAGTTTTTCCTGCTCCGGGGTCAGCACCAGGGGATCCTCCTCCGGCAGCATGCGGGCGATCTCGAAGGCGAGGTCCTCGGCCGCCTTGCGGCGCGGGGCGAAGGCCAGCAGCGGGGCCATGCCCGCCTTGAGGACCTTGGCGATGGCCCGCGGCCAGAAGCCGCGCACGCTTTCCGGTATGAAATTGGGGAGGGCCTCGATGTGGACTTCCTCGAGCGGGACGGGTCGCTCCATGTGGCGGACCAGTTCCGCCTTCCGGCCCAGCTTGCGGAGCCATTCAACGACCTGCTGCGGATTGCCGACCGACCCGCTCAACAAAAGCAGCTGCGTGCCGGACGGGGCGCTGGCAATGGACAATTCGTAATTCAGGCCCCGCTGTTCGTCCCCGAGCATCTGGTATTCGTCGATGACCAGCAGGTCCGGGCCGAGGCCGCGAAGGAGGCGGCCTTTCTGGGTTTCCAGGGTGGCCACAACCACCCTTGCCTCCGGATTGTCCACCCGGTCGCCGGTGACAAGCCCGACATCCCACCCGCGGCGTTTCCATTCGAGCCGTTTGTCGTTGGCGAGGGCGCGCGTCGGCACCGTGTAGACCGCCTTCCCCTCGAAGTTGTTCTCGATGAGCAATTCAAAGATGTAGGTCTTTCCGGCCCCGGTGGGGGCGGCGACGACGACATCCATGCCTCCCTGCAGGGAGCGAATGGCCGCCTGCTGCCAGAGATCCGGCAGTTTCAACTGGGTCTCAAGGGGGGCTGTTTCCGGCATGGCAACCTAAAAGGAAACCCTGCCGGGCCTTCGCGCAAGCGGGAAAGGAAATCAGCCCTTGAGGTAG
Source organism: Oceanipulchritudo sp. (assembly GCA_049975345.1). GTDB lineage: Bacteria > Verrucomicrobiota > Verrucomicrobiia > Opitutales > Oceanipulchritudinaceae > Oceanipulchritudo. The sequence continues at coordinate 28,771 of JBNGDP010000012.1, read as the reverse complement.
CTCTCCAGCATCCAGAGGGTCTTCTGGTGCACCTCGATCCGCCCGATCATCAGGTCCTCGGTTTCCTTGTCCTCCGCATCGCCGGCGAGGTCGCGGGCCGCCATGGCATCCTTGATCAGCTTGGAATGGAGGGTGGCCAGGTGTTGAACCATCTTGGTGGCGCTGGTCTTCTCACCCAATTCCCGCATGTCCGCCAGCTTGGCTAGGTTTCCGAGTCCGCCCGGGGCGTAGGAACCGAGGGCGCGTATCCGCTCCGCAATCTCGTCCACGGCGGTGAACAGCTCCGTGTACTGCTGCTCAAACGCCATGTGCAGGGCGAAGAAGCTCGGGCCCTCGACGTTCCAGTGGCACAAGTGGCCCTGTCCCATGAGGGCGTAGCTGTCGGCAAGAACCTGCCGCAGGGCGTCGACCACGGAGGTTTTCGTTTTTACGGCTCGTTTTGGTGTCTTTTTTGTTTTGGCCATGTGGAGGACGATAAGGACAAATCCTCAATTGGCAACTGGATTGTCTAGATGATCCGCAGCCTTGGCATATCCTGGCCGTCGATCAGGCCGATGGGATGGTTTCCGGTGTCGACAACGATGAGATCGTCGATGGCGGTGGATTCAAAGATCTGCAGGGCCTCGACGGCCATGACACCGGAGCGCACCTTTTTCGGGTCGTGGGTCATGAAATCAGCGACGGGCAGGGAAAGGATATCGGATTGTTTCAGCGCGGCCCGCCGGAAGTCGCCGTCGCTGAAGACCCCGGAGAGGGCCATTGACTGCGGGTCGTAGAGGGCGATGGAACCGCAGCGGGCCTCGGTGATGGCAAGGAGGGCGTCCTGGATGGTGACCGTATCGGGCGCCTTGGCGAAGCGGTTGCCGGTGCGCATGATTTCATCGACGGTCAGCAGGAGGGCCTTGCCGAGGGAACCGGCGGGGTGGTAGCGGGCGAAATCCTCCCTGGAGAAGCCGCGCATCTCGAGGTAAACCATGGCAAGGGCGTCGCCGATGGCGAGGGCGGCGGTGGTGCTGGCGGTCGGGGCAAGGTTGAGCGGGCAGGCTTCCTGCTCGTAATGATAGGGGAGGACGTGGTCGCAGAAGCGGGCAAGGGAGGATTCCGGCACAGCGGTCACGGCCACGGTGGTCAAGCCAAGGCGTTTCAGGGAGGGAATGAGACGGAGCAGGTCCTCGGTTTCCCCGCTGTTGCTGAAGACCAGGCAGAGATCCCCCTGGAGGCAGAGGCCGAGGTCCCCGTGGAGGGCCTGATTGGGATCGAGGAAAGCGGCGGGGACCCCCGTCGAATTGAAGGTGCCGGCAAGTTTCAGGCAGATCGGCACGTTTTTCCCGACTCCGGTGAAGACCAGCTTGCGCCCATTGAGGATGGTTTCCTCGATCAGGAGGAGAATCCCACAAAAGGAATGGTCGAGTTTGTCGGCGGTGGCCCCGAGCGCGGATTGCTCAACGGCGATGCATTTGCGGGCGCTGGCCAGCATTTGGTCGGTGGAAAGTGTCATTGGGTAAAAATAATGAGTTGGTTTGATTGAACAATACGCCTAGAACCGTCTTTCTTGGATAGCAGATGGAAACCCGGAGAAAAGTTAAAACCCTTCGCAGGCTGGTGGTGCTGTCAATCCTTGCCGGATTGGTGCTGGGCTGTTTTGCCGCCTGCAGCCCCGCCTCCCCGATGACCAGGGAAACGGACGAGCGAGCCTACCGCCGGGGCAAAAGCCTCCTGAGGGAAGGGCGCAAGGAGGAGGCGCTGCAGGCCTTTCTTTCCGTGATCGATTCCCGTCCGGACGCGGCCGAATCGCATCTGGAAGCGGGCCTGCTGTACCTGAACACCATCAAGGATCCCCTGGCGGCGATTTACCATTTCCGCAATTACCTGGCCCTGAATCCCGAGGGGGAGTATGCGGATTTCGTAAAGGAGCTGATCCTGACCGCGCAGAAGGATTTCGCGCAAAGCCTTCCCGGGGAGCCCTTCAGTGAAGAAGTGGAGCGGGTCAACCTCATGGAGACGGTGAAGGCCCTCAAGGAGGAAAACAACCGGCTCAAGCAGGAGGTCCTGCAGTTGCAAAAGCAGAGGGCCGAAATCGCGGGCGAATTGTCGCAGTCCCGCCAGGCCCTTGCACAAAGGCGGGAGAGCCCGGCGGCGGCGGGGGACCTGGCCCCCATTGTCATCCAAAGTCCGGTGGAGACCGGATCACGGGAACAGGCCCCGAGGACCTACACGGTGGAGGCGGGTGACACCCTCACCCGGATCAGCTCGAGGGTATATGGTTCCTCAAACCGCTGGATGGATATTTTCCAAGCGAACCAGGATCAGCTGGAGAGCCCGAATTCCCTCAAGCCCGGCCAGGTGCTGAGGATTCCCTGATGGCTTACTTCGACTGGAACGCGACAGCCCCCCTTTTGCCCGTGGCGCGGGAAGCCTGGCTGGAGGCAGCGGAGCGGTTCTGGGCCAATCCCTCGACCCCATACCGGCTGGGCGCACAGGCCCGCGTGGCCATGGAGGAGGCGAGGGAGCAGATTGCCGAAATGGCCGGGGTTCATCCCGAGCGGGTGATTTTCACCTCCGGTGCAACGGAGGCCAACAATGCCATGATCCGGGAGTTTGCCCTCCGCGCTGGCAGGGATGCGGCAATCGGAATTTCCGCGGTGGAGCATCCTTCCGTGAAAGTGGCGGCGGCCCGGTACTGGACCGCCGTCCGGGTGCGCATCCTCCCGGTCGATACCGGGGGGAGGGTGGACCGGGATTCGCTGGATGCTGTGCTGCGGCGGGAACGGCCCGCCCTCGTAAGTGTCATGGCCGTGAACAACGAGACCGGCGTGTTGCAACCGGTCAGGGAAATCCGGGACCAGTGCGGGGCCCGCGGGATTCCCTTTCATTGTGATGCCGCCCAGTGGTTCGGGAAGGCCGCGGCCGGGGATTTCGGGGACCTGTGGGCTGACTGTGCCGGGGTAACGCTCAGCGCCCACAAGTTCGGCGGGCCCAAAGGGGTGGGGTGCCTCCTTCTCGGGAAGCAGCTGCGGGGATTGACCGTCCTTGCGGGGGGTGCCCAGGAGCAGGAATCCCGCGCCGGAACGGAAAATGTGCCGGGAATCCTTTCCATGGTGGTCGCACTCCGTTACCGCATGGAAAACCGGTTGCCCCCACCGGGCGCGGATTGCCGCGACGCCTTTGAACGGGAACTGGAAGCACGGTGGCCGGGGGAAATCACCGTGCATGGACGGTCCGCGGCGCGGATGTGGAACACCTCTTCCATCGCCCTTCCGAAGCACCGGGCGGCGCGCTGGATCAGCCGCCTCGACCGGCACGGGTTCCAGGTTTCCTCGGGGTCGGCCTGTTCCACCGGCCGGGAGGGCCCCTCACCGGTCCTGCAGGCGATGGGCGTCGAGCCGGAGGTGGCGATGCGCACCCTCCGTGTCAGCGGCGGGTGGGAGACCAAACCGGAAGACTGGGAAGCCCTGGCGGAGGCGATCATTCAAATCCGGAATGAGCTGGATGAGGCCGGCCCGCCCACGGGACCCGGTCGCGTCATCGAGTTGTAGGATCCGGGGTATGCGATTTCAGGAGATCAGGGCGCGAAATTTCCGCAACTTCGGATCCATGTCGGCCTCCTTTCCCGACGGGGCGCAGTTTATCCGTGGGGGAAACGGCCAGGGGAAAACCAACCTCCTGGAAGCCCTCGGGCTGGTCACCAGCCTGCGCTCGTTCCGGGCCGCGGACGTCTCGTCAATGATCCATTGGGAGGCCCGGCCGCGGCAGGCCACGCTTGTCTATGAGCTGAACCACGAGCAACTCGGGGATACCATGCTGGAGATTCAGTTGCGGCCCGGGTCCAAACAAGTGCTGCTGGACGGCAATCCGGTCCGCAGGCTCGGGGAAATCCTCGGCCTTTTCCCCACCATCCCCTTCAGCTCGCAGGATATCCAGCTGCTGCGCGGTTCGCCCTCCGTGCGCAGGCGCCTGCTGGACATGATGTTTGTCCTCATGGATCCGGCCTACTACGAGAGCCTCAGCTGCTACCATCAAGCCCTGAAGGCGCGCAACGCCCTCCTCAAGCAACGGGCCGGCCCGTCCCAACGGCGGGTCTTCGAGGACATGCTGGTCAACGAGGGATGGTCCATCGTAACGCTCCGACGCAAGCTGCTGGGGATCTTTCAACCGCACTTTCAAACCGCTTACGCGGGTATCAGCGGAGGGAAGGAGGAACCGCGACTGGACTATCTTGCCTCGCTGGACGCACCGGACCGGGAATCCTACGAGGCGGCCTTTCTGGCCGCGGAGGGGAGGGACCTTGAAACGGCCGCGACCAACCGGGGCCCGCACCGGGACGATCTGGAAATCCGCCTGCAGGACCATCCGGCGCGGGAGTTCGCCAGCGAGGGACAGCAGCGCGGCCTGGTGCTCTCCCTGCGCATGGGCCTGGTTGACTGGTATCACAGGCGCGGCGGTACACCCCCGGTGATCCTGGCCGACGATATCGTCGGTGAGCTGGATTCCGGCCGCCGGCGCGGGTTCTGGCAGATGCTCGGGTCCAGGTGCCAGATCATCGCCACGGGAACCCAATTCCCGGAGGAAGACACCTTTCACGACTGGGTTCACTGGCACATGGAGGGAGGCGTCCTGGGTTTGGGCGGCAAGGGGGTGGAAAAATGACCCCCCTTGACTGGATGCTGGTCGGCCTCGGGGCCCTCCTGGTTGGGCTGGGCAAAGGGGGACTGGTGGGGGTTGGCAACCTCACCGTCATCCTGTTTGCCATGGCCTTCGAGGCAAAGGCTTCCGTGGGACTGCTCCTGCCGGTGCTGATCAGCGCCGATATCGTGGCCATCATCGTCTACCGGCGGCATGCCGACTGGACCCAATTGGCCCGCCTGCTGCCCTGGATGTTTGGCGGCATCCTGATCGGCTATTTTCTTTTCGGGGCCATGAGCAATCTGGTGGTGCGGCGCCTGATCGGGGGAATCGTCCTCTCAATGACCCTGATCCAGGCCTGGCGCATGCTGGCCAACCAGTATGGCTGGACCGACCTGGCCCGGCGCATGCCCCACACCCTCGCGTTCCGGGCCCTGCTGGGGCTGGTGGGAGGCTTCGCCACCATGGTGGCCAACGCCGCGGGACCGGTTGGGCAACTGTACTTCATCAGTGTCGGGCTGCCCAAGATGGCCTTCATCGGGACCGGGGCCTGGTGCTTCTTTATCGTCAACGTTTTCAAGGTTCCGCTGCAGGCGCACCTTGGCATCATCAACCTGGACTCCCTGCAGATCAGCCTCAGCCTCGCCCCCATCGCCATGCTGGGCGCATGGCTGGGGCCCCGCCTTGTCCGCTACATTCCCCAGCGGATCTTCACCTTCGCGGTCTGGTTCTTTATTGTCCTTGCCGGGGTCAAACTCACCTTCTTTTAATAACCCCTGAACTCGACATGCCACGCAGATCCGCCAGATCGATGTGGGCCTCCCGCATCAAGGATGGGATCCTGACAAAGGGAAAGTCCGCCGCGACACCCGTTCCCGAAATCCGGAAAACCTTCAAGGGCGTTGTCCTTGGGATCGATCCCAGCCTGCGTGGGACAGGCCTCGCGGTCATTGCCCTTGATGCCCCGGGGCGCGGAAGGCACGTGTTCAGCGAAACCGTGAAGCCGCCCAAGGGAGCGGGGTTGCCCGCATGCCTTGGATGCATTGCCAGCGCGGTGGAGCAACTCATCCGGGAATACAAACCCGCCGTCGTGGCGATCGAGGAGACCATCTACGTGCAGAATTTCCGCACGGCCCAGAAGCTCGGGGCGGCCCGGGGAGCGGCCATCGGACAGGCCGCGATCCGCGGGATCCCCGTCTACGAATATTCCCCCCTGCGGATCAAACAGGCGGTGGTCGGCTACGGCAGGGCCAGCAAGGAACAGGTGACCCGGCAGATCAGCGGACTGCTCGGATTGCCGGACAATCTTCCCTTCGACGAGGCCGACGCCGCCGCCGTGGCGCTTTGCTATGCACTGACCGCCACCCAATGAGTCGGCCCTTCAGGGCCGGTTGCGCAAAGGTTGCCGGCCCTGAAGGCCCGACTCATTGGGCGCGCGTGCAAGTTTACGCTTGCACTGATTCCCCGAGGCGCTTTGCTCCTTCGTTTTCCGTCAATTTGCCGGCGCGGTGCCGGCAACGGATTCACCTCAAGCATGAATGAAAGCTGGCGGTGCGGCCAGCCAGTTTGTCCCGTCCAAGGGCGGGATGCCGCACGAAACACATCATGAACATAACCGTCAAAGACCTGTTGGACGCGGGGGTGCATTTCGGGCACCAGTTGCGTCGTTTCAATCCAAAGTCCAAGAAATTCGTCTTCGCCAATCGGCACGGGATCAGCGTGATCGATCTGGAAAAGACCTATGCCCGCCTCGAGGCGGCCACCAAGTTCATCGAGGAAACCGTGGCCGGTGGCAAGGACATCCTCCTTGTGGGGACCAAACGCCAGGCCAAGGACCTGATCAAGGAAGCCGCCGTCACCTGCAACATGCCCTATGCCACCACACGCTGGCTGGGCGGCACCCTGACCAATTTCGTCACGGTCCGGCGCTCCATCGAGAAGTACAAGCAGTACATGCAATGGGAGACGGACGGGACCCTCGACAAGATGCACAACAAGGAGAGCTCGGCCATCCGCAGGGAAATGGCGCGGATGAACCGTAACTTCGAGGGCATCATCGACCTTGAGAAAATGCCCGGTGCGGTCTTTGTCGTGGACACCAAGACCGAGGAGATCGCGGTGGCCGAGGCCAACCGCCTGAAAATCCCGGTTGTCGCCCTTGTGGATACGAACAGCGACCCTTCCACCCTGGCGTATCCGATTCCCGGGAACGACGATTCCATCAAGTCGATCCGGATCATTGTGGAAGCGGTGATGGATGCCATCCAGGCCGGCCTGTCCCAACGGGCGCAGCCGGAATCCATCCAGCCCCGGACCGTCAAGCCGGTCATCGAGAGCCCGACGGTTGAGAACCAGGTTCCCGTGACGGCGATCCCTTCCGACGATGAGGGGGATGTTGTTCCGGAATCTTTCAGTTCCGATGACTTCGAGTCGGAGGACAAGTAAGCGCAAACCCTTTTCTTTTTTTCAGACCAATGAGTGAAATCAGTGCAAAAATGGTAGCAGAGCTGCGCGCCAAGACCGGCGCCGGCCTGATGGATTGCAAAAAGGCCCTCTCCGAAGCAGGAGGGGACGAGGAAAAGGCGATTGAGATCCTCCGCAAGAAGGGGATCGCCAGCGCCGCCAAAAAGGCGGACCGCACCGCCTCCGACGGGCTCGTGGAATCCTACATCCACATGGGCGGAAAGGTCGGGGTCCTCGTGGAGGTCAATTGCGAGACCGATTTTGTGGCCAAGACGGACGGCTTCAAGGCGCTTGTGCGTGACATTGCGATGCACATTGCGGCCTCCAGCCCCACTTGCGTCACCCGCGAGCAGGTTCCCGCCGAATTGATCGAGAAGGAGAAGGAAATCGCCGCTTCCCAGGTCCAGGGCAAACCGGCCAACATCGTGGAGAAGATCGTCACCGGGAAAATGGAGAAGGTCTATCAGGAGATCGTCCTGCTGGAGCAGCCCTTTGTGAAGAACCCGGACGTGACCATCGAGGACCTTCTCAAGGAGCAGATTTCCAAACTCGGTGAAAACATCGTGATCCGGCGCTTCGCACGTTTCCAGATCGGGGCCTGAGGCGGGCACGGGCTCAGTAGAGCCCGGTCACGTGACCCTGCAGCAGCTTGACCAGAAAGACGCCCAGGTTGCTGGCCACATGAGCCACAAAACAGGGGAGCAGGGAATGCCGCGGGTTCCATTTGAAGAAACGCACGGTGTAGAACCACAGCGAGTTCAGGAAAAGCAGCAGCAGGGACCAGCCCGCCTTGGTGTCGATCGCGAATTGGAATTCCCACCAGGCGCCCTCCTCCGGGATTTCCGTGTAGTACTGGAAATGGAGCAGCGCGAAGAGGAGGGAGAATCCGATGATGCTGGAAATCAGCAGCTTGCGACCCTTATTCGAGACCACCAGGTAGCCGCGGAAGAGGACTTCCTCCAGCACCCCGGCTCCCACCATGGCAAAGAGGAAGAGAAAAGTGATGTCGGTCTGCTCCGCTGAGACCCCGAGTGCCAACTCTCCGGCGGTTTCCAGCAGCACAAGCAGCACGGCCCCGATCCCGCCAATCCACAGGGCGATGGCGGGCACCGGCGCCGCCCCGGGGAGCGCCCGCGGATTGGGGTGGCCCGTTTGCTCCGCCAGGAGATCCTCCCGCCAGAGCTTCAAAAGATACAGGGCACCGGCAAACACAATCAGAATGAGAATGGGTGAATCGGACATGCAGCCTTTACTGGTTCAAAACGCGGTTGGTTCAAGCCCGAATGCATTTTGAATCGCAAGGGTCGGCTTGCTTTTACGGACAGGGAATCCTACCTTCCCCCTTTAGTTATGGAAACACCGGCGACACGTGCGGCCCGGGTCCCCGGGAGCGACCGATTCCAGGCCATTCTGAATCCGCTGAAGCCGGGTTTTGCCGCCTTGGAACGCTTTCTTGCCGCGGAAGTGGAATCCTTTGAACCGGAGGTCCGGCCGCTGGTCCGGTATTGTTTCGGGCACAGTGGCAAGAAATTGCGCCCGGTGCTGGTCTTTTCCATGGCCATGGACGAGGAGACGGACTTTGCCCGCGACGAGACCGTCAAGGCGGCCGCCATTGTCGAACTGGTGCATCTTGCCACGCTGGTGCATGACGACATCCTGGACGGTGCGGACCTGCGTCACCGCACCGAAACGGTCGTTTCCCGGCACGGTTCCCATGTGGCCGTCCTGCTGGGGGACGCCCTTTTTGCCCATTCCCTGCATCTGGCCTCCCAATTCACCGATGTGACCGTATGCCGGGAGGTTTCCAAGGCCACGCGGCAGGTTTGCTCGGGTGAAATCGCCCAGACCTTCTCCCGCGGATCGGCGTTGCCCACACGCGGGCAGTACTTCCGGATGATTGAATTGAAGACCGCCGAGTTGTTCACGGTCTCGGCCTTTCTTGGCGGGTACCTGAGCGGCTTGCCCGCAACCGCGCTCGAGGCGGCCCGACGTTTTGCCCGCCACCTTGGCGTCGCCTACCAGATCTATGATGACGCGGCCGACATTTTCGCCGAGGAGGCGGTGGCCGGCAAGACCCTCGGTACCGACCTGGGAACCGGCAAATTCACCTTGCCCGTTCTTCTCTGGCTCGAGGGCATTGAACCGGGCTTGCGCGACAAGGCGGTTGGAAAAGTGGGGCAACCGGACAACGGGGGGCTCGACGTTCGCCGGCTCCTGCTGGACCGTGGTATCCTGGGCCAGGTTGAAGAGGCCTTTTCCCGACAACTGGACCAGGCCGTCGGAGCGATCCGTGATATTCCCGGAGCGGCCCGGCAGGAACAATTACAGCGGCTTGCCGCTTTTCTGCAGCAGTCATGGAATAAATTTTCCATTCGTTGATCCCACTGGTTGAATCAGATAAATCTTGAAACCAGCGCGGGGATTTTTACGATTCACAATCAGATGTCCTTAACCAAACCAGTCGAAGGATCCGTTCCTTTCGAAGGGGAAGCCCGCACGGAGTCCAAAACGGACAGTGACCGGATCCTTGTCGAGCGCGTGCAAAACGGGGATGTGGCGGCTTTCGACGAACTGGTTCGAAAGTACCGCGAGCGCCTGTACGGGGTCATTTACAACCTCACCTCCAACCGGGAGGACGCCGCCGACCTGACCCAGGAAGCCTTCATCAAGGCCTTCAGTTCCATCAACCGCTTCAAGGGCAAATCAGCCTTTTTCACCTGGTTGTACCGGATCGGGGTCAACACCGCCCTCAGTCATCTCAAGCGCAACCGGTTCCGCCGGTTCTTCAGCCTCGAGCATATCCAGGACGAGGGGAGCCATGCCCAGGTGCTCGAAACCCTCGCCGCCAAGCACAAATCGGAGAAGGGAGCCCTCCTGAACGAGCTGCAGGAAAAATTGAACGAAGCGATGCAAAAGCTGTCTCCTAAGCATAGGACAGTTGTGGTACTATTTGAGATAGAGGGCCTTAGCCATCAGGAAATCGCCGACATCGTCGGTTGTTCCGTCGGAACCGTCCGCTCCCGCCTGCACTATGCCAAACAGCAACTGCAGGCCGATTTAAAGCATTTCATCGATTGAGCGCAGTAAAATGGGGAAAAGGAATCAGAATCAGAAAATCACCCTCGAAGCGTTGCTTGAGTTGAAGCGGCACGAGCGTCCGGGTGACGAATTCTGGGATTCATTTGAAACGGATTTTCATCGTCGCCGCCTCAATATCCTCTTTGAGCAGCAGTCCATCCGGGAATCGGTCTGGAATCCGACCCTGAAGGCCGTGGTTTTCGGTGTTCCGGCTTTGCTTCTTGTGGGAATGACCGTTCTCTGGTCGCGGCTTGAGTTGCCCGAGGCGGGGAGCCCGGAGTTCGTGCAAGCCGCCCCGGCCATACAGCTGGAACCGGCAACGACGGATTCCGCGACAAGCCGCGAAGCGGCCGGCAATGCGGTGGCGCATCCGGTCACCTCCCTGGCCACGAGCCAGTTCGTGCTGGATGCGATCCAGGACGATCCACCACCGGTGATGAATTTTCGAAAGGTGCTCTACACCCCGGCCATCCAGTTGTCGGTTCCGACGGGGGCTTCATACGTCCGCGACACTTTCAGCTCCAGCAACTACGAGGTAACGACCGCGAATCTGCAGCTGGGCAGGAATTTCTAATGAGCCGGGCATGAGCGGGTGTCCCTATCGATTGCGGCCCCTTGGTTTGTTTGTCTTGGCCGCGGGGTTTTTCACGATTCCCCTATCCGGTCAGGCGAACGCCGACTTCCGTGGATTGGAGGAGCGGATCGTCTCCCTTTTCGAGGAGAACAAATCGGCGCTGGTCCGGGTCAAGGCGATCTATCCGCCCAGGGAGGCCGAGGAGATTCCCCAGGTGGTGATCGGATCCGGCTTTTTCATCAGCCGGGAGGGGCTGATCCTGACCAATGCCAGCATTGTTTCCGACCCCTTGCGGGTCTGGGTGGAGCACGATGACATCGCCTACAGCGCGGAGATCCTCGGTCTGGACGCCCGCTCCAACGTCGCTTTCCTGCGAACCCACACCCTTCCCGGGGATTTTTCCTTTTTGCACCTCGTGGACAGTGCGGAATTGCCGGTGATCGGCAGTTTTCTCCTGCGCCTGAGCATGCCCCTGGAGTTCGATCCCAGCCCCCATTTCGGCATCGTGGCGGGATTTGAGAGTCGCTTCGGGGAGCGTTTTTTCCCGTGTACCTACATCCGCACGAACGTTCCGGCCGGCCCTGGTGACGGGGGTTCCGCCTACCTGGACCTGACCGGGCGCCTGATCGGGATCCAGGTCGGTTCCCTGCCGGATGTCGGCTCCAGTTACATTCTTCCGGCCCGTGCCGCCTTGCGGATCCGGGACGACATCCTCTTCTCGGGCAGGGTCACGTACGGGTGGATCGGTTTCGAGGTGGAAACGGAGACCAGCATCGAGAACGGACGCCGGTTGACGCTCAGCCAGGTCTTCGCCGAAACGCCGGCCGAGGAGGCCGGCTTGATGGAGGGGGATGTCCTGTTGCAGATCGGCGATTATCCGATCCGCGTCCTGGATGACCTTCGCAACGCGATTTTCTACACGCGGGTCGGTCAGTATGTGGATGTCCGGGTGCTGCGCGAGGGGGAAATGCGCCGTTTCAATATCAAGGTGGCGGCGCGTCCGGAAAATGAGCCGATGGAGGTGGTGGAAACGGTGCCTCCGGAACCCCCGATCGAGCCCATCAAGGAGAAGGATCCCAACGAGAAGGAGGGACCGGGCCCCTTCGAGGAGGACCTGCGGAAGGAGGATCCGGTCAGGGAAGAGCCGCTTGAAACTGTTCCCCCTCCCGTGGAAGACCCCGCCGGTTGAGGTAGTCGGCAAGCCGATCCGGTGGGGGCGGTTGTTCCACGCATCCGGCTTCGGGGGGCAGTTCCGGGCGGATCCGGTTGGTGATCTGCCACATGGCCCATGCCCTTTGCCGGAAAAGGACCATACGGGAATCCATGCGGGTGGCCTGATGATGAAAGCTGATTCTCGGATTTCCGAGGAATCCTCCGCCGCGATACTGGCGGAGGATCCAGGCATACGCGCCGTAGGGGGCGGCGGTTCCGCCCGGCAGTTCGCTGGGTTCCAGATACAGGGCCCGGCACAGGGCGAGGATCGCCCGGGCAGGCATGTTTTCCAGCCAGAGAAAGTGCGCGTACCGCAGGGCGGCCTGATGGAAGATTTGGGCTCCCCGATCCTTCGCCGCACGGAGATCCCGGTAGGTCATGGGACCGACCGGGAGGGGCAGCCGGGGGCAGATCGGAGGCGGCTTTTCCATTGAATCGGGAGGATGCATGCGTCAGCTTTACCTGGTCGATAATGAGCCATACTGCAAATCCATCCGGTAAAATTCACGAGGTCAGCCGGTCCGCACGGCTTGCGACCACCTTGCTGAGCCGGACGGTCCGGGCCTGGCAGGATACGCTGGAGTACACCAACACGGAAGAAATCCGCCGGCTCATGTACGGGGATGAGCCCGGCAGCCTGGTCCTCCTTTGGCACAACCGCCTCTTTCCCTGTATCGGGGCGATGATGAATTCCGGCAAGGCCAACCGCCGTCTCCACGCTCTGGTCAGCGCCAGTCGCGATGGGGCCCTCCTCTCCGAATTCCTGAGGGCACAGGGCATCCTGCCTGTCCGCGGAAGCAGCAGCCGGAGGGGGGCGGTGGCCACGCGGGAACTCTTCCGGATCCTTGCCGCCGGCGACCACGTGGCCATCACGGTGGACGGACCCCGCGGACCCCGTTATCGCGCCCAGCCCGGGGCCGCCCTGCTTGTCCAGCGCTCCGGCGCGCCCCTTTATTTCCTCGGTGCGGAGTGCGAATCCTGCTGGGAACTGGACAGCTGGGACCGATTCCTTGTTCCCAGGCCCTTCAGCCGCGTACGCATCCGCATGGAGCGCTTCAGGCATGTCCCTCAAGGGGACGGCCGCGAGGAGAGGCATCGCATTCGCGAGCTTTTGGAAAATCACCTCCGGGCCCTTACCGCGGATGGCCACCTTGACCCCTGCGTTCCCGGCGGGACATGAAAAAAGACCGCCCTTCAGGGAGCGGTCTCTTTCAAAAAAAAGCGAAAATCCGCGCCGTCGGCCGGCCGGACCTCCACGATGGGCCAGCCGTTTAGAAGCTGGGCTCGAAGACAACCGTTGCGCCGGGGAAGACAACCCCGTTGGGGCCGCTGGCCCAGGTCTTGTCATTGACCAGGACCTTGAACTCCAACTCGCTGGTCACGGCGGCGCTCTTCCAGATCCATTCGTCGGAGCCGGTGTTCTCCATGAGAACGCCCGCATCCCAGGTCAGGCCGGAGCTGTTGCCGCGGATGTAGAGATGGTTGCCGAAGCCGGCGTCCAGCTTGGCGATGACCGTGGTGACGATCGGTTCGCGCTTTGCCGCCCGCTTGCGGGCCACCTTCTTCACGGCCGCTTTCTTTGTGGCTGTCTTTGTCGGCGCCGCCTTTCGGGTCGCGGTTTTCTTCACGGCGGTCTTCTTCACAGCAGCGGCACGGGTGGTTTTACCGGCCGCTTTCTTGCTTGGTTGTGTTGGCATGCTTTGATTTCAGGTTTATTCGTTCAATGGCGCTTACACAGGTAAGCATCTTTCTACCAAGCAGGATTCCTTCCAAAGGACAATGATTAAATTGTCCCTCGTCCTACTGATGCCTTGCCTCCTCGGCGGTCATGAGGTAGATGACCTCCTCCGCGAGGTTGGTGGCATGGTCGGCGATCCGCTCCAGGGACTTGGAAATAAAGATCAGGTCGAGATACCGGTTGATGTCCTCGGGTTCGTTTTTGGCCATCTGGATGAACTGCTTGAAATTGGCCTTGTTGAGCTGGTCGACCTCCTCGTCCTTTGTGAGAACGGCCTGGGCCTTCTGCGGTTCCTCCTGAATGAAACACTGGAGGGCGTCGCGGAGCATGTCCCTCGCGATGGCGGTCATGTCGGGAATGTTGAGGAGATCGCCGGTGAGGCCGCTCTTGAGGACCATCTTCCGGGTGCGTTTGGCAATGTTTCGGGCCTCGTCCCCGACCCGTTCCAGGTCGTGGCTGGCCTTGATGGCCACGGTGATGAGGCGGAGGTCGGAGGCAACGGGGGAACGCAGGGTCAGGTAACGGGTGGACTCCCGGTCGATTTCAATTTCCAGCTGGTCGATGTCGTCGTCCCCCTTGACGACCTCCATGGCCAGATCGACGTCCCGTTCCTGCAGGGCAAGGATCGCCTTCCCGACGGCGTCGTTGGCCTTTTCCCCCATCAAGAGGAGGTGGGACTTCAGGTTGTCGAGCTCGCTGTGGAAAAATCTTTTCATAATTGTAACAAAAGGGAAAATACACGGTTTGTCAGCCTAATTAACCAAAACGGCCCGTGATATAGGCCTCGGTCTGCGGATCCTTGGGCTTGAAGAAGATATCCTCGGTGGTCCCGTACTCGATCAGTTTTCCGAGATAAAAGAAGGCGGTGTTGTCGGAGACGCGGGCGGCCTGCTGCATGTTGTGGGTGACGATGACAATGGTGTATTGCTTTTTCAACTCATGGATGAGTTCCTCGATCCGCCCGGTGGCGATCGGGTCGAGGGCGGAGCAGGGCTCGTCCATGAGCAGGACCTCCGGCTGGTTGGCGATGGCCCGGGCGATACAGAGGCGCTGCATCTGCCCCCCGGAAAGGCCGAGGGCGCTGTCCTTGAGGCGGTCCTTCACCTCGTCCCAGAGGGCCGCCCCGTTGAGGCTCTCGTAGACGACGCGGTCCAGCTCGGACTTCCGGTTCCGGCCGGAGACCCGCAGGCTGTAGACCACGTTCTCGTAGATCGACTTTGGAAATGGGTTGGACTTCTGGAAGACCATGCCGATGCGCTTGCGCAGCGAGATCACCTCGGTGAGGGGATCGAAGACGCTCCTGCCGTTGACGAGGATGTCGCCCTCCTGCCGGACGCCGTCGATGAGGTCGTTCATCCGGTTGATGCTGCGCAGGAGGGTGGATTTTCCGCAACCGGAGGGACCGATGAAGGCGGTCACGCGCTCCTTTGGAATGTTGAAATTCAACTCGTGCAGGGCCTGGCTTTGCCCGTAATAGAAATTGAAGTTCCGGATCTGGATAAAATCCGGGTCCGGGGAGTTTCCGGCGACCCCGTTTTCCCGGGCGGCAGTGTCTTCTCCTGTTGTCGTCATAATTTTGATACGTTTGGGCTCGGATCCGGCGGGTTCAGAAGGTGCTGGTGGCGTATTTTTTCCGGAGGTGGTTGCGGATGAGGACCGCCCCGAGGTTGAGGACGATCACGAGAAGGATGAGCAGGAAGGTCGTGGCGAAGACCATGGGGCGGGCGGCCTCGGAATCGGGGGATTGAAAGCCCAGGTCATAGATATGGAAGCCGAGGTGCATGAACTTGCGCTCGAGGTGGATAAAGGGGAAGACCCCGTCGACCGGGAGGCTGGGGGCGAGCTTGACCACGCCGACGATCATCAGGGGGGCCACTTCGCCGGCCCCGCGGGCCATGGCGAGGATCAGGCCGGTGAGGATCCCGGGGGCGGAGGCCGGAAGGACGATACGCTGGATTGTCTGCCACTTGGAGGCCCCGCAGGCGAGGCTGGCTTCCCGGGCCCCGCGCGGGACCGCGGCAAGGGCCTCCTCGGTGGCGACGACGACCACGGGGACAGTCATCAGGGCGAGGGTCAGGGAGGCCCAGAGGATGCCACCGGTGCCGAAGGTGGCCGTTGGCAGGCGGTCGGAAAAGAACAGCTGGTCGATGGTCCCCCCGACAAAGTAAACGAAGAACCCGAGGCCGAAGACCCCGTAGACAATGGAGGGAACCCCGGCCAGGTTGTTGACCGCGATGCGCACGCTGCGGACGAAGGTTCCCTGGCGCGCGTATTCACGCAGGTAGATGGCGGCCACGACCCCGAACGGCATCACCGCGGCGCTCATGATGACGGTCATGACAAAGGTCCCGAAGATGGCGGGAAAGATCCCCCCCTCGGTATTGGCCTCCCGCGGCCGTTCACTCAGGAAGGACCAGATGTGGCTGAAGAACCAGGCCACCCGGTCGAGGAATCCCATGGCGTTCGGGCGGTAGAGATGGACAAGGTCGCCCATCGGCTGGGATCGGACCTGCCCGGTGGGCAGGCGGTATTCCAGGACCTCCTTTTCCTGGAGGTGGCGCAGCGAGCGGGCCTGCGCCGCGAGGACTTCAAATTCCGCCTGCAGGGCCTCCAGTTGTTCTTCCAGGGCTTGCCGCCCGTGCGGATCGACGGAATTTACCCCGGCACCCAGCCGTTCCAGATGGCGTTGCTGGATCCGCAGGCGGTTGACCTTGCGGTTGATTTTCCCGATTTCCTTCTTTTCCAGCTCGTTGATGAGTTTGCGGCGTTCACGGACTTCGCGCAGCGATTGGTCAAGGGCCTCCCGGAAGCCTTCCGAAGCGGACTCAATGCGCGTTCCCTCACCGGTGAGGAGGGCGACCGGATAGAAGATGGAGTTCCCGTATTCCATGCGTTCGGCGACAACGATGGATTCCGGCTTTTTCATCGCCCGCACATCGGCGGCGTCAATGTAGTGGAACATGCCCCCGTAGGCATCCTTGTTGCCGGTGAAGAGCTGCCATTCCTCGACCTTGCGCTTCACGCTTTGCTGTTTCTTGACGATGATCCCGGCGATGGTGCGGCTGTCCCCGATCCGGTGGGGGGAGTCTTCCCCGAGGGTGATCTCGACGACCTCCTTGGGCCAGAACACGGAAACACCCTCCCAGGTGATCAGGGCCAGGAGGCTGACCACCATGAGGACCCCGAGGGCCAGTCCGGCCGAGCAGAGCCAGACCAGGGTTTCTCCGCTGGGCCGGTCAGACCGGTTTTTTCCTCCTGGTTTGTCCATGACGGTGCGCCTCAGTTGATGACCTTGTAGCGCTCACGGAGCCGGTTGCGCATGATCTCGGCAAGGGTGTTGACGAGGAAGGTGAGGATGAAAAGGACAAGGGCCCCGAGGAAAAGGGTGCGGTAGAGCGTGGCCCCGTGCGGGGCCTCGGGCAGCTCCACCGCGATGTTGGCCGAAAGGGTGCGCATTCCCGAGAAGATATCAAAATCCATGATCGGGGTGTTGCCGGTGGCCATGACGACAATCATCGTCTCGCCGACGGCCCGGCCGAGGCCGATCATGCAGGCGGAGAAGATCCCGGCCGAGGCGGTGGGCAGGATGATCCGCACGGTGGTCTGCCAGCGGCTGGCCCCAAGGGCAAGGGAACCGGAAGTCAGGGAGGGGGGGACCGCCGAGAGGGCGTCGTCGGCGATGGTGTAGATGATGGGGATGACCGCGAACCCCATCATGAAGCCGACCACGAGGGAATTGCGCTGCTGGAACTGGCTGCCGCTCCAGGATTCCCACCAGAGGCGGAAATCCCCGACGGCCTGGCCGGTGGCGGGATCCTGGATGCGGAAGGCCGCCTCTTCGAAAAGCGGGCCGAAGTGCCAGGCCACCACGGACACGATGACCAGCACCGGAAGGAAGATGATGAATTCCCAGCCCTTTGGAATGAGGATCCGGAGGCGGATCGGCATGAGGTTCCAAAGGTAGCCGAAGAGGACCGCAGTAGCGGGAATGCTGATACAGATGAGAATGACCGAGGGGATCCGGTCCTCGATGAGCGGGGCCAGCCAGAGCGCGGCGAGAAACCCGAGGACCACGGAGGGCAGGGAGGCCATGATCTCGATGCCCGGCTTGATGACCCGCTTCAGTCCGGGGCTTAGGAACTGGGAGGTGTAGATGGCCGCGAGGAGGGCGATCGGGATGGCGAAGATGAGGGCGTAGAAGGTTCCCTTGAGCGAGCCGACGATCAGGGGGACCAGGGAGAGCTTTGGTTCGAAATCGTCCGTTCCGCCGGTGGACTGCCAGATGTACTGCGGGGAATCCTGCCCCTCGTACCAGATCCTGGAAAAGAAGGCGCGCAGGCCGGCTTCCGGATGCGGGTCGTACAAACGATACAGGTGCAGGGTTCCCGCGGGATCGAGGCCCATGATGCGGTCGAATTTGCCGCTGATGAGGACCGCGCTGAGGGGGTCCTCCGTCGGCGCCTCCCAGCGCACGTCCGCCGTGGTTGAATAGCGCAGCGAAAGCATCCCTTCGTTGCCCAGGAGGAAGGCCTTGTTGCGGGAACTTTTGGCGAAGAGGGTCGCCCCTCCCGGGAAGGGGTCGAACTCCTTGGTCTTGCCGAAGACCCGCTCGCCGGAATCGCTGGACCGGTAGAGGCTCCAGACCACATTTTCGCCCGCCAGGGAGGTGAAGGACAGGGAGACGGAACCCTTGATGAAGTTCATCGAGCGGATCGGGGATCCGGAATCGCCGAAGGGCCGGAACTGTTGGCGCAGGTCCCAGTCCCGGCCCTCCAGCTTGAAAACGTGGACAAGCCCTTCGGCGGAGCGGACCACGAGCGTTTCGGCATTCGCGCCGACAAGGACCTGGAGTGGTTCCGCCGGGAGGCGTTGGGTGAGGTCGACGCGGTTTTCCAGATTGAACTCCGATGAGCCGAAGAGGCTGCGCTTGCGCACGAGGGTATCAACCAGGACGCGCGCCCCCTCTCTGGTCTGGAGGATCCCGGCGAAGGTTTTCCTTTCCTCCGCGAGGAATCCGTCGAGGCTGCTGACCGGACTTCCGGGAAGAGCGAAAGAGGCCCGTTTTTCCCATTCAACGGAGGCATCGATCGTGCGGGAACCGTCAGGTCCAAAGCGGGGCTTGTAGGTAATCGCGGCGCTCAGGTAATCCCCGCTGGAAAGGCCGAGAACGATGATTTGCTCCTCCTGGAGGTAGGCGGTGGCGGTGATCGTTTCCCCTTCCCGGAGGGGGACCCCGGCGGTCTGTTCCGGCCGGTTGCCGACAAGGTCGAAGAAGTGGATCACCCCGTCCCTTCCGAGGACGAACGGGTACTCGGTCCATTCGTCCATGCCGATGAGCAGGGCCTCGCGGATTCCGGTCGGAACGGTCCGCTGCTGCTCCACCTTCGCCCCCTTGAAGAGGGGAACGATTTCCGCGAGGATGAAGAAGAAAATCCCGAAGATGGCGAGGATCACGCCCAACCCGCCCACGAAGATGAAGCGGGTCATGAAGGCATCGAGCCGCAGCGTGGCCTTGGAAACGCGAAACCGCTGCGGATCAGGGATCCGCGAGCGATTTCGTGAAGTTTCCGGGCCTGCTCGCTGGTTGCTTTCCTCTGCCATGATGGGTCCCGGCCGAATCGGTGATTTCAAGGACTGAAAATCCGGTCCCGCCGGGCAACCTTACTTTTCCAGTCCGGCAACGTACTGGGCGGCGATTTCAGCGGGAAGGGGATAGTAGCCGTCCTTGACGACAATCTCCTGGCCTTGCCTGGAAAGGACGAACTTGAGGAATTCGCGGGTCAGCAAATCGAGCTCTTCGACGGGATTCCTGTTGATGTAGATGTAGAGCAGGCGGGCCAGCGGATAATCCCCCGAGATGCAGTTTTCCAGGGTGGCTTCATACTTCACACCGTCCCCGCTGGAGATCGAGAGGACCTTCACGCCGGAGGTGCGGTAGCCGATTCCCGAATAGCCGATGCCGTAGATGTCGCTGCCGATTCCCTGGACGACGGCGGAGGAACCGGGCTGTTCCTTGACGCTGGACTTGTAGTCACCCTTGAGCAGGGCCACGTCCTTGAAGAAACCGTAGGTGCCCGAGGCGCTGTTACGCCCGTAGGCCGAGAGGCTGCGGGAGGCCCATTCGCCGTCCAGGCCGAGGTCGCCCCAGGTCTCGACGGGATCCCCGCCCCGCTTGTAGGTGCTGGAGAAAATGCCGTCCAGTTGCTGCAGGCTGAGACCGTCGAGGGGATTGTCCTTGTGCACGAAGACCGCCAGGGCGTCGAGGGCGACGCCGACCTGGAAGGGCTTGTAGCTGAAGCGAGCCTCGAACTTGTCGATTTCCGAGCTTTTCATGGCCCGGCTCATCGGCCCCAGTTGTGCGGTTCCCTCGATCAGGGCGGGCGGGGCGGTCGAGGAACCCTTCCCCTCGATCTGGATGTGGACATTCGGGTAGATGGCCTGGAAGGCCTCGGCCCAAAGGGTCATGAGGTTGTTGAGGGTGTCCGATCCGATCGAATCGAGGTTGCCGGAGACTCCGGAAACCGGTTCGTAGACCGGCAGGTCGGGATCCACCTCGCCGGCTTGGATGCCATGCAGGCCCGCGCCGAGTACGGCCAGGGCGGTGAGTGTTTTCGCGAGTTTCATATGTTCTTTCTTTTCTGGTTACCAGGAAAGGCGGATGGCGGACGTGAAACCGAGCCCGTCATATTCCCCTCCATCATTGGCGTTGTCTTTCATTTCCGTGTACTGAATTCCGTTCTGCCACTTCAGTTTGTGACCGTAGAGGTAGGTGTTCAGCCCGGCGTAGAAGTCCTGGAGCCGGTCGCCCCGTCCACTGACCAGCCTGCGCTGGTAGCGGCCGTTGGAGAGGCCGTTGTCCTCGGAGCTGGAAAGGTAGGTGTAGGAGAAGACCACCTGGAAGGTGTCGTTGAGATCGACATACGGCATCAACTGCAGCCCCCGGAGGTCGTTCCCGCTGAAACTCTCCGCGAAGGTGAGGTCGGCCCCAAGATGGTAGCGCCCGTTGTCATACTGCCCGGTAAGGGAAATGACCTTTTCCAGGGATTTGGTCCCGGGGTTTTCCGATTCCTCATTGAGGACAACATCGACCCGGAGGATGGCATGGTCGACATCGAGGCTGCCGCCGAAGTCATGCCCGACGGAGAGCAGGAGGAAGTAGTCCTCCTCGCCGAAGTTTTCGAACTCGTCGCTGGCTTCGTTGCCGAAAACCCCGGCCTGGTAACTCCAGTTGTCCCTGTCCCCGGAAACGGAGGCCCCGATGAAGTATTCCCGCGTGAACCAGAAGTTGTCGCTCAGGACGCTGCGCTCGGTGGTGACCAGGCGCTTGGAGGAGGTGGCCCCGTCGTGGGTGAACCCGGCCGATTGCTTGCCGATCTTGAGGGCCCAGCCGGTGCCGGGTTCCCAGGCGATGTAGGCGTCGGTCAGGCCGTCGTACACCGGGTCGGTGTTCTCCAGGTCCATGTTGATTTCCGCATGCACGGTGAAATCATTGAGAATCCTGGCCTTGAAACCGGCCCGGGCCCGCCGCCATGCGGTGTCGTCCCAATGGCCGGCGTCGTCCTCGTCATAGTACGCGTAGTCGTACTGCAGGCGTCCGGTGAAGGCCAGCTTCTGGACCAGCGGATTGTCCCTCGAGGAGTACAGGGTGGCAAGGCCCCATATCTCGTCGAAGGTGCTTCGCACGGTCGATCCGGCAACCTCTTCGGCTTTGGCGGTCGGCAGGTTCAGGATCCCCATGGCGATGATGATTGATACAGGTAGACGTTTGTTTCTCTTCATAAAGGTATACCCCGGAGGCCAGCTCCGGGAGCATGCTCGACATCATTCGCGGCCCACGATTTTCCCCGCGATGAGTTAAGCAACTCCTAATTTCGAGAGCCGTGCATAATTCACAGTTGTGACACAAATGTTACCTGATCGTAACAATCCGGAGGGGGGCGGTTTTCCTGGCTTCCCGGGAAAGGCATCAGCGGTCAAGGCGAATGATATCCACCGGGCAGCCGGCCTCGGCCTCCCCGAGAAGGTGCCGGTCCTCCTCGAAGCCCTCCCCGTACTGGAAGCCGCGGTCCTCGCGAAGGACCTTGACCAGCTCCGCCTCGCCGTCTTCGTCCATCCTGAAATACCGGGGGGCGACCTCCACGCAGAGGGCGCAGCCAATGCATTCCGGCTTCTTGTGGGCGATGCGGATCCGTTTCATGACCGCTGCAGGTGTTCCGGCTGGACGGGGGCCAGAATGTAGAAGGTGTCGTTTTCGCGTACGCGCCGGGGAACCTTGATGGCGAAAACCTCGCGGGCTTGCGCGCTTTCGACTTCACCGGCATCGGTGTGCATGAGCTCGATGGCGCCCTCGACGACTCCGCTGGTTTCACCCATGATGACGAATTCCTCGCCCACTGAGACGGGCGCTTCCGGCAGGATTTCGGCCACCCCGATCTTCGCGTAATACTTCGTCACCTTGCCGCGCTGGACCTTGCGGCGGGTCGCCTTGGAGCCGTAGGCGCCCGACCAGCCCTGTTCCCGGCCGAGGTAATAGCCGTCCGACAGGCCGCGGTTGTAGACCGATCGGAGGTCCTCAAGCAACTTCCCGACCAACGCCGGCCCGTAGCTTCCCTCCCAAACGGCGTTTACGGCGCACCGGTAGGCGCGTGTGACCAGGAGGACATACTCCGGCGGACGGCCCCGGCCCTCGATCTTCAGGGTGTGCACGCCCGCCTCCAGCAGCTGGTCGAGGAACCCGATGGTCGAAATGTCGTTCGGCGACATGACAAAGTGGTTGTCGATGAGCAGTTCCCTGCCGGTGTCCTTGTCCTTGACGATGTATTCCCTGCGGCAGTTCTGGATGCAGGCCCCGCGGTTGGCCGAGGCGTTGTCGGTGTAGAGCGACATGCCGCAGCGTCCGGAGACGGCGATGCAGAGGGCCCCGTGGGCGAAAGCCTCGATTTCCGCCGGTCGGCCCGAGGGGCCCCGCAGGCCCGCTTCCACAATCTGCTCATGCAGGCGCCGGATCATCGACAGGTTCAACTCCCGCGCCAGCACGATGCGTTCGCAGTATTGGGTGTAGAACTTGAAGGCCTCAAAATTCGAGACCGACAGCTGGGTGGACAGGTGCACTTCCAGCCCCAACTCCCGCGCCCGGAGGATGCAGGCCATGTCCGAGGCGATGATCGCGTCCACCCCGTTCTCCTTCGCCGCCTCCAGCAATTTATAACACAATTTCAGGTCGTGCTCGTAGAGGAGGGTGTTGAGGGTCAGGTAGCCGCGGATTCCCCCGGCCCGGCAACGGGCCATGATTTCCGGGAGGTCCTTCAGGTGGAAGGAACGGCGCGAGCGCGCCCGCATGTTCAATTGCGCCAGACCGAAGTACACGGCATCCGCCCCGGCCTCGATCGCCGCCTGCAGGGAGGCCAGGCAACCCGCCGGGGCGAGGATCTCCACGCCGTGTCCGTTGTTCGCTGTTTCCATCCCCGTCATCAGGAGGGGAAAAGCGGGGCCGCGTCAATGGCGCATCCAGCCCCAGGTGCTTCCCTCTCCCAACTCCGCTGCCGCGTCACCAACCTCCGGCCCATCGACGGATCCGGCCCCAGCTGGGGACCGTACCCCATTCAGGATGGTGCGGTCGAAACCGGCGACCCGCCCGGCTTCCCCGAGGTCTCCAACGTCTTCTGGTTCTTTGATTTCCCCTTCCAGCGCTATTTCCGCATCCCCGATCCTTCCGCCAGCTACCCCCCGGCCTGGCCGGAAAACGCGAGGTAAGGGCAAGTTTTGATGCCTGAATATCTTTACGTCTCTCGAATTATACTGGCTGGAGAAGGCCGACCCCCCCAACGTACCCGAAAAAAAATTGCACTGAATCGCATTTTTTATTGACAGGTTGATTGCACTGAATTGTAGTTTATATCCGAACTCGATGCTGGGGGATACCCATCATTGAAACGGATAAAAAACTCAATCACTCACATAATGAAAAAACTACTTCTATCGATTGCTGTATTGGGCCTTTTTGTTGGGTCTTTGCTGGGGCAGCCCACAGTGAATCTTATTCCGAATGGGGACTTCGAAGACGTCGACGACAGTCTCACGTGGATTCGTGTTGACGGAAGCGGAGATGGCCCTCCCGTCACATTTGATGTTGGTGGAAACACTGGCGGGTATGGTCAGATCACACCGAGCGGCGGTTGGGGCATTCTTGTTTCCCCTATTGAAGCGGGTGCTATAGGCGGAGGCGTTCCGATCGTTGATTTGGGAATATCTGCAGGCAGCCTGGTCACATTCACGCTGGACATGAAGAACGACTCCGGGGACGGGGGCACGGTTGGCGGTATGAAGGTTGAAGCCTGGGGTGGTAACGCACTGCTGGACAACACTGGCGATGTTCGCCCCGCCCTTATAGGGGATGGCTCAACTTGGGAAACGTACACCTTTGATTGGACGCTTCCGACCACCACGGAAAAGCTGATCTTTGTCCCTCTCTGGGATCTGGCTGGTGAACCTCTCGGTATTGACAATGTCGGTGTTGTGGTACCGGAGCCGTCGACGTTTGCCCTGCTGGGCGGCTTGTTTGCGATAGGCTTTGTCCTCTGGCGCCGCCGCCGCTAGATTTCAATTTGCATAGTATTCAAGGCTCGCCACTCAGGTGGCGGGCCTTTTTGGTGTTTGATAGCCGTGAGCAAAGATTTGCAAAGCTGAAAGGTGCATGCACCCCCGAGCAGACCGGTGAAGCAGAAAACAACATTCCATACTGACCGTCAAAAGTGGACGATGCGGATAATCGCCGTTACCTGTGTACCGTTGTTCTTATTGGGGGTTCTGGAAATTTGCTTAAGAAGTGCCGGATATGGTCATGCAACACGCTATTTTATTCCGAGGGAGATCGGGGGTGTCGATTATCTCATACCAAACAGGAAATTCACCCATCTATTTTTCCCGCCTGCTCTTGCGCGCGATCCACTCCCATTCCGGATGCCCGCGGGGAAAGCGGAGCAAACCTACCGCATATTTCTTTTTGGGGAATCGGCCGCCTACGGGGACCCTGACCCATCATTCGGGATGGGGCGTTTTCTGGAGGCACTACTTGAGTTACGCTATCCGGGGACCGACTTTGAGATAGTTTGTGTGGCCATGACAGCCATCAATTCGCATGTGATCCTTCCCATCGCGCGTGACTGTGTCAAATACAGCGGAGACCTGTGGATAATCTACATGGGAAACAACGAAATGGTAGGACCCTTTGGAGCCGGCACCATTTTTGGGAAAAAGGCGCCCACGCGTGATTTTGTGAAAGCCTTGCTCCTGATAAAATCGACCAGGGTGGGCCAGTTGATGTCGAACCTGTTGGGAGCTTCCGGGAGCCGATCCGGAATGCCGGAATCATGGGGAGGCATCGGCATGTTCAGGAAGAACAAGCTTGGACATGATGACCCGGGGCGGCTGAAGGCATATGAAAATTTCAAGGGCAATCTCGATGAGATAATCACGACAGCGCACCGGGCCGATATACCGGTCATATTGAGTACGGTTGCCAGCAACTTGAAGGACTGCGCACCCTTCAGCTCCCTTCATTCCGGGGATTTGGGAGCGGAACTGGCTGCATGGGAGGACCATTTTGAAGACGGCATTGAGCATGAGAAAAAGGGGTTTTTCGATGTGGCGCTCGGGGAGTACGGGAACGCCGGTTCCATAGATTCAGCATATGCTGAGCTACATTATCGCGTAGGGAAATGTCTCCTCGCCTTGGATAGGAACGAAGAAGCATTGGAGGCTTTCAAGCGTGCCAGGGATTTTGACGCGTTGGCAGTCCGTGCCGATACTCGTATCAACCGGATTATCCTTGAAACGAGTGACCGGCATAAGGGCAGGAACCTGACGATTGTGGATGCAGCGTCCGAATTGGCGGATCAAACTGTACGCGGTATTTCAGGGCGCGAAACATTCTACGAGCATGTCCACTTTACAGTGGAAGGAAACTTTCGGATGGGGCGATTGCTGGCTGACAGGGTAGCCGGCAAGCTGCCTTCCGGGATAGTGGCTAGTGAAGAAATCAGAGATGGAGCCACCGAGTTTAAAGCATGCGCGCATCGATTGGCATTCTCTCTCTGGGATGAGAAGCGGGTCTGGAATCTTGCCATGGGACGCATTTCTGTACCGCCCTTCACTTCGCAATCCAGTCATGAAAGTGCTGTCGAGTATTTTAAGGAGAAAATGAGGGATGTTGATAACAGGACAAACCCGTCCTCATGGAATGAAGTTATAAGGCTATACGAATCTGCCCTCGAAAAGTATCCAAACGACACCCTTGTCCGATGGAACTATGCCCAATTTCTTGAACGGTCAGGGTATCTTTCCCAGGCAATCGATCAGGGAGAACAGATTTGCATCCGGCTTCCCCATGTGGCATGGCCCCATTATTTTGTCGGTTCCTTGATGGTGAAGCAGGGTAGACCAACCGGGGCGGTTGAATATTTGCGAAAGGCCCTTGAAATACAGCCGGATATTCCGAATGCAGCCAAAGAGCTTGAGCGTGTTCTGCGGATCCAGGCACGCGGAATCAATTGATTTACTATTGCCTTTCCTTACTTGTACATCAGCGGTGACAGTGCGGAGCCTCCCGTTAATAAAATGGCAACTGCCAGAAGAACGAAAAGGATAACGAGGGGAATCAACCACCACTTTTTCTCCTCTCGCAGGAACCGGAAGAATTCCATAAATACCTGACGCATACTGCCTGAAAACTTAGATTTAATGATCCATTTCCTTGAATTGGAGGGCAAGAACCAAATCTCCCCTTTCCCCTGAACGCTGTCCGGTTAACTGATGGCACAATCAGGGCTCAGGGTACTACACTTGGAGAACTTGATTCCTCCGTTCGAAGCCCTCATTCTAGGGAAAATTTTGATTGCTTCCAGCCTGAATAAGGCAGGCTAGCATCGGAAATTCAACATAGGCAACAGTAGTCATGCCGATAAACCGAATGACTGGATCAAAGTCTTGTGTCAGCACATTTCGCCGCTGGCTGATGGGACTGGCGACGATGGTCCTGATCCCGGCGTTGTTGCTGGGGGTGCTGGAGCTGGTGTTGCGGGCAGCGGGGTTTGGTCACCGGACCGGCTATTACGTGGCCGCGGAGTTGGAGGGGATCGAGTACCGGGTCCCGAACCCGTATTTCAGCCACCGGTTCTTTCCGCCGGCGCTGGCGCGGGAGCCGTATCCGCAGCGGATTCCGGCGGAGAAGCCGGAGGGGACCTTCCGGATCTTTCTGTTCGGGGAATCGGCGGCCTACGGGGACCCGGACCCGGCCTACGGGGTGGGGCGGCAGCTGGAGGTTTTGCTGGAGGAGCGGTATCCGGGGACCGACTTCGAGGTGGTCTGCACGGCGATGACGGCGATCAACTCGCACGCGATCCTGCCCATCGCACGGGAGTGTGCGGGGCTGGACGGGGACCTCTGGATCGTCTACATGGGCAACAACGAGATGGTCGGGGCCTACGGGGCGGGGACGGTCTTCAGTTCGCGGGCCCCGCCCCTGTGGCTGGTGCGTACGATGCTGGGGGTGAAGGCGACGCGGATCGGGCAGCTGATGGAGGCCCTTGTCGGAGGGATCCAAGGAAAGGGTGGCGCGCCCGCGGAATGGGACGGCATCAACATGTTCCGCCGGCACCTGATCCACGAGGACGACCCGGGGCGCCTGACGGCCTACCGGAATTTCCAGGGCAATCTGGAAGGCATCCTGCGGGCGGGAAAGGAGGCCGGTGTACCGGTGCTGCTCAGCACGGTCGGAAGCAACCTTCGGGATTGCGCGCCGTTTGCCTCCCTCTATTCCGAAGGCCTGAAGGCGGAGCCGATCCGCGAGTGGAAATCCCACTACAGGGAAGGGACGGGGCTGGAGGAGAGGGGAGCCCAGGGGGAGGCCCTGGCGGCGTACCGGGAGGCGGCCGCCATTGACGCGCACCACGCGGAGCTGCACTTCCGCATGGGGCGGTGCTGGCTGTCGCTGGGCCAGGCGGACGCGGCGCGGGAGTCCTTTGTCCGGGCCCGCGACCTCGACGCGCTGGCCGTGCGGGCGGACACGCGCATCAACGGGATCATCCGGGAGGCAGCCGGGAAGTGTGATGGCGCCGGTGTGACCCTCGTGGATTCGGTGGCGGCCCTGGCCGCGGAATCAGCGGACGGGTTTCCGGGTCGGGACCTGTTCTTTGAGCACGTGCATTTCACCTTGGCGGGCAACTACCGGCTTGCCCGGATTCTTGCCGCGCAGGTGGCGTCCCGGCTGCCTCCCGGGATGGTCGGCAAGGACCCCGGGGAATGGGTGGATGCCGAAACCGTTCATCGCGCACTGGCGGTCACACTCTGGGACCGGCACCGTCTCTGGCACAACATGGAACAGCGCCTGTCCCGGGCCCCGCATACGGACCAGCTCACCAATGCCGGAAACATTGCCTGGTGCACGGCCCGCGCGCAGGCGGTGATTGCGCGGATCGGCAAGGACACCCCTGCGGAAGACCGGCGATTGTATGAGGAGGCGATTCATGAGCGGCCGGACGACATTCTCCTGCGTCAGCGTTTTGCCCAGTACCTCGAGGCGATGGGACACCGGGAGGAGGCGATCCGTGAGTTGCAGCGGGTCTGCGAGTTGATTCCCGGGCTGGAGTGGCCGCACTATCAACTGGGGGAATTATACACTCGTGCGGGCCGGCATGCGGAGGCGGCGGAGTGCTATGAGCAGGCCCTTGCCATCCGCGGCGACTTTCCCGAGGCGCGGGAGGCCCTGGACAAGGCCCGACGCTGAATCTTTCTTTTAGGTTCATCGTGGAATTTTGTGGAAATTTCATCGCGGCGGACGGTGCGTCTAGACGGCCAAAGGCCGGATCCTATCACAGGTGAGGGCTGAAAGCCCGATCCCATCCCTTTCACAAGAATTTTTGCTGAGGGCATGGCAGCGCACCTTCAGTTCTTCGTTTTATACCGGTTTCACCAAGGTTTGATGCAATTGCGGCGGGCATTCGTGGCGCGCGCGCTTGCGCGCCGCTGCCAAGGCACTGGGAGACCATCCGCCCTTCGGCTGGCTCAGGGCGGGTAAGCGGAGGTCC
>JBNGDP010000011.1:0-51113 GCA_049975345.1 Oceanipulchritudo sp. | reverse complement strand
CTTTCGTGCAGCGAACGCAAAGCGAGGGCCTGCAGGAATTCCCGCAGTAAATTCAATTTCCGGCCGGGATCACTTACGTCTTCAACCAGTGCCAATGCTTCGTCCTTCATAATTCCACCGTACCTTCGGTTTCGCGCTTTTGCAGGTTTTCCCAGGTCTTCAAAGCGTACTCCACCTTGGCTGAGCCAAATCGTTGGACGGCGCCACGCAGTGCCTCCGCATCGACCCGGTCAAAATTCTGAAACCGCATTTCCCGCATCCGGTCGAGGGTCCATGCCCCGCGATCCAGGTACCAGTAATCAATCAAGGCCTTTTCCGGACTCGCCAGCTGCGCGGCCCCGTTGGCAAACTCGACAGACCGATACCCCCAGAACCGTTCACGCTTCAGGCTCCGGTAGCTGAACCTGCCGAATGGATTCTCAAAGCGCTTGGTCTGTCGGGTCGTGACGGAGGTCAGTTCAAAAACCGCTTCCGGAATCAGTCCATGGTAGCTGAGCGCCCATTGCAGGCTCAGGTAGGAGGGCCCGTACAAGTGGTTCGCAAGCCTCGCCGGATTGACCGGCTTCTTCCCGTATTCCTCGCCGAATGCATACATCCCGCGCCGCAAGCGGACCAGCTTCCCGGAAGCACACCATCGATGCAGCTGTATCAACAGATGCCCCCGATTTTCCCCTGCCAATTGCTCAAGAGTCGGCAAGTCAAACCAAGCTTCTTTACCTAATTTCTTTAGTAAACCTTGCCAATTCATAGTTTTAAATTAACAGAAATGTATATATATAAAAATAAAAGCAATATTTTCAATCTGAAATTTCCAAAGTCTGTCCCCGCTCATAATCCCTTGGTCGGGTGTTCTACCGGGCGAAGCGACTACCGCCATTTTGGGAGGCAAACGATCGGCCGATTTCGCCGCAAATCCTGAATTCGGGCCGTTTGACACTCTTTACCGGAGATTTCCATTTCCTTGAATTATAGTGGAGGTCTTATGAAAAAACTAAATAAACTCATTTTCGCGATTGTCCTGTTTGCCGGGGCAAGCGCTCTGCAAGGCCAGCTTGCGCTTACACTCCAGGACGCGGTTGACAATGGTGACGGGTCCTTTACCACATGGTTCGGGACCGTGACTCCCCTCGACGGGGAACTCGTTAATGAGGGCTGGTACCGCCATGAAGAACACGGTGACGTGTACATTTTCGCCCGTGAAAGCTGGTTCTGGATTTATGATCCGAATCTGGCCGCCCTTGGCGGGGATCTTACCGGATTCATATTCACAACGCCCACCCTTTTCCCACAGTTTTTCGTCCAGGGGGCCACGTGGTTTTTCTACGTGCCTGGGGTGGATGGTCCTGATGCCACTCCCCGGATCTTCGTCAACCGTGCGGGGGAGGTGGTCCTTTTGCCGAAAGCCACAATCGACAGTATAGTGGATGTGGCCTCCAGCATAGAGGATTTCAGTTCTCTGGTCGCCGCCGTTGTCGCCGCTGATCTGGTCGAAACCCTCGACGGGGAAGGGCCCTTCACCGTGTTTGCCCCCCTCAACAGCGCGTTCGCCAAAATCGATACAGCCACGCTGGATGACCTGTTGACGAATCCCGACAGCAAGGCCGCATTGGCTGACATCCTGACCTATCACGTCGTGCCCGGCCGGATCACTTCGGACATGCTCGGTCTCGGTGCCGTGAATCTGCTCAGTGGTGCTTCCACCAGCGGTTTTGTGAAGATGGTCAACGGCTCGGATGTCCGTGTGGATATCACCCCCTTCGGAGTGATGCTCAATGGGAAAGCGATGGTGGTCGATCCCGACATCGAGGTGGGCAATGGAATCATTCATGTTATCGATGAGGTCCTGATGCCGCCGGCCGACATCATTGATACAGCCATCAATGCCGGTATTTTCAACACGTTGTATGCGGCCATTGATGCCGCCGGACTGGAGGCAACCCTCCGCGAGACCGACGGGCTGACCGTCTTCGCACCGACCGACGACGCCTTTGCGCTGCTCGGGGAGGACACGATCAACAATCTCCTCGCGAACCCGACCGTCCTCGCCGATATTCTCGCCTACCATGTCTTTGTGGGTGAGGTGTATTCCGCCGATGCTCCGGAAGGCGCGATCACCATGTTCAACTCGGATGACGCGGTCATCTCCGTGACCCCTGAAGGCACGCTCAAGATCAATGACGCCAATATCATTGTAACGGATATCGTCGCTTCCAACGGCATCATCCATGTCATTGATGCCGTCATCCTGCCTCCGACTGAGTAACAGGGTTTCTGTTTCTGTTTCAAGGCCCGGTGGATGGACTTCCACCGGGCTTTCTTATGGGCGCCCGGCAAGGGCGCACCTGCTTGACAGGGATCATGGGTACTCCCTTTTCAGCGAAGATCCATTGCTGGGCCAGGCCGGCGGCGCGGCCGAAATGGAGCCGGGCGAAGGTGGCGATCCGCTCGCGTTTCCAGCCTGCCAGATCGGGATAGTGCCGCACCATCAGTTTGGCGATCCACGTGTCCACGGGGAACGCCTCCGTCCGGCCAAAGCCGAACAACAGGACACAATCGGCCACCTTGGGCCCCACCCCGGGAAGGGCCTGCAGGGCCTTCCGCGCATCGGCAAGGGACAGGCCCCGAATCTTCTTCAGGTGATCCGGATTCTGCCGCAGGAATGTCGCGGTGGCCGCCACATGGGCGGCGCGGTAGCCGAGGGCGCAGGACCGAAGCCCGGATTCCGGAACCGCGGCCAGTTCCGGCCAGGTTGGAAGACGGTGGTAAGGGGTCCCCGGGATGGGCTTTCCAAAATGTTCGCTCAATTGCCGCAGCATGGCGCGGATCTGCGGGATCCGCTTGTTGGAGCTGCAGATGAAGGCGACCAGCGTCTCCCCCGGCGGCTGCCGCAGCAGGCTGATCCCTTCCCATTTCGCGCGCAGGCGGTCCAGCGCCGGATCGGATTGGCAGGGCAGGTCTCGGGCCAGGCCCTCCAACCGGTCGATGCCAAGGTAGTGCAGGATCTCTTCCGGGGTGGTCGGGGTCAGGCTCCGGTATTGCAGCCCTCCGTCGGGCGCCAACCGCAGTCGCACGACATGACGATCCCAGATCCCGGTCCATGAACGCGGCTCCGCATCCGGGAACCAGCGAAAGGCCTGCCCGCCCAGCAGGGTTTCCGCGAGGGTGTGTTCATGGAAGGGATGCGCCGGGCAAAGGGATTCCCATTTCCGGCTTTTCACGGCATTTCCCAGAGGAAACTCTTCCATTCGGCCAGTAGAGTCCCTTCCGTGTCCAGCAACTCGATCCGCCAGGCCATCGGGCTGACTTCCCCGGAGCTCCAGTCGACCCCGGTCAGGCCAAGATAGAGCCAGCCCTTCAGGGGCTTGCCGGCAAGGCTCCATTCATGCCTGCGCATGTCCTTGCTGTTGGAGCTGAAAAGGCTGATGCGGGCCAAGGCGGGTTCTGGTCCCCCCTCCCGCTCCAGCCGGAGGATGAAGTACTGCCCGGATGGATTCTCCGGGTCGCTGGGGATCACTGTCCGGAAGCGCTGTTCAGCAAGGCTGGAGCCGAAGTACTGGCTGACGGGCCGGATTTCTCCCTCCTCATAGAAGCGCGAATGGGCCGATTGGATAAGTACGCCGGCGGCGGGCTGAAGGACCGGCAGAAGCAGAAGGGCCAGGCAAAGGATCAATCGGTGCATGATGGAAAGCATTTCCCAATCCGCCCTTTCCGTCAAGACGGTGGCTCACCATCCACCCCGGAAGGAGAGCTTTTCGTAATCCTCCCTTGGAATCTCGGAAAGGAACCGGCTGGGCATGAGGCGCTGGACGCCACCGCGGCCGGCATGCATCATGGGAAAGGAGATGTAGAGCTCGTTCATGGCCCGGGTGACGGCCACGTAAAAGAGCCGCCGCTCCTCCTCGATGTCCCCCTCCTCGATGGCCCGGCGGATCGGGAGCCACTCGTCGGCGCAGGAAATGAGGAAGACCACCGGATACTCGAGCCCCTTGGCCTGATGGATCGTGGACATGCGCACCGCGGCGTCTTCCGGATCGATGTGCCGGTCCGAGGTTTCCGAATTGATGAGGACCAACTGGGCCAGCAGCTCCGCCATGGTGTCGAACCGGGAGGCGAAGTTGATGATCGACTGCAGGTCCTCCAGCCGGTTTTCCCAGTCCGGGTAGACATTGCGGATGTAATCCCCGTACCAGCCGTCCAGCATCTGTTCGACAATGCGGGCCGGTTCCGGATGTTCCGATCCCTGCAGCAGCGGGTGCACCTCGAGGAAGGTCGCCACCATGCTCCGGAAATCCTCCCGGCAGTCCGCCGGCAGCTTGTCGACCACCTCCGTCGAGGCAAGGGCGGTGAAGAAACCGGGACGCGCGGGGGCCCTTCCGTCCTCGAACAGGTCCCCGTCGGTTTTCGCCCGGGCCGCCTGCTTCTGCAGGACCTTGTCCGCGACGGCCAGGCATTTCGCGACGGTGGCCGGCCCGACCCGCGGGAGCAGGCAGAGCAGGCGCTCGAAGGCCGGGCTGTCGTCGGGGTTTGCCAGAACCCGCAGCTGGGCCACGAAGTCCTTGACGTGGGCCTGCTCGAAGAACCGCAGGCCGCTTGTAATGATAAAGGGAATACCACGGCGGGTGAATTCCAGCTGGGTGTCCAGCGCCTGGTAGTGGGCCCGGTAAAGGATCGCGATGTCGGAGAGGGCGACCCCCTCCTCGTAGAGGGCCTCGATTCGCGAGACCAGGAACTGCGCCTGCTGGCGCGTGTCCATGAGGGGAACGATGCAGGGGCGGACGTTCCCCTTCCGGAAGGCCACCAGCTCCTTGGGGTAGCCGGCGTCGCCGGGTTGCATGGCCAGGACCGTGTTGGCCAGTTTCAGGATGGGCGGGGTGCTGCGGTAGTTGACGAGGATCTTGTAGATGCGGGTTCCCGGGTGCCGTTCCGGAAAGCTGCGGATATTCTCGTAGAGCGCCCCCCGCCAGGTGTAGATGCACTGGGCGTCGTCCCCGACCGCCATGATGTTGTGGTGCGCCCCGATCCGGTCGATGATGTCCGCCTGGATGATGTTCGTGTCCTGGTATTCATCGACAAGGATGCTCGGAAAGTGGGACTGGCAGGCCTCCCGGACGGACGGGAATTCCTCCAGCAGGCGCAGCCAGAGGACGAGGAGGTCGTCGTAGTCCACGACCTGCCGCTCCCGCTTGGCCGTGTCGTAAAGCTGAACAAACCCGCCGACCTGGGACTGGATCTTTTCATGCCACGGATAGCGGTCGCGGAACAGTTCGCCAAAGGGCTGGCGGGTGTTGCGGGCGTAGGAGAGGAGGCTGTGGATGACCTTCGCCTTGGGATGTTCCTTGTTCTTCAGGAAGGCCTTGTCGGCCTCCTTGATCACCGAACTGAGCAGGGATTCCGCGTCCGACTGGTCCATGATCGTGTAGTTCGGCGAGAGACCGATGTGGCTGCCGTACTGGCGCAGGATCCGGCCCCCGATGGAATGGAAAGTGCCGCTCCAGCGCGGGGTCCGCCCGATGCCGGTGAGGGACTGGACGCGTTCAATCATTTCCCGCGCGGCCTTGTTGGTGAAGGTCAGCAGAAGCAGCTGGTCCGGGGAAAGCCCCTGCTCCAGAAGGAGCCAGGCGACGCGGTAGGTGAGGGTGCGGGTCTTCCCCGAACCTGCCCCCGCGAGAACCAGCGCCGGGCCGGGCGGGGCCGTCACCGCCGCGTATTGCTCCTCGTTGAGGTCGGTTTTGAAATCGATGGGGGACCAGTTCATTTCAAGGGGATCGCTTTATCAGGGATGAAGGGGATGAAGGGGATGTCGACAACAAGAATCACCCAAATTCATCCCCTTCATCCCTGATTCAAATGAGGGCCCTACAGCGCCCCGGCGTTCAGATCCACCAGCTTGATGGTCAGGGTGAACATCAGGCACCAGACCAGGAGCACCAGCGGGATCCGGAAATGGAATTCCACGATTGTCCCGAGGAAGACGACCAGGACCGACATGAGGATGGTGGCCAGGCCCACGTCCCAGCCGCGGAAGGATCGGATGCCCCGGTACAGCAGCCAGAGGCCGGCCAGCACGGGAAAAAGGCACCCCACGATCCCCCATTCGACCAGATACTCCAGCAAATCGACGTGGGCATTCTGGAACCAGATCACGGTTGTCTGCCGTTCCCGCTTGCCGGTCACCTCGTTCCGTTTCCATGAGATCCGTTCCGTGTGGAAATCCGGATAATCGGCAAGGACCGGCAGATGAACGTAGCGCCAACTGCCCCCTCCGTGGCCGTACCAAGGTTTCCGCACAAGCAGGTCCCCCGCGATCTGGAGCATGTAGTAGCGCGCTTCCAGCTCCGGGTTTTCCACCAGGTCGAAGGTCCTGATCCATTCCTCCCTCTGCTGCTCGTAGACATCCGGGTTCACGACGAAGGTGATACCGATTTCCAGCGCGACCATGAAAAGGAACCCCGGCAGCAGCAGGCCCACCAGTCCGAACCGCTTGAGGAAAAAGACCGTGCAGATGAAGACGAACAGGATCCATTGCAGGACCAGGAACCCGATGGCCCCGCGGGCCTGGGCCATCAACACGGCGAAGCTGCAGAGGAAGGCCAGGCCAAGGTAGAGGAGCCAGGCTCCTCCCCGGTGCTTGAACTGCCGCAAATCGCGATGCCAACCCGAGAGGAAGAGCCCGAGGCAAAGGCCGTTGGCGAGGATCAGGAAGAAGGCCCCGTGGTTCGGATTGATGAGGGTTCCCCAGAACGGGATGTCGGTTCCCACCCGTGTGCGGGCGGTCTGAAAAATCCCGAGAATCAGTTCACTGTCCAGGAAATGCTGACGCAGGGCCACGAAGGCGAAAGCCACCCCGATGAGGGCAAGACCGTGCAGCATCCAGCCCACCGCCCGCCGGGTGGCCAGGCCCGCCCAGGCCGTGCAGCAAGCCAGCCAGGGGATGGCGTAGTACGTCATGCAGCGGAAGGGATTGCTTTCCTCCAGCGGGGTGTCGAGACCGGTCGGCAGCCACGGAACCAATGGATCGACGCCCATGATGGCCGGACTGCCGTGATGGATGACATACCTCCACGAGAGGTTCCAGGACTGGATGAAAAAGGCCGCGTACAGCCCCAGGCCGCACCAGAACAGGGGCAGTTTCAGGAGGCGGATGGCCGGGCTGGCCGGGCCCTCGATCTCTCCGCTTTTCCACCTCGGCAGCAGCAGCAGGGTGCCCACGGAAAGGGCAAGGGCCGTGAATTCCCCCCACAGGCGCACCCCGCCCAGGGCAAACGCCAGCCAGAGGACGTTCGCCAGCAGCAACCCGACCAGCGCCATTTCGCGGGGGGGGACCGGCGGGCGCGCCGGAACAAGGGGTTTGCCCCCCTTGCGACCGGTCAGCCGGCGGAATCTTTCCACAGTGTCAGCCACGAGCGCTTAGACTTTGCCAATGCCGGTGCCTGTTCAAGCCTGAAGGGTTTCCCACGCGATAGGCCGCCGCGACAAGCGAAATCGTCGCCACGGAGCTGAGCGGCATCAGGATGGCCGCCAGCAGGGGGTGCATCCTTCCCCCGAGCGCGATCAGCACGACCGCGACATTGTACAGCACCGCAAAGGCGAAGGCCAGGCGCACCGCGCGCCGCCGCAGACGGCTGACGCGGAACAATTGCAGAAGCCCGTTCAATCCCTGCCCGGTGAAATAAAAGTCGGCCTTTTCCTGGAGGAGCCCGTGGGGAGTGGCCGGCGTCCCCCGCACCGCCGCCTTCGCAAAGGCAAGGGCATCGTTCGCACCGTCGCCCACATAGAGGGCCCGACCCGTCCCCTTCTTTTCCATGAAACGCGCCTTTTCCTCCGGATCCTGTTCCCCGACAGCCGCCCCCTCCGGCAGGCCGAGGGCCGCCGCCATCCGCCGAACCTTGTCCATGCGGTCCCCGGAGAGAATCGTGACCGGATAGCTTTTCCCCAGCTGTCCCACCGCTTCCCGGGCATCCTCCCGCAAGGCCTCCTCAAAGCGAAACCCCGCCAGCAGTTGCCCGCCCCGGCGGAACTGGCAGTGGTCGGACGGGTCGGACTTGTCGGACCCGTCCGCCTTCCAGCCGGGCTTTCCGAGGGACCAGGATTTGCCGTTGCCCGGGGATTCGGCGACGAGGCCGCGGCCGATTTCCTCGCGGATCCGGAGGTCGCCGGGAAGGTCCTGAGTGGAGGTGTCCAGCCGCAGGAGGGCCTCGCGCAGCGCCCGGCTCACCGGGTGAAGGGAGGATTTCACCATTTCCCGGAGAAGCGCCAGGTCGCGTCCCGGAATGGTCTCCAACACCTCGGGGTTGGCCAGGCGCGGCGCTTCAAGGGTCAGCGTGCCGGTCTTGTCAAAGACCACTTCCCGGACACGCAGGAGATTTCCGAACAGTCCCGGATCCCGGACGAAGATCCCGAACCGCCTGAGATGAAGAATGGCCCATTCCTGGGCCAGGGGATAGGCCACGCCAATGGCACAGGGGCAGGAAACAACCAGCACCGATAGGACCACCTGCAGCGCCGTCAGGGGCTCCCCGAGGGCAAGGCCCCACACCAGGCCGCCACCGGTTCCGACGGCAAGGACAACCAGCAGGTACGCCTTCAGGATGCCTTCCATGAAAGGGTTGCGCTGCTCCGCCGGATGCGCCTCCAGCAGGCGGGCGAGAAGGGATTCACTCCATCCCTGGCGGACCTTCAGGAGGATCGGTTCCACCCCGATGTTCTGGGCCCCGGAAGGGACGTACTGTCCCCGGGAAAGGGTGCGCATCGCCGATTCCCCGTTGATCCATTCCAGGGAAAACGCGGCCCGCACCGACTCCAGTTCCGCCAGGATAGGGACCACTTCCCCGGGAAGAATCCGGATTCGTTGTCCGGGGGCCAGTGATTCCAGCGGCTGGTTGGTCTCGCTTTGGAGGTCCCCGGCCACGACATGCGCCTCGGTGGGCGCCTTGTTGCGGCTCAGCAGGCGGTGGCGGTTGCGCTCAAGGGCCTGCTCCTGCAGCCATCGCCCGGTCAGCATCAGGAAAACGAAAATGGCCACGAAGTCGAAATAGAGGAAGCGGGCATCGCCGATCAACCAGCCCAGCACGGATCCTCCCCAGGCAACCAGCAGGCCGATCGCGATCGGCAGGTCGATGTGCAGGACTCCCTGCAGAATGCCCCGGAATCCGCGCCGGATGAAGTAGCTGCCACCGGCCAGCAGGGCCAGGGTGGCGAAGAGCAGGCTCAGCAGCTCGAAAAGCGGCGCGAGGGCGAAATCCGGATCCATCCCGAGGTAGCGGGGCAAGGTGAAGAGCATCGCGTTCAGGGCAAAGGCCCCGCAAATCCCGATCTTCCCGACAAGGCGCCGGCTCTCCTCCTGGGGCCGCTCCCCCGGGGGGCCCAGAACGTAGCCGAATTGCTGGATTTCCCTTGCGAAATCAACCACCCGGAAGATTCCCGGCCGCCATTGCATGCGCACCTGTCCGTACTGGGTGTTGATTTCAATCCGCACCGCCCCGGGCTGCTCCCGGAACACCTTTTCAATAAGCCAGACGCATCCCACGCAGGAAATCCCTTCCAGATCGAGGATCATCCCGGCCATGCCGTCCGCGGCGGCCTCGCATTCCATGGCCCGGGTTTCCAGCCATGCATAGTCGCGCGGCTGCAGGTTGGCCGGACGGACCGGTTCGATCCGGCGGTCCCGAAGGTCATAGTAGTGCTCCAGTCCGGATTTCTTGATCAGGCGGTGGACGTATTCACATCCGTTGCAGCAGAAATCGGAGTCCCGGCGGGCGGCCGCGGAAAAGGGGGTCCCGCAATGAATGCAGGTCTTGTATCCCACCTGGCTCACATTCCGGTACCGCAGAAAAGCCCGCCCTGACCGGTCTCAAAGAAATACAGGCGCAGGCCAAGGATCAGGGCGACGACGAAGGCAAGGATCCGCTGGATCCGGGAAACGACTGCGGGAGAAATGACCCCTTGCCAGCGGGAAAAGGCCGCCTGCACCGCCCACAGCAGGGGCAGGGTGCCGAGACCGAAGAGAAGCAGGAATTCGGCCCCGCGAAGGGGCGACTGTGTCATCAGGGCCAGCCCGAACACCGCGTAGAGGGGTCCACAGGGGAGGAGAGGAGTCAAAACCCCGATCACCAGGCCGGAAAGCGGTCGTGGCAGGGCCTGGAGCTTTCCCTGTATCCGGGCCAGCGCCGGGGCGAGGAAGGCGGGTTTCGGGAAGAAGGTGTCCACCCGGAATGCGACCATGAGGAAAAAAAGGACCAGTACCCAGGGGAGGAACCGCGAAAGGGAATGCTGATAAACGTCGATCCAGCCAAGGGCGAGCATTCCGAGGCCGCCGGCGATCGCCCCGCATGCCGCGTAGGAGAGCATCCGCCCGGCATGATACAGGCCCGCCACAGTGCTGAAGGAGGTGCCGGATCCCGGTTTGGGCGCCAGGTAGCAGGCCAGCGGCCCGCACATGCCCGCGCAATGCAGGCTGGTGACCATGCCCGCAAGAAAGGCCGGCCACGGGCCGGTAATGCTCGAAACCTCGATCATCTGTGCTTTGTATCCATGGGTTTCCGGTTGATGGCCACTGTGATCGCGAGAACCACCGCCAGCAGGATCATGAAGATCCAGACCGCCGGCCAGACGGCCAGGGTGGCCGGTTTCCCCTCCGGCAGGCTCTTGTGGTACGCGGCAAACAGGACAACGGGAAGCACCGCCGTGAGCACGGCCGTGCCGGCCCGCACCTTGCGCATGCCCCCCAGCATCTTCGAACGGGCCTCCTCCCCATCGGAGCCCAGGAGTACCCGGGCGATGAAATAGCTGAAGGCAAAGGCCAGTCCGCTCTGGAACAGGAAAAGGAATATCAGGTGGAAGGACATTTTTATGGTCAAGGGACCAGGGACGAAGGACTAAGGACTGGGTGTGGAATTTTCAAGACCCTTGTCCCTTGTTCCTTGGCCCTCGTCCAGTTTGATGATTTCCGGCTGGTTGGTCGTGGCGATGAGGATGAGGGCCGCCCAGGCGAGGATGAGCACGACGAATGCAAGAATGACCCAGGCCCAGAGGCCGCGGGCAGGTTCTTTCCGGCCGT
Organism: Oceanipulchritudo sp.; assembly: GCA_049975345.1. Taxonomy (GTDB): domain Bacteria; phylum Verrucomicrobiota; class Verrucomicrobiia; order Opitutales; family Oceanipulchritudinaceae; genus Oceanipulchritudo. The sequence goes on along the minus strand of JBNGDP010000011.1, from coordinate 40,057 downwards.
TCCTTTTGGAGTTTTCCATGGTATGATCAGGGATTTTGCGGCCGCAGCAGGCGCGGGTCCGGCCCGAGGAATTCCACCTCGCGGCTCAGTTCCACCTCCCCCGGCTCGGCCTCGATAAGCAGGTTCACGGGGAACCGTCCCTCAAAGGTCTCCCGGGGGACCTGCACGACAAAGGTGCCGTTCCGCTCCTCCATGGGGGCGAGGATCATCGCCTCGGAAAACCCCGAGGTTTCAACGGGAAAGGTCAACCCGCTGGCCTGGACGGAGACGCTGAAGGCAAGATCCTCCGATCCCTTGTTGATAAGACGGATCTGGTACTGGTTGCGGACATGGGTCTCCGTCACGTAGAAGGGTGCTCCCGGCATCCGGGTTACCGTGGCCACCGCTTTTTCAACCCTCGTGAAGGCAAAACCGGCCACCCCGATGCCGAGGAAAAGCAGGCCGGTGTACAGGATGGTCCGCGGTCGGAGCCACCTCGTCTTCAGGCCCTGGAGATTGCGGTCGGAAGCATAGCGGATCAATCCGCGCGGGCGCTTGACCTTGTCCATGATCTCGTCACAGGCATCCATGCAGGCCGCGCAACCGACGCATTCCAGCTGCAGTCCCTGCCGGATGTCGATCCCCGTGGGGCAAACCTGGATGCAGCGGTGGCAGTCGATGCAGTCCCCGGCATCCGGGTCCCGCACCGGGCCGGGGGGATTGCCCCGCTCGTGGTCATAGGCGACGTTCAGGGTGTCGTCGTCGATGAGCGCGGACTGCATCCGGCCGTACGGACAGATGACAATGCAGAGCTGTTCCCGGAACCATGCGAAATTCCCGTACAGCAGCACGGTGGCCGCCACCACGAAAAGGAACAGCTTCCAGTGTTCCAGGGGCGATATGCGGATCCACTCCCACAACTGGGGAATCGAGATGAAATAGGCCAGGAGGATGTGGGCGATCACCGTGGCCAGGATGAGGAAGATCCCATGCTTGAGGATGCGCTTGAAGAGCTTCTGCCCGCTCATCGGGGAGCTGTCCAGTTTCCTCCGCGCAGGCCCGTCCCCGTCGATCCAGCGCTCCACCCGCCGGAAGACATGTTCCAGAAAAACGGTCTGCGGGCAGGCCCAGCCGCACCAGATCCTCCCCAGAAAGGCGGTTATGTAAAACAGCAGGAAGGCCAGCCCCGAAACGAAGAAAAAGAGCAGCCACATGTCCTGCGCCGCCAGGGTGATGCCAAAGAGGTGGAAACGCCGCTCCATGACGTCAAGGAAAACGGCCGGATACCCGTTCACGGGAATCCACGGCAGAAGGATGTAGATTCCGATCAGCAGGAGCGCGGTAATGCGCCGCCAGCGGGTGAACTTTCCCCGGACGTCCGCCGGATGGATCATGAAGCGCGATCCGTCCTCGTTGATGGTCGTGACGGTGTCGAGGTTCGGTGCCTTGCGGTTTCCCTTCATGGAATCCCTTTCCCGGCCTTACAGTCCGACGGGCTCGTTCAGGCTCACCGCGTCCTGCATTTCCTGTTCCGTGTGGTGGCTGAGCAGATAGGAAACGACCTGGCTGACTTTCTGGGGGCCCAGCTCGGCGATCCATGCCTGCATTCCCTTGGTCTTGTCGGGGGATCCGTTTGTGACCACCGCGTACACACTCATTGGCTGGTTGCCCCACTTCCATTCATTGTCGACGAGGTTGACCCCGGCCAGGCCGGCTCCCGCCTTCAGGTCCGGACCGTGGCAGGCAACGCACTTCTCCATGTAGATTTCCCTGCCCGCGGAGACGAAACCCGGATTGCGGCTCATCTGCCACAGGGTCTCGTTGGTGATCTCGCCGATGGCCGCCAGTCGCGCCTCCTCCACCCTGGCCATCTGGGCCTCGATGATTTCCGCGTCGGATTTCATCACTTCGGCGTCGTAGAAGGAAAACCAGTACAGGGCCGCGAATATGCACGCTCCGTAGAAGGTCCAGAGCCACCAGTTCGGCAGCCGGTTGTCGTATTCCTGGATGCCGTCGTAGACATGCGGCCGGAGCTTTTCGTTATCAGTGTTTTTGGGATCGCTCATGGCTGGGAGATTCCGGGTTCTGGTCCGTTTGCAGCGGAAGATGGGAGAGGTGGTCGCGTTCACGCCGGTTCATGCGGATCGCGCGCCAGCAGAAATATAGAAAAGCGGTGAAGCAGAGGATGAAGGCCGCCATCGTGATGAGGGTCTGCCATTCATCAAACTGTACTCGTTCAAACATGGGATGTATTGCACCGGCAAGGGCGGCTCAGCGGGCGGCTTCGGCACGCGCCATTGCCGCGGAGGCGGTTTCGTGGGTCCCGAGTTTTTGCAGGTAGGCGATCAGGGCGACGATCTGCCGGTCCTTTTCCGTGGCCCGGAAATTCGCCTCGAGGTCGGCCACAATCTCCTCCGCCTGTGCTTCGGCCCGGTTGATGATTTCCTCGTCCGACCAGTCCGGGTAGGGGACGCCCAGAGCGCGCATGGCGGCCACGCGTCCGGGGATTTCATTGAAATCGACCGTCTTGTCCAACAGCCACGGATAAGGCGGCATATTGGATCCCGGGGAGATGTCCGTGGGCTTGCGCATGTGGTCGTAATGCCAGACGTTGGGGCGCTTGCCTCCCTCCCGGGCAAGGTCCGGCCCGGTCCGTTTGGATCCCCATTGGAAGGGATGGTCATATATCGATTCCCCGAGCCGTGAATAGTCGCCGTAGCGGAGGACATCCGGTTTCATGGTGCGGATCATCTGGCTGTGGCAGTTGTAGCAGCCCTCCGAGACAAAGATATCGCGCCCGGCGAGCTCCAGTGGGGTGTAGGGCACCTGGACGCGGCCCTCGATGTTTTCAGCCGTCTGCACCACCAGGGTCGGGATGATCTGGATCATCCCGCCAATGGCCACCGCGATGAAGACCAGGATGGTGAAGGGAGCCCAGTTGCCGAGAAGCTTCTCGTACCATTCGCTCCATCTGGCGCTGGTCGCCTGGAAGTGGACGATGGCGATCAGCGAGAAAAGGATCAGCATGCTGATGCCGGCCAGCATAACCAGGCCGTCCCCGAAGAACCACAGGCACATGCCGAGGATCACCATGAAGGAGTAGAACATCGGGAAATTGAAGAAGGTTCCCTTCAGGCTGATGGAGCCTTCCAGTTCCCGTGTCTCCTCGATCTCCCCGACCTCGACGGTGATCGTCCCGTTTACCGTTTCCTTGCCGGCCACTGTGCGGAAGATATTGTAAATCAGCAGGATCCAACCAACCATGTACAGGCTTCCCCCGAAGGCCCGGGTTAGCATCAGCGGGCGGATCGCGGTCAGGGTCTCCACGAAGTTCGGGTACGCCAGAACGGTGCCGCCTTCCACGGTCCCGTTGAGCATCAATCCCTGGGTGATCCCGCTGGCCCACATCGAGGAGATGTAGAGAAGGATCCCCACCAGACCGAGCCAGAAATGCATGTTGGCCATGGCCTCGGAGTAAAGCTTCGTCTTCCAGAGGCGCGGAGCGAGGAAATAAAACATCCCGGCGGCCATGAAGCCGTTCCAGCCAAGGGTTCCCCCGTGAACATGGCCGATGGTCCAGTCCGTGTAGTGGCTCAGGTAATTCACGGCACGGATGGAAAGGAGCGGCCCCTCGAAGGTGGACATCCCGTAGAAGGTCACCCCGGCGGCGAAGAACTTCAGGACCGGGTCGCGGCGAAGCTGGTTCCACGCCCCGCGGAGCGTGAGCAGCCCGTTGAGCATGCCGCCCCAACTGGGCGCCCAGAGCATCAGCGAGAAGAGCATTCCCAGGGCCTGCAGCCAGTGGGGAAGGGCGGTGTTCAGGAGGTGATGGGGCCCCGCCCAGATGTAGATGAAGACCAGGGACCAGAAGTGGACCACGCTCAACCGGTAGCTGTACACCGGACGGTTGGCGGCCTTCGGGATGTAGTAATACATGATCCCCAGGATCGGTGTGGTCAGGAAGAAGGCGACCGCGTTGTGACCGTACCACCACTGCACAAGCGCGTCCTTCACCCCGCCGAAAATCGGGTAGCTGTGCAGCAGGGCGGTCGGGACGGCGAGATTGTTGACCACGTACAGCATGGTCACGGTAACGATCGTCGCGATGTAGAACCAGATCGCCACATAGAGGGTCGGCTCGTTCCGGCGCGCCAGGGTCCAGAAGAAGTTGATCCCGAAAACAACCCAGACCACCGCCACCATCAGGTCGATGGGCCAGATCAGCTCCGCGTATTCCTTCCCCTGTGTGAATCCGAGCGGGAGGGTGATCGCCGCGCAGACAATGATCAGCTGCCAGCCCCAGAAATGGATGCCCGTCAGGAGGTCGTTGGCCGTCCGCGCCTTGCAGAGCCGCTGCGTGGAATGGTAGATTCCCGCGAACATCATGTTGCCGACAAAGGCGAAAATGGCCGCGTTGGTGTGAAGCGGCCGCAGGCGCCCGAAGGTCAGCCAGGACAATTCCAGGTTGAGAAAGGAGAAATTCAGCTGGAAGGCGATCAGCAGGCCGGCGATCATGCCGATCGCGCCCCAGAAAATGCCGGCCAGCGTGAAGAGCCGGACATAATGGTCATCGTACTCGATGACCCGCTTTGCCGTGGTCGAGGAACTCATACTGCACATTTCGGGTTACGGGTCTCGTCGCGTGTCTTCGTCCCCGAACGGGAGAAGCGCATCCTGCTCCGAGCTCCCGAAGCGTTTCCTGCGCCGTTCCCCGATAAACAGTACGATAAAAAGGGTCACCAGCAGGAGGCTAAGAAAGACCGTGAGCATGAGGACGCCCATGAGGGCGATTATCTGTTGGCTCAATCAGTCCCGCGTCAATGCAAAAGGTTCCCGCAAGCCCTTCAGCGGGCGGCCTCGTAGAGCCGCATCGCCTCGGGCATGGCCGCGTCCAGGGTCTCGATGCGGGTGTCGTATCCCGGATGGGTGGAGAGGAACTCCGGCATGGACCGCGGGGAGGCCGTGGCCATTTTTTCCCAGAAGCGCAGGGCGGCACGGGGGTCGTATCCCGCCCGGGCGGCGATCATCAGGCCCAGCCGGTCCGCCTCGCTTTCATGGTAGCGGCTGTAGGGCAGCATGATCCCGACCTGCGACCCCAGCCCGTAGGCGGCAAGGACCATCGCCCGGTTGTCGGATTCCATGTCCTTGGTCAGAATGGCCGCCCCGACCCCGACCGCTCCACGGATCATTTCCGCCGACATGCGCTGGTTGGCATGCTGCAACTGGACATGGGCGATCTCATGTCCGATCACCGCCGCCAGTTCGTCGTCGCTGTCCACCAGTTCCAGCAACCCTGTGAAGACGGCGATTTTCCCTCCCGGCATGGCGAAGGCATTGGCCGAAGGATCCTCGAAGAGGACGAATTCCCAGTCCGCCTCCGGCATCTCGGGGCCGATCGCCCGGGCGATCCGCCCGCTCACGCGGTTGACCATGGCCATACCCGCGGGGTCGCGGGAAACCGTCATTTCCCGCTTGAGCTGCTCGAACTGGGTCGCCGCCATGGAGGCGAGATACGACTCCGAGTAGAAGGTCGGTCCGGTCGCGCAGCCCACCAGGCTGATCAGCGGGAGCAAAAGCCAGGTGCGTCTCATCATGGGTTGTTCTCCCGGCCGGAGGATGGCTCCGCCGGCTGGAGGGCCTCAATGTTCGCCTCCGCCTGCTGGAGGTAGGGATTGATGCCATCCGGATATGGCTGGTTCAACAGCCGGTAAACCCCGTCATAATCCACCTTCAGCCGGGGCAGGACGAACTGGTACCAGAACTTCGGGGTGCTGGAGAGCAGGGAATCAAGGTTCGGGAAGGGCCGCTCCGTCTGGCTGAGGCCGCGCAGGCGGTCGAATTCCTCGAATTCCCTGAACAGGGCCGGCAGCTTCTCAAGGTACAGGGGATCGGCCATCTGGGCGAGAAAATCGGCGGTGGCCAGCATCTGGGCCAGCACCTTCTCGGTGGGACTGATAAAGGGGATGCCGTCAATGATCGCCCGTGGCCCCGTGGATGCGATTAATCGCTGGATCACCGAAATGGCGGAGTCGGGCCATTGCAGGCCCAGGAGGAAGCGCCGGGAGATCTGGCAGCTCCGGTGCTCGTGGATCAGGACATATTTCGCGCCCGTGCCGCCGGGATCTTCGGTTTCCTTCAGGTAGCCGGTATCATGCAGCAGGCAGGCCGCCACCCCGAGAAGAAAATCCGCGAACACGAGCGGCAACTCGCTGCGGTGTTCGCGCAGGGACTGGAACATGCGGGCCCAGCACAGGGTCACCTGCAGGGTGTGTTCCAGGTTGTGGTAGGCCATGTCGCTCTCCTGGTAGGGAGCCACCTTCCCCTGGTAAAGGTCCTCGACCGACAGCATCAGGCTCTCGATCTTTCCCGTCGACTGCTCCGGAAAGCACTGCTTTCCGATTTCACAGACAGCCGCCTCGACCGCCCTCGGGTCGTGCGTGGGAATGGACTCTAGGGAGTAATCGGGATCCATGCTCAACTACCTGATCGTTAGCGGAAAATGGCGCATGTTCCCCCCTTGTTCAATCTCATTCAGCCTTTTCGGAATCTTTTTGCTTGAAGGCCGCGCTGCAGCCGTTGGCTATTCATCGCATGAACATCGGGTTGACAGGGGGCATCGGGTGCGGGAAATCCACCGTCCTGGCCTGCTTCCATGAAGCCGGGGCCACGGTCATGGAAACCGACGGGATCGTCCGCGAGCTTCTCGCCGTTGATGCGGAACTGATCTCCCTTGTCCGGGAAAACTTCGGGACTGAAGTCCTTGATCCGGAAGGAAAGGTTGACAGGCGGGCTTTGGCGGCTAGGGTGTTCCATAATTCCGAGGCTTTAGCCCTTTTGGAATCGCTTGTTCACCCCCGGGTCCGTCAATGCTGGACCCGCGCGCTGGGCGAGAACCACCCGGTCCTGATCATTGAGATCCCCCTTTTGTTCGAGAAGGACCTGCAGGGACACTTCTCTTCCACAATCTGTGTGAGCAGCCATCCGGAGGTGCAGGCACAACGCCTGAAAGCCAGGGGAATGAGTGAATCCCAAATCCAATACCGCAAAGACCGGCAATTCAGTCTCGAGGAAAAAATGCACCGGGCTGACATCATCCTCCACAACAACGGATCCCTTGGCCATCTCAGGGAACAGGTGGAACGGGTGATGAGCCGTTTCAGCGGTGGGTGCGGCCAATAATTCAACACGCCATACGATGAGTTCCGAACAAGCAGACCTCGCCTTCCAGGAAGAGGAAAAGCCCAAGCGCAAACGCGCCGCCAAAAAGGCGGCCCGCAAGACCGCTCCCCGCAAGGGCGCGAAAAGGGAAGCGGCGTCCGGCGAGTCCGGCGCGGGGGGAAGCGGGGAAGCCGTGGACCAGTCCCCCGATGTCGCCATCAAGGTGCCGGTGCATCCCTCGAAGGATGCCGAGGTTCCGGAAGCGTATTCCTCCGATGAGGAAGATTTCGACCGGAAACCGAAACCCTCCGGCGCGCCGGAGGAAAGGGCCGCTCGCAGGGACGGGCCCGGAGAGGACAGGCAGCGCCCACAGTCCGGCCCCGGCAAGGGCAGGGATTTCCAGCAGAAGCCCTACCGCCCCGGCGGCCCCGGCGGCCCCGGCGGCCAGGGGGGGCAGAAAAAGGGGCAGAAGCCGAACAAGCGCCGCGACAAACAGCGCCGCGGGCGGGACCTTGGTGACCGGAAAAAACGCCGGCAGCGCGAGGGGCCGACCGTCCGGGCCGAATGGGGGGACCTTCCTTCACTGGATCTTTTCAAATCCGCGGAAGAACTGGAAAAACTGGCCGGCGACCTGGCCCGCGCCGCGAGTGAACCGGTCTACGTTGAAGAACTGTTGCAACGGCCCTTCCTCGAGCTGCGCGACTGGGCCGAGCAGGAATACGGCATTTCCTCCCGTGCCCAGTCGGCCCGGCAGCCCCTCGTCGAGACCGTTCTCGACGAGGCCATGGAAAGGGGCCAGCCCATCCATTGCCGGGGGATCGTGGACATCCTGGAGGACGGCACGGCCCTTGTCGTGTATCAATGCGACAACTACCAGATTCGTCCCGCCACCGCTTTCCTGCCGAAAATCCTCCTGAAACGGTACGCCATCAAGAAGGGCACCCTCATCGAGGCGCAGCTCCATCCCCGGCGGAAACCGCTCCCGGAGGACGCGGTCGGCCAATTGAAGGCGGCCGGGCGCGAGGAGGAGGAGGAGCTGGATGCCATTCCCGACCAGGTCGAGGATGATCTCGCGATGGAGGCCCTGTCCGCCTTGTTTCCCGAAAAGGACTACATGCAGGATGTGGAGGCGGATGATGAAACCTGCCCGTACGTTGTCCGGGTCGTCTCCCTCATGGGGGCCGATCCTGAAAACAATCGTGAAACAACGCCTTTCGAGGACCTGGTGCCCTACTATCCCACGGAACGGATCATTCTCGAGACCGAACCCAAGGTCAAATGGGACAACACCTCCATGCGCGTTGTCGATCTGCTGACCCCGGTCGGCCTCGGCCAGCGCGGCCTGATCGTGGCTCCGCCGAGGACGGGGAAGACGATCCTCCAGCAGGCCATCGCCAACGCGGTCGCGGTCAACAAGCCCGAAGCGCACCTCATCGTCCTCCTGATCGACGAGCGCCCCGAGGAAGTGACCGATTTCCGCCGCCAGATCACCACCGGTGAGGTGATCGCCTCCACCTTCGACGAAAGTCCGGAAAACCATGTGCACTGCGCCGAGATGGTCATCGAGAAGGCCCGCCGCATGGTTGAAAACGGGGAGCATGTCATCATCCTCCTGGACTCCATCACGCGCCTGGCCCGCGCCTACAACGCCCTTGCCGCGAACAGCGGGAAAATCCTTTCCGGGGGTGTCGAGGCCACCGCCCTGCAGAAACCGAAGCGCTTCTTCGGGAGCGCCCGCAACATTGAGGGGGCCGGCTCCCTGACCATTCTCGGCACCGCCCTGGTCGAGACCGGCAGCCGAATGGATGAGGTGATTTTCGAGGAGTTCAAGGGAACCGGCAACATGGAGCTCCATCTGGACCGGGCCCTCTCCGACAAGCGCATCTTCCCGGCCATCGAGATGAACAAGAGCGGCACCCGCAAGGAGGAGCTCCTCTATCATCCCGACGAAATGCAGAAGGTATACGGCCTTCGCCGGGCCATGAAGGGCGTTCCGCCCACTGACGCCATGGAAATGCTCATCTCGCGTATCAAGAAAACCGGCACAAATATCCAGTTCCTCATGGGCGTGAATACATAAAATCCCCATCCCAATCCACTCGCCTCCTCGCAGGTTTATACCATTGGCGACACTTGATTGGGATTGGGATATTGACCTTCCCTCTGTTGTCTCCAAGACTTTGCCGTCGATGAATCCGCAGGAAGTGATTCGGCGCAAGCGGGACGGGGAGGCCCTGGATGCCGGGGATATTGGGGAATTCCTCGACGGGGTGGTATCCGGGTCATGGACCCGTGCCCAGGCCGCATCCCTGCTGATGGCTATTTTCCAGCGGGGGATGGAAATTGAGGAAACCCGACTGCTCCTCGACGGCATGCTGCATTCCGGGGAGGTCCTGGACCTTTCCGGTATCTCTCGACCCAAAGTGGACAAGCACTCGACCGGAGGGGTGGGGGACAAGGTTTCCATTGTGCTGGCCCCGCTGGCCGCCGCCTGCGGCCTGGTGGTGCCCATGCTCAGCGGACGGGGCCTTGGCCATACCGGGGGCACCCTGGACAAGCTCGAGGCCATTCCGGGATACAAGGTTTTCCTTTCCTCCCGGGAGATTGCCCGCCAGGCCGACAAGATCGGCTGCGTCATCGCCGGGCAGACCGACCGCATTGTTCCGGCGGACAGGATCCTTTACGCCCTGCGCGATGAGACCGCGACGGTTGAGCATCCCGCCCTCATCGCGGCCAGCATCCTTTCCAAGAAACTCGCGGAAGGGATCGGCGCCCTGCTTCTGGACGTCAAGTTCGGACGCGGGGCCTTTCTGGAAAAGCGCGGGGATGCGGAGGCCCTGGCCCGGCTCATGGTCGATCTGGGCAATGCGGCGGGTTGCCGCACGGCGGCATGGTTGACCCGGATGGACGCCCCCCTCGGGCGCGCGGTCGGCAACGCCCTCGAAATCGTGGAATGCATCGGCATGCTCAAGGGCGGGGGTCCGGAAGACCTTGCCGATTTCATCTGTCAACAGGTCGCGGGCCTGCTCGGTTTGGCGGGCCTGGAGATGGATTTTGATAGCGCCCTTGCAACGGCCCGCGGGCGCCTGGCGGACGGGTCGGCCCTCGCCCGCTTCGCGGCCATGGTGGAGGCGCAGGGCGGGAATCCATCGATCGTTGACGATCCCTCGCTGCTCCCGCAGGCGAAATTCTCCACCGACGTGCTGCACGAGGACGGCCGGACGGCTTGTGTCATCGACGTTGATGCCCGGAAAATCGCCCAGGTCGTCCTCGAAACCGGCGCCGGGCGGCGCACCGCGGAGGATGCCGTCGACCCCTCCACGGGACTGTCCTCGCTGGTCCGCGTCGGGGACCGGCTCGAGCCGGGGGACGTGCTCGCCCGGCTCCACCACGCCGACGCGGGCCGCGAGGAGGAATGGATCCGCCGCATCCGGGACGCCATCAAGACCGGCCCCGGACCGGTTGTCGCGGAACCCTGGATACATTCAAAAACAGGATGACCGATCCGGCGGTTCGGGAGGAGGCGCATGTTGGAAGTTTGTAGTGAGAGAAAGGCTACCGAAAAGGCCGCGGGGACCGTCCGGGGGGCGGACCGGGGCCTGTCCCGCCGCCGTCTCGGGATTGTCCTCGGATCGGGATGGGGACCGGTTGTCGAGGCGCTGATGGAAATCGAGGGCACGCTTCCCTACGGGGAAATCCCCGGGTTCCCGCTGAGCACCGTGGAGGGGCATGCCGGTCGTCTGGTCTGGGGCGACATGGCGGGGGTCCCGGTCCTCTGCATGCAGGGGCGCTTCCACTACTACGAGGGCTACGGCATGCGCGAGGTCACCCTGCCCATTCGCGTTTTCGCGGAACTGGGCTTGCGCGGCGTGCTCCTGACCAATGCCGCCGGCGGGATCAACCCGGACTTGCCTCCCGGCACGCTCATGCTGATCGAGGACCACATTCATTTCATGGGAAGCCATCCCCTGCGCGGACCCAACGAGGAGGAGAAGGGCCCCCGCTTCCCGGACATGACCGAGGCATGGGATACCCGCCTGCGCGACTGTTTCCGGGAGGCCGCCGGGGAGGCCGGGGTTGCCCTGCGGGACGGGGTCTACCTTGCCGTGAGCGGGCCCAGCTTCGAGACCCCCGCCGAGATCCGGGCCTTCGCGCGCCTGGGCGCCGACGTGGTGGGAATGTCGACGGTCCCGGAATGCCTCGTGGCCCGTCACCGGGGCCTGCGGGTATGCGGGCTCAGTTGCATCACCAATGCCGCCGCCCATCAGGGCGGCGCACCGCTGACCCACGAGGAGGTCGCCAAAACCGCCGCCGAAACCCTCGAGCAGGTGACCCGCCTCTTCGGCGCTGCCCTGCCCCGGCTGCACAAGGAACTTTCCGATTGAACCGCCATGCCGCTTGAAATCATCCAACATCCCCTCTGCGTCCACTACATCAACAAATTGCGCGACAAGCGGACCGCGCACCTCGAGTTCCGCCGTTATTGCGACCAGGTGACCCATTTCCTTGCCGCCGCCGCCACCGCGGACCTGAAAGTGAAACCCGCTGCGCTCGATACGCCACTGGAGAGGATGGAGGGGAACCTCGTCGCGGAACCGATCGTGGTGGTGGCCGTCCTGCGGGCCGGAGCGGGCATGATCGACTGTGTGGTCCGCCTCCTGCCCGAGGTCTCGGTCGGGTACATCGGATTGGAACGCAATGAGGAAACCGCTGAGGCCCGCCGGTACTACTGCAAGTTTCCGCCCCTTGAAGGGCGGCGGGCCCTGGTTGTCGATCCAATGCTCGCCACCGGGGGATCCGCCGAGCAGGCCATCGCCGCCGTCATCGAGGCCGGAGCTGCCCGCGTTGATTTTCTCTGTATTGTTGCCGCCCCCGAGGGGGTGCGACGCCTCGAACAGCGGTTCCCCAGGGTGCGGATCTTTGCGGGCGCCCTCGACCGCGAGCTGGACACGGACAAATACATCCGTCCCGGGCTGGGTGATTTCGGCGACCGGCTCTACGGGACTTGAGCCGAAGAAGGCTTGTCAATTCACGATCCGCTGCACAAACTCCCGGCGCATCGCATAAATACACAACTCCAAACTCAAACAAAGGAACACAGTGAAACCCCGAAACATCCAATGCCCCTTCCTGAGCCTGCTCGCGGCTCTCGTCAGCCTCTCGGTCCAAAGCCTTTCCGGCGCGGGCTTCGGCCTGCAGGAGCACAGTATTTCCGGCCTCGGGGTCGGCTTCGCCAGCGGAGCGGCCGGGGGCTCAGACAACAGCTCCATGTTCTTCAATCCCGCCACCCTGAGCCTCGTTCCGGAGCCGCAGATCACCACCGGTATCCATTTCATCATGCCGGTCGCGGAATTCAGGAACGACGGGACTCTCAGCGCTTTTGACGGAACAAGCGGCGTACCCACGCAGGGAAAGGACTCCGAATCCGACGAGATGGCCATAGTCCCGAATTTCTATTATTCCCGTCCGCTGAACGACCAATGGTTCCTCGGTCTCGGGATTTCCACTCCCTACGGACTGGCCACCAAGTACGAGGACGGATGGGTTGGTCGCTATGTCGCCCTGGAGACCGATCTCCTTACGGTCAACGCGAACCTCGCCCTCGCGTACAAGGTTTCCGATGTCGTGACCATCGGTTTCGGGGTCAACGCCACCTACGCGGACGCCCTCCTGAGCAACGCCATCAACTTCGGCCTCGGGTATATCCGGGCCTTTGGAGCCGGCCAGATCCCGATGAACGAGCAGACGAGCCTCCTCGCACAGGACGCCCAGGCCAGTCTCGGGACCGACAAGTACGACGGCGAGATTGAGCTGACCGGCGATGATTTCGGCTACGGTTTCAACATCGGCATTCTCTTCACCCCGAATGAAAGCACGCGGGTGGGGCTGCACTACCGGTCCAAGGTGAAGCTGACCCTGAGCGGGGATGCCAATTTCACCGTGCCCGCCGCCCTGGACCCCTTCTTCGGCAACCTGTACGCCGACCAGGGGGGATCCGTCGATATCGAACTGCCTGACACCGCGCAGATCAGCGTCCATCATCACCTGACCGCGGACTGGGCCATCATGGCGGACATCTTCCGCACCTGGTGGAGCAAGTTTGACGAGTTGAACATCCAGTTCGCCGACGGACTCGACCCGAATGTCATTCCGGAAAAATGGGACAACAACTGGCGCTACAGCGTGGGGACGACCTATCAGCTGAATGAGAATGTGGAATTGCGGGCCGGCCTGGTGTACGATGAGTCGCCGGTGACCGACCCCTTGTACCGTTCACCCCGCATTCCGGACGAGGACCGCACCTGGGTCAGCCTGGGCCTCGGCTACCGCGTGAGCGACCAGCTGCGCCTCGACATCGCCTATGTGCATATTTTCGTCGACGACCCGGTGATCGACAATTGGGAGCACACGAAGGGCGAGCGTCTCAAGGGCACGATGAAAGCCAAGGTCGACATCATCAGCATCGGCGGCAGCTACCACTTCTAGCCCACGTACTTCTGCACGATCGGGATCCGCCGCCCGACCCCAAAGGCCAGGGGGGTGATCTTCAACCCGGGCGCCGCCTGCTTGCGCTTGTATTCGTTGAGATCGACTTTACGGATGACATCCTTCACGACGTCCTCCGGGTAGCCCGCCTCGATGATGTCGGCGGAGGACTGTCCCTCCTCGACGTAGCGCTTCAGGATGGCATCCAGGATGTGGTAGGGCGGCAGGGAATCCTCGTCCTTCTGTCCCGGGCGCAACTCCGCCGAGGGTTCCTTCCGGATCGTGTTCCAGGGAATGATCTCCCGCTCGCGGTTGATCCAGTGGGAAAGGGCGTAGACGCGGGTCTTCGGCAGGTCGGATATCACCGCCAGGCCGCCGGCCATGTCCCCGTACAGCGTGCAGTAGCCGACGGAAATCTCGCTCTTGTTCCCGGTGGTCAGAAGAAGGGCGCCAAATTTGTTGGAAACCGCCATGAGCAGCAGACCCCGGGCCCGGGCCTGGATATTTTCCTCGGTGACGTCCTCCTTGAGCTCGGCGAAGATCGGCTTGAGCGTGTCCAGAGCGCCGTCGACCACCGGGTTGATCGGCAGGGTTTCATAGCGGATGCCCAGGTTTTCGGCAAGCTGGCGGGCATCGTTGCGGCTGTGGTCGCTGGAAATGGCCGAGGGCAGGCTGATCCCGATGACGTTTTCCGGGCCAAGGGCCTCGGCGGCCAGCGCGGCTGTCAGGGCGGAATCGATGCCGCCGCTCAACCCGACCAGGCCCTTGCGGAATCCGCTCTTGTGCGCGTAGTCCCGCAGGCCGAGGACAAGGGCGTCGTGAATGTCGGCCAGCGAATCGCGCTGGAATGCCGGATGCAGGCATTTGCCGCCGGCATCCAGTTCAAAGACCTGCAGGTCCTCTGCAAAGGGGGCCATGCTGCAGAGAAGCTCCCCGCGCCCGCTCATGACCATGGAATGCCCGTCGAAGATCAGTTCGTCGTTTCCGCCGACGGCATTAACGTACACCACGGGCTTTCCGGTGCGCAGGGCGGCGGTCCGGACGATGGCCTGCCGCGTGGAGTCCTTCCCGTAATGCCACGGACTCGCCGACAGGTTCAGAATCATGTCAAGGTCCCCCTTTTCAAAGAAGCCGAGGGGATCCGTGGCGTAATGCCGGCTGGTCTCGATGATGGGACCGGTCCAGATGTCCTCGCAGACCGTCAGCCCGAGCCGCCATCCCTTCCAGTTGATGATGGCGGGCTCGGGGGCCGCCTCGAAATAGCGGTCCTCGTCGAACACGTCATAGGTCGGCAGCAGGCACTTGTGCGCCACATGGCGGACCTTGCCCCGCTCGCACCACGCCGCCGCGTTGAAAAACCGCCGCCCTTTTTCCGCCGGGTTGGGTTCCACATATCCGAGAAGGGCCGGTACCTTGCCGGTCTGTTCGGCAATCCGGTTGAGGGAATCTACATTATCCGGGACAAAACGGGTCTTGAAGAGCAGGTCCCTCGGGGGATATCCGGGGACCACCAGTTCCGGAAAGACGACCAGCTCCGCTCCCGCCTCGACCAGCTTCCCATAGCTTTCGAGGATTTTCTTCCGGTTCCCCTCGAGGTCTCCCACGATGGTGTTGATTTGCGCGAGCCCGATCTTCATTGAGTGGGCTTATAAAAAAAGCTAATCGGTTTTTGCAAATGGAAAAGTTGCGCTAATAGGGCGCCTCTTCATCCCGCACAATGCGCAGGATATCGCCCTCGGTGCGGGCCAGATTGATCCGGGCGAGGGCGTACTGGAATTCCGCCTCCACGAGGGCATCCTCCGCATCGACCAGCTTGGTCTGGGCGTCGACGACATCACTGTTGTCGGCGACCCCCTCCTCGAAACGGATCCGCTCCAATTCCAGCTCCCGCTCGTTGAGGTTCCGGGCCCGCTGGGCCACATCCACCTGCCGGCCGCTTGATTCGACCTGCTGCAGAACGAGGCGGTAGTCAGCCTCGATCCGCGTTTTCAAATCCGCCAGCTGCAGCTGTTTCTGGCGCAGCGCGGAAGCGGCCAACTGGGTCTGCGCATCAATCCGGAAACCCTCGAAGAGGGGAAAGGACAAACCGAGGGTGACGGCCCACTGCTCCTCGAGGGGGTCGTCATAGGTATCTGCCGCGTACCCCCATTGACCCTGGACAAAGAGGCTGGGCAGCCGTTCCCGCCGGCTGGCCCGCAGGGACAGGCTTTCCCGCTCGATTTCGGTTTCAAGCTGGCGGTAGTCCTGCCGGGCACGGAGCACCTGCTCGAAGCGATCCCCCTCGAAGGATTGCCATTCCAGGCGTTTGGGAAGTTCGGTGGTGGCGAGGACGAGGGAATCCGCAAGCGGCAGGTTGAGGGCTCGCTTCAGTTCCAGGGCGCTGTCCAGAACCCTTGTTTCCTGTTGCAGCCGCGCCAGTTCGGTGCTGGCCAGCTGGACTTCCGCCCGGGTGACATCGAGGGTCGTCGCCACGCCCGCCTCCTTCTGGTTCCGGGCGATTTCCAGAAGCAGGCGGTCCTGTTCCAGGGTGGCGTCGATCACCTTGAGGCGCCGGTCATTGCGCCAGTGGGAAAGATACAGGACGCAAATCTGCCGCAGCACCTCCTCAACGGTGTTCTCCAGCTGTTGATTGGCGGCTTGCAGGCTGAGCTTGGAAATGCGCCAGTCGTCGATGGACCGGCTGTCAAACAGGGACAGGCGCGCGCGCAGCAGGGCGTCGAAGCGCTCGGAAAAATAGCGGTCGCCGGGAACCGCTCCGGAAAAGGGCCCGATGTTGGGATTCATGGCCCGCGACTGGGACGCCTCCACTTGGATTTGCGGAAACAGGGCGGACCGGGAAATCCGCGTCGCCTCCTCCCCGGAGAGCACCGCCTCCTTGCCGAGAAGGATCTGGAAATTGGCCTCGGGAGCGCGGTCGAGGGCCTCCTTAATCCCCAACTCGATGGTGCCGCCCTGCACACTGCAAAAGGCCGCGAAGAGAATTGCGAGGGTGGATCTGTAAAACGGGATCGGTTTCCTGTACATGATGGGCCAGCAATAGGCAATTTCACGGTAATGGCAATAACGGGTACAAGAGAGACTTGAAATAGAAGCCGACAGCACGCAGTTTCTACCCCTCAAGATGCGATTTTTGGAAAAGCTCGATTCGGCATGGAAGGAGACGCGGTCCATGGTTTGTGTCGGCCTCGATCCGCAAATGGACCGTTTGCCTGCCGGCTTGCGTGGATCGGCCCAACCGTTCCTTGCCTTCAACAAGGCCGTCATCGACGCGACCCTTCCCCATGCTTGCGCCTACAAGCCGCAATTTGCCCATTATGCGGCCGAGAACCGCCTCGATGAGCTCAAGGGGACGATCGACTATCTGCGGGAGGCGGCCCCCGGGCGGTTGGTCATTCTCGACGCCAAACGGGGCGACATCGGCAGCACCGCCAACCAGTATGCACGCGAGGCCTTCGAAGTCTACGGGGCGGATGCCGTCACCGTGAATCCGTACATGGGCGGCGACACCCTCCTTCCCTTCACGAAATTCGCCGACAAGGGGGTGGTTGTCTTGTGCAAGACCTCCAACCCGGGATCCGCCGAGTTGCAGGACCTGGTGCTGGAATCGGGGCGCCCGCTCTTCATGGAGGTGGCCCGCAGGGCCACCATGGAATGGAATGCCAACCGCAATCTTTGCCTGGTCACCGGGGCCACCTACCCCGGCCAGCTGGCGGAAATCCGCTCGGTCATCGGGGACATGCCCCTGCTGGTTCCCGGCATCGGGGCCCAGGGAGGAGATCTCGCCGCCACCCTGCGCGCCGGCCTGCGCCCTGACGGATGGGGGCTGCTCATCAACAGCTCCCGCGGAATTATCTTCGCCTCCGGCGGGGAGGATTTCGCCGAGGCCGCCGGAAAAGCCGCCCGGGAACTCAAGGAAGCCTGCCTCATGCTGCAGTCTGAAATCTTGAATCCTTCCACCGAATGACCTGTTCCCTGTCCTGGTACCGGCGCGATCCGGACTCCGGCAAGCGACAGCAGATCGAGTTCAAGCTGATCCGCGAAAAGCCCCATTGGACCATTCATCGCGAACGCTTCGAGCCGCGGGAGGAATACGAGCCCGATGACGAGGACTGGGACACCCTCCTCGATAACATGGAGCGCAACCTCCGCCGCGGAAAGGTCTATCCGGAGGACCTGGAGATGGTCAGAAGGCTGCGGGTGAAGGACTGAGGCGCCGCTTGATCGGATCAGTCGGCTTCCGGTTGTGCCGGGGGAAATGCCGGTTCAACTGGCTGAGGCTGAGGCCAACCCCTGCGGCGACCTTGCCAACAAGGGCCTGGAGGCGAGTCTGGTTTCCATCCGGGAGCGGTTCGGCAAACTGACTTGCCCGTTTTATCCCGTGCCGGGCAACCATGACTGTGATGTGACCGATGACACGTCCCTCTATGAACGTGTCTTCCCGGAGCGGCTGAACTACGTGGTGAAGGAAGCTGGCTGGCAGCTGATTTCTGGATACGACCCAGGGAAAGGATTGGCAGGAGACCCGGATTTCCGAAAGGACCCTTTCCTGGCTGGATGAGGCGGTCAGGGAACTGGATCCCGAAGCGCCCAGTCTGGTCTTCAGCCACTTTCCTCTGGCCGCCCCGATTCACATGGCCCCCCTGAACACGGAGGCCGTCTGGAAACGGCTCAAGCGGCTGAATGTCCGCTCAGCATTCTGCGGCCACTTTCACGGTCAGCATCAGGTCCTGCTTCCGCCGTTGGTGACCACCAACGTCTGCTGTGCACGCGAGGGGGTGCGGGGGAATTTTGACGGTGATCCGCGCAAGGGATTCAGGGTTCTGCAGGCGGATGCTCAAAGCGGCCCGCTCGATCTAAAGCTGAAGCAGGTTCCGGGCTGAAGTCGCCCACAGATCTCTGCCAGTGACGATTGATGGAAAAGATGCGGGCATTGGCGAACGGTCTTCGCCCGTAAACGCGCGACTCGAAGTTGAACAAACGGCCCCGTAGTGATCCGGGGCCGGTGTGGAAAGAACCCTTGGTGTGAGGGCGCGCCTCAGCGGCGGCGGCGGAGCATCACCCCGCCAAGGGCCAGGAGGCCCGCCAGCAGCGCGTAGGTCGACGGCTCGGGGACGGCGAGGGTGACAGATAGATTATCCATGTCTTGGTCGCCCCAGGTTTCGCTGGACCTAAGAGCAAAGCGCACCTCGAAGGCAGTACCGGAATCAAGGGCACTGTAGGCGCCAGCGGCGCTGGTGATCGTCGCTTGGTCTGTATTTCCAGTGTTGACTTCGGGCGGGAGGTGCTGCGCGGGGTGCGGGCCTGGTGCACCGAGCACAAGGGCACGCGCATGGTGGTTGTTTCAGAGGCAGGCTACATTCCGGGAATGCACATTCCATCGGAACCCTTTGATTGCCTGGTGATTCAATATTCCGGTGTGACGGAACTTGAGGCGGTCAGGAAGTGCTTCCCGAATCTGGTTGTCACGTCAAACCGCGAGCCGGCGGAGGGCTTCGCGCGGGTGCTCAATGACGAGCGGGCGATCGGGCGGATGGGTGCGGAATACCTGATGTCGCTTGGTTACCGGACGCTGGCCTTTCTGAATCCCGACCGGCTGCAGTTTGCGCGGGAACGGGCGGCAGGCTTTGAGGAAGCCGTGCGGCGCGCGGGGTTGGAGTGCCGGGAATTTTCGGCCAATTCCGCTCCTGAAACGGCACAGGTGCTGGCCCGGCTGATGGAACTGGCGGGTCCGGTTGCGGTGATGGCGGCGTCCGACCTGCACGCCCGCTGGATACTCGAGGCGCTGGAAGATCCGGTGGGGGTTGTGCCGGGGCAACTGGCTGTCCTTGGCGTGGACGACGACAGCCTGCAGAACGCCCTTTCGCCGATTCCCATCTCCACCGTGGCGCTGTCCGGGGAGCGCATCGGCTACGAGGCGGCGGGACTGGGGATGCGGCTGGCCGCGGGAGAGCCCTTCCACGAAGCCCCCATACCGATCCCGCCGAAGCATGTCATCGCCCGCCGCTCGACGGATGCCATCGCCATCAAGGACCGGCTGGTCGCGCGCATCCTTCGGCTCATGCGCGAGCGCATGGCTGACTTTCCCGATGCCGGTGCTCTGATCCGCGAAATCGGCGTGCCGCGTCGCACCCTCGAGGTGCGCTTCAACAAGGCGACCGGCCAAACCCTTGCCCACGAACTGGCCAGCGCGCGCATCCAGCGCGCCCGCGAGCTGCTCAGCTCGACCGACCTCTCCATCAAGGAGATCGCCTTCCTGGTCGGCTTCTCCGAGCCGCGCATGCTGTCGCTGGTCTTCAAGCGCGTGGCCGGGGAATTACCCAGCGAGTACCGCGTCCGGGTACGGCCGGGGCATTGACGCCGCCGTTTTGCTGACCGGCGGTTGCGCCGCCGCCGCTCAGGAGCAGGCGCGGAAGAAATCCTCCTTGAGGAATTCGACGTCGAGCTCGCGAAAGACCTTCAAGCTACGGTGGCCATGTTCGGCGGGCGCCGGGACCTCGACGAGCGTTCCCCGATCGGGGTGGATGAGCAGTTCGACCAGGGCCAGATCCCAGAGGACGCGCTGCAGCCGGCCCCCGTCGAGGTGGGTGTACCAGCGGTGGATCAGGTATTGGTTCACCGGGATGGACGGTTCGAGCCGCTCGACCACCTCGGCGTAGGTGAATGTGAAGGCGGCCGCCACGTTGATGGGCAGTAGCGTTACGGGGAGCTCCGGGCAATCGAGGACGACGTTGACGGCATGGATGTCGCCGACGCAGTTGAAGTCCCGCTTCCCAAGGATTCCCGTGTCGAAGTCATAGGATGTGCCGAGAAAGTAGAGGTCGATTTTTCGGGCGATGGCGGGATCGATGAGCAGGGCGGAGGCGATATTGGTCAATGCGCCAAGGGCCATCACTTGGATGCGCTCATCTTCCCGTGCCCCGCGGGCCTCCTCGATCAGGTTAAGCGCCGCATGGCAATAATGGGCCTGCGTCTGTCCCCAGTCATACAGGCGCTTGTGGGCGCCCCTTGGCAGCGGCATGGTCGGTCTGCCAAGCAGGGACATCAGGGCGCCATTCATGCGCTGGCTGTCCTCCAGCGTGTCGGGTGTAGCGTAGTGGCTGGTCTGCCAGTGCACGGAGTTGATCGCCCGTATGTCGAAAGCGGGTTCCTTGACCGCCCGCACGATGGCGAACAAGTCATCCACTTCGTTGGCGGTGTCCGCATCGATGATCCACTTGAGCGAGCTTTTCATTGTCCGCTGGTTGTTTCCACAGGAAAGAACTGAAGCCTGGCTCAAGCAACCCAATAATGGGCTGGTCGGCAGGCGTCACAGGAACTGCTCAACGGACCAGAGAAATCGTGATGCGTCTACCCCCTCCGGCACCGGCACGCTGGAGCCGCACACCCAGGCCGAATGGGCCGTGGCGGAATCGATTCCCACCGGCCAGCAGGGCCGGGATGACGATCCCGAAGACAACCGCTGAATGAACCGGCCTGTCCCTGCCTTGCGCCTTCCACCTTCGGACAAGTCGGCTTGTAAAGACCTGGTTTTACCAAATTTCAGGTATGGAAACCCTTGCCGGGACTGTGGTATCCTGACAGGATGATTCAGATGGAAGAACGTCTCAACCAACTGGAAAGCGCCCTCGCTGAGCTGGCCCACACCCACGTGCGCACGGAAATCGCCCTGAAGGAAGACACCCGCCGAATGAAGGAAGACACCCGCCGGTTGAAGGAAGGAACGCTTCAGATGCAGGAGGACACGAGGCGGATGAAACAGGCCTGGGGTGCGCTGGCCAACAAGATGGGAACGATCGTGGAGGACGTCGTCCTCCCCAATATTCCGCGCCTGGCCGTCGAGGAATTCGGCCTGCCCGAGGTGGAGGATCTGCAGCCGCGCGCCCAGCGAACCAGCCGGCGCGGAGAGAAGCGCTGGGCCGAGTATGACGTCGTGTGCGCCGGCCCCGGCAAGGTCATTGTGGTCGAGGTGAAGTCGACTCCGACCCTGGACAAGATCCGGGAGTTCCCCGAGCGGCTGGCCGCCTTTTTCGATTTCTTCCCCGAATACGAGGGGCGGGAGTTGGTCGGGGTCTTCGGCAGTTGGTCGATCGATCCCAAACTGCGGCCCGCGATCAGCGAGGCCGGGCTGTACGGGATCGCCATGGGGGACGACACGATGGAAGTGGTGGCCCGCCCCGCTTCGGAATGAGGCCAGGTTTTTAAACAAACCGCTCCACCGACCATGCACCGGGGATGCGGCTGCCTTCAGCGAGGTGCTCGACAAGGTCCTTGACGGCGGTGGGGGCCTGCAGGACGCCCTTGGAGCCCATGGCGTTGAGGATGTACCAGTGCTTGATCCCGGGATGCTGCCCAACCACCGGCTTGAAATCCTCGACGATCGGGCGGACCCCGGCCAGCTGGTCCTCGACGTGGAAGTGGAAGGGGGTCAGCAGATGGAGATTTTCCTGCAGCCAGGTGGCCCCCTCGAGGGAAGGAGTGCTGTCAAAGGCGGACCAGCTGTAGGTGGCCCCGACCCGCCACAAGTCCTCCTCGATAGGCTGGGCCCAGCAGGACTGGTTGTAGATGCGGTCGCGCGGAAGGGGCTCCTCGAAGCGGACAATCAGCATCTCTCCCTTGGCGGGATTATGGGGGAGGAAGGACCAGTGGGGATTGTTTTTCACCTGCCAGCCGTCGCAGAAAATGGTGAGTTCATTGCGGGGTGCCTCCCGCGGGGGTTGTTCCGGCGGGGTCCATTCCTCCTCAACCAGCAGGCCTTCCTTTTTCAGCCAGTTGCGGGTGGTCTCCTTGAGGAGGGGCAGGTCGGCCCATCCGCCCCGCTTGGTCATGAAGCTGCCATACACGTCGTTCAGGTGGGGGAAAGTGTTTTCCGGATACTGTTCATCGACAAAGGCGTCACCACCCTCTTCGGCGAGGCTTTTCTGGAACCGTTCCTCCTGGGCCGGATCGGCGAACATGCGCAGGATGGGGATCGGATTCCAGATGGAAATCCCAAGGCGCCGTTCGACCCGTTCCATGGCCTCCCGCATATTCGCAAGAAGGTCCTCGACGAATTCCGGCGGGCGGAAATGACGCCCGGCCAGGGGATTGACAATGCCCGGCGCGACAATCGTCGCATCCCCGGGCATTTCGGCGTCCTGCACCACGAAAGGGATGCCCCGCTCCTTCAATTGCAGGGCCAGAAGACTCCCGGCGAGACCCTGGCCGACGATGCGAACGCGATCATGGCGCTCGAGAACGGACAGGGATTGGCGTCGGGCTTGCATTCGGGGTGGGTTTTCCTATTTTGACTCGAAATTAAAAGAGAGGGTATACCGATGAACTCCACGATTCAAAGCATCAAATCCGCCTTTCGTCATCCCGACCTGGGGCTTGTGATCCTTCGCGCCGCCCTCGGGGTGATCTTCATCATCGCGGGATACAACAAGTTCATGGGCGGGGAGGCGACCCTTCATGCCGTGGGGTTGAACATCAATTACATCGGGATGGACATCGAGCCCAATTCGATTTCCTCCCTCTTTTTCGGCTCCCTCGCCGCCGGGGTCGAGGTGGCCGGCGGGCTCGGCCTGCTGGCCGGCCTGCTGTTCCGGACCTCCGCCTTCTTCCTGTTTTTAACCATGGTCGTGGCCACCCTGATGAAAATGGACACCGCGACCAACGGGATCAATGACTTCGGTTACCCGCTTGTCATGGCTCTGGTTTCCCTCGGGCTGCTCTTCATCGGGCCGGGAAAAATCTGCGTGCAGAAGGATTAGGCCGGTTCCGCCTCCTCCCCGCAATAGCCGTAGGTTTCCAGCATGGTCTCCACGGTCATGGGGAAGGTGGCATATCGGGCTCCGGTGTGGGATACTGCGGCGCAGCAGTGCAGGTAACCAAGCGCGTGCGTCAGGCTCGGACGGTGCGGGGTTGATTCCAGAAAATACGCCAGGACCTCGAAGGCGTTGATCCATTCCTCGAGCGGTTCGTCGGACTCCTCCACTTCCTGGAGGAACTTCCGTACGGCGGCGGCCGGATCGGCCTCCCGACCCAGAAACCGGGCGAAATGGCGCGCCGTGTCCGGTGAAGGCAGGGTGGAGGCAACCGGCTCCAGCAATTCAGCGGGCAGGCTGGGAAAGGATTCAAAAGCCGACTTCCAGGCGATTTTCAGGGAGGCGGTGCCCTTGGCACGGTCTTCCACAAGGCCCTCAATGAACGATTTGTCAGTCATCGGCCTGCAGTTAAACCGTCTTTTTGCACGCTGTCCATTCCCGATCCAAGATTTCAACGCTCGACTTGCCAGATTCCGGCCCGATCATCGACATCTGGAATCGAGGGCCGGATGGAGCACGACAAACCAATGGACAAAGACGGGGAGGCAGGGGCCTGCGAGCCCTGTGCACCCGGGCCGGCGGAGGCCGAGGGTCTCCGTGGCTTCGGGTTCCGGATCGGCCTATCGCTGGCCTTCGCCGGGCAGGGCATGATCTTTGGCCTTGGCTACAACAACGCGCTCGCGGCCGGCGAGGCCCCGGCACCGGGAACCTTCCTGTACTGGGCCCTGCACGGCGGGTTGATCATTTCCTCCATCGCCGTTGTCCTGCTGCTGGGGCGCCCGCTCCTCCGGCACACGGCGGAGGCTCTTCGCCAGCGCCGGCTCAGCGTGGAGGCGCTGTTTGTCCTCAGCGCCTTCGGGGCCTTCGCGGGGTCGCTGATTTCCTCCATACGCGGTTCGGGAAGCGTTTACTACGAGGTGGTCTCCATTGTCCTCTGCGTGTACGCCATCGGGAAACAGGTTGGAGTCGTCCAAAAGGGCAAGGTCGGGCAGGCCATTGCCTCTTTCCGGCATGCTTTTGACACGGCCACCGTTGAGGGGCCCGACGGGGGGAGACAAAGGAAAGCGGTGACGGAATTGGTGGACGGGGACCGGGTCCTCGTCCAGCCCGGCGATCCCATTCCGGTGGACGGGAGGATTGAGAGCGGACGGGGATATGTACGCGAGACCGCCCTGACCGGCGAACCGGGGCCCGTAAGCAAGCAGCCCGGCGATCCGGTCGTGGCGGGCACCTGGGCGCTGGAGGGGAATTTCATCCTTCGGGCAAGCCCCGGGGAAAAGCGGACGATCGACGGAATCCTCCACCTCCTGGAGGGCCTTCCCCGGAAAGGGTCGCGGCTCCAGCAATATGCCGACCGGCTGATGCAGGTGTTTGTCCCGGTGGTGTCTTCCGTCTCCCTGGCCACTTTCCTCGGATGGCTGTTTCTTACGGAAAATCCCTGGTGGGATGCCCTGTTTAATTCCATGGCGGTCCTCCTGGTGGCCTGCCCCTGCGCCCTCGGGCTGGCCATGCCGGCAGGCATCTGGGGAGGGCTCTTCCACCTCAGCCAGCGGGGGATTGTCGGACGCAACGGGCAGCTTCTCGACACCCTGGCCCACTGCCGGACCCTGGTTTTCGACAAGACCGGCACCCTCAGCCAATTCGAGCTGGAGGCGGACACCACGGGCCTTTTCCCGGTGGGAACGGAGCGGGAGGCGCTCCTGGCCGCCATCGCGGCGATCGGCCGGGAGAGCCACCATCCGGTGAGTACGGTCCTTGCCGCCCTGGCCCGGCCCGCCGGGGAAGTGCGGGACCTGGTGGCCTATCCCGGGCAGGGGCTTGGCGCAACAGTCGGCGCCCGCCGCATCCTGCTCGGGGAGGAAACCCTCCTTCGCGCCGAGGGAACGCCTGTTCCCGGTAGCGGCCGCCGCAGGGGAAAACCCGTGCATGTCGCGGTGGACGGAACCTACATGGGTGCCTTGCTCCTGATGGAGAGGTTGCGGCCGGAAGCGGAACCGGCCCTTGCCGCCCTTGCCGCCCTTGGCTGCGAATGCCACATCCTGAGCGGGGATCCCGCGCCCGTCCACGAGCAAATCGGGGGCGTGGCGGTCCATGCAGGCCTTTCCCCCCATGAAAAGGCCCGCCTTGTCCGGCATTGGCGGGAGGAAAAGTCCCCCGTCCTGTTCGTCGGGGATGGAATCAACGACCTGCCCGCGATGCAGGCCAGCGACTCCGCCCTGGCCATCGATCTGGGCGCCGCTCTCGCCACGGAATTTGCCGACGGGCTCCTTGTGGACGGCCGCATCGGGGCGCTTCCTTCCGCGGTCCGCCTGGCCCGGCGTCTCCATGCGCGCCTGCAGGGGAATCTTCGTTTCGCATTGGTTTACAATGTGATCGGCATGGCCCTGGCCACCGCCGGCATCCTCCACCCGGTTGTCGCGGCCCTCCTGATGGTCGGTTCCTCCGCCCTTGTGTCCTTCCGCGCCCTTCAGGTCACGGGCATCGAGGCATAAGGGTTGCCTCTGGAATATCCTCACTGGCCTCAAATTTCTTGGGAAAATGCGGTTTTTGGGGGAATTTTCTGTTGCCTTGACCTTTGAATCGCCCACAAGAGCATTATCCCCCAATTTGGATTGAAAATGTCGGAAAATAAAGTGCGTCGAAAAACCTTTCTCATGTCCCTGGGAGCGGTGGCCCTCGGGTGGATGGGGCTCCGGGCCGGTGCGGGTTCCTCCGCGAGCCACGGGGAGCCCGCCGGCTCGCCTTCCCGGGAAAAGGAGCGCGTCCGCCGGGAACCGAGGGCCGTTCCCTGCACGGGAAGGACGCTGTAGAGAGGGCACTGAAGAAAGGCACAACGGATGGCTAACCTGTTTCCGAAATCCTCGAACAGCCTTCCCCTGAAGCTGGTGATTGTGATCCTGGTCCTCGGGGTGACGGCGGTGGCCGGGGTGACCTACTACTTCACACCGAAATACACGCGTGTCGGGTATGCACCCAAGCAGCCGGTGGCCTACAACCATTACCTGCATGCCGAGCAGCTTGGGATCGACTGCCGCTACTGCCACAGCTATGTGGATGAATCGGGCCATGCCAATGTGCCGGATGCCGGCACCTGCATGAACTGCCACAGCCAGGTCAAGAAGGACAGCCCCCTGCTGGAGCCGGTTCGCACCAGCTACGAGACCGGTGAACCGGTGGAGTGGGTGCGCATCCACAAGATGCCGGACTATGTTTATTTCAACCACGCCGTGCACGTGAACCGGGGGATCAGCTGTGTCGAGTGCCATGGGCAGATCAACAAGATGGAAGTGGTTGAACACGCCGAGCCGCTTTCCATGGCCTTCTGCCTTGATTGCCACCGCAATCCCGAGCAGTTCATCCGGCCCCTGGACGAGGTTTATAACCTGAACTGGACCCCTGAAAACGCGGCCGCCCACGCGGAATGGGCAAAGGAAGCCGTTGTCAACTGGAACGTCAACCCGCCGCAGAGTTGCTCAGGCTGTCACCGATGAATCGCAAATCCGAACATTCACCATCCGGTGCCGGGCAGGAAACCGGGCCCCGGTACTGGCGCAGTCTCGACGAACTGGCGGACAGGCCGGACTTCAAGGAATGGCTGCACCGCGAATTCCCCGAGGGGGCCTCGGAGGTGGAGGGCGTCAACCGGCGCGGCTTCCTGAAGATCATGGCGGCCTCTTTTGCCATGGCTGGGCTGGGAGCCGCCGGCTGCCGGCGCCCCGAGCAGTATATTCTTCCCTATGGCAAGCAGCCGGAAGGCACCATTCCCGGAATCCCGACCTGGTTTGCCACCTCCTTCCCGGACGGGAAAGACAACCTTCCCCTGGTCGTGGAAACCCACCAGCATCGTCCGACCCATGTCGAGGGGAACCGGGAATACGCCCCCTACGGAGGGGCGGTGAACAGCTTTGCCTCCGCCTCGGTCCTCAACCTGTATGATCCCGACCGGATGACCTCCGCCTACGAGGGAAACCGCCGGATTGGCCCGGAGCGTGTGAAGGATATCCTGGCCGGACTGACCGCCAAACACGCCCCGACCAAGGGGCAGGGCATGGCCATTCTCGCCGAACCGTCAACCTCCCCCTCACGCCTGCGCCTCAAGAAGGCCCTTCTCGAACAATACCCGCGCTTGCTCTGGGCGGAATACAGCGCGGTTGACACCGGCAATCCCGAACGCGCCGCGACCCGCCTCTTCGGACGTCCCGTGCGGCCCCTGTACCGGTTGGAGAAGGCCCGCCGGGTCCTGAGTGTGGATGCCGACTTCCTGGGCGGGGAACCGGGCAGCGTCGGCATGGCGCGCGCCTTCAGCAAGGGGCGCAAGGTGGCCAACCAGGAGGACGCCGCGAGGATGAGCCGCCTCTACGTGGTGGAATCCGCCTTCACCCTGACCGGGACCATGGGAGACCACCGCCTGCGCCTCTCAACCGGCAACATGACCGCCTTCCTGGCCCGCCTTACGGCCGAGATCCTGGGACTCGCCAACGGGGATCCGCGGCTGGCCGAATTTCTGCGGGAACGCTCCGAGGGCCTGGCCGTCGATCCCAAGTGGATCCGCGAGTGTGCCCGGGATCTCTTTGAAAACCCGGGAGACAGCCTGGTTCTTCCGGGATCCCATCTCCCGATCGAGGCCCAGTTCCTGGCCATCTTCCTGAACCAGCTCCTCGGCGGATTGGATTCCACCGTCGCCTACGCCGAATTGCCGGATGATGCCTCCGCGGATATCCGGGAACTCGCCAAACGGATCCGAACCGGTTCGATCGACAGTCTTCTGGTCCTTGGGGGAAATCCCGCCTATAACGCCCCGGCGGACCTGGATTGGAAAACACTTCAGAAATCAATGAATGCCGATGCCGGCAAGGAAGTCATCCGGTTCGGTTATTATTTTGACGAAACCAGCCTTGAGGCCGGGATCAATATCCCCGCCACCCATTACCTTGAATCCTGGGGGGACGGGCGCACCCTGGACGGGACCTATGTTCCCGTACAGCCCATGATCCTTCCCCTCTTTGAGGGATTCCAGGAGCTGGAGATCCTCGCCCGTCTGGCCGGGCTGCCCCTGACCGATCCCTACGGACTGGTCCTGGAGACCTTTTCAAGCGAATTCGGTCCCGCAACCGGCACCAACAAGGCTTTCCAACGCCTCCTTGCCACGGGATTCCTGCCGGATTCGGCCTACCGCCTGCGCAAGGACGCCCGGGTGGAGGTGACCCGGATCCGTGAGGGCCTGGCCGGCTCCAGCCTCTCCCCCCGTTCCACCGGGGCGGATCAACTGGAAGTGCGCCTGGTGGCGGATCCTTCCGTTGGCGACGGGTTTTATAACAACAACGGCTGGCTGCAGGAATGCCCGGACCCGATGACCAAGCTGACCTGGGACAATGCGATCCTTATTTCCCCCGCCCTGGCCAGGCACCTCGGGTTCGATACCAAGGCCGGCGATTTCCTGATCGGCGGGGTCGCCAAAAAGAGCGCCAATTTCAAGCGCGGCAGGGAGGAATCCCGTATCGGCGAGCTGACCGTCGGCGGGTCGACCATCCGCGGTCCCGTGCACATCCAGCCGGGTCTCGATGACTGGACCGTGCTCCTTCCGCTCGGTTACGGGCGCGCCCAGGTTGGGCGCGTGGGCAAGGGAACCGGCTTCGACGCCTATCCCGCCAGCCACTCGGTCGAGGGGCACCTGCGCCGGGAGGCGAGCCTGAGGATCACCGATGAAGGCTACCGCCTCGCCAACACGCAGGAGCACTGGTCCATGGAGGGCCGGGCCATCCTGCGCGAGGGCAATGTCGGGAGCTACGTCGAGGATGCCGGGTTTGTCGCCGGAATGGGCATGGAGAGCCACAGTCCCCCCGTTTACGGAAAGGACAAGGATCTTCCCCTGCGGGACAAGGCCCTGCTCACTCCCCGCGGCGGTTCCGCCTACGAGACCCCGGATTTCGGCAGCCCCCCCCCAAACGTCGACGCCTGGAAGGACCCGGCCGCCCGCGAGAAGTTCATTCCCGAGCAGCAATGGGGGATGAGCATCGACCTGAACACCTGCACCGGCTGCAACGCCTGCGTCGTGGCCTGCCAGAGCGAGAACAACATTCCCATCGTCGGCAAGGACCAGATCATGCGGGGCCGCGAAATGCAGTGGATCCGGCTCGACCGCTACTACAGTTCCGGCGACCTGGAGGCCAACCGCGACACGCTCCCGGCGGATCCGCAGGCCTCCATCATGCCCGTCGGTTGCCAGCATTGCGAGATGGCCCCCTGCGAGCAGGTTTGCCCGGTCAACGCCACCGTGCACGACCGCCAGGGCCTCAACGTCATGGCCTACAACCGCTGCGTGGGGACGCGCTATTGCGCCAACAATTGTCCCTACAAGGTGCGGCGCTTCAATTTCTTTGATTACAACAAGCGGAGCACCGACGAGTTCTATGCCGGCCCCGTAGGGGAAAACCAGTACAAGACGGAGGGCGGCGTCCTCAAGTCGATGCAGAGGAACCCGGACGTCACGGTGCGCATGCGCGGGGTCATGGAGAAGTGCACCTACTGCGTGCAGCGCATCGAGCAGGCCAAGATCGCCCAGCGGGTCATCGCCAGGGACACCGACAATATCAAGGTGCCGGACGGGATCATCCGCACCGCCTGCCAGAACGCCTGCCCGACCGGGGCCATCGTCTTCGGCGACATCAGCGACCCGCGGAGCGCGGTCTCGAGGGCCAAGGACAACGACCGGGACTATTCGCTCCTCGGCTACCTGAACACGCGGCCGCGAACCACCTACCTTGCCCGCCTGCGCAACCCGAACCCGCTCATGCCCGACTATACCAAGGCGCTCAGCCGCAAGGAATACAAGAGCGCCCAGCCCGTCGCGGAGAACGGCAAGCACGGGGCGGAAGCGGACAAGGCCGGCCATTGATTTGAAAACAAACCTTTAGACGGAAAAAGACCTTGAGCACGACAGCAGACCAACCTTCCCGGGCCGCCGGAGCCTTTGTCCGGCCGAGTGTCCTTGAGGAAGTGCGCCCGGCCAGCATGCCGCGCCGGCCGATCATCGAGAACAACCGCAACTTCACCTGGATCACCCAGAAAGTCTGTGGGATCGTCGAGGGCAGGACGCCGACCTGGTGGTGGGTGGCCTTCATCATTTGCGCGATGATCGCCAGCTTCACCCTGATGGGCCTGATTTATCTGGTTTCCACCGGGACTGGCGTCTGGGGCCTGCGCAATCCCGTCTTCTGGGGCTGGGCCATCGTCAACTTCGTCTTCTGGATCGGCATCGGCCACGCCGGTACGCTGATATCCGCCATTCTCTGCCTGCTCAAGCAGAAGTGGCGGACCTCGATCAACCGGGCCGCGGAGGCCATGACCATCTTCGCGGTGGTCTGCGCGGGCATTTTCCCCCTCTTCCACGTCGGGCGGGTCTGGTTCGCGTGGTGGCTGTTTCCGCTCCCGAACGCCAACGCCATCTGGCCGAATTTCCGCTCACCCCTGGAGTGGGACGTCTTCGCGGTCTCGACCTACGGGACCGTCTCCGTCCTTTTCTGGTACATGGGTATGATCCCCGACCTGGCGACCATCCGCGACCGGGTCCGGCTGGTGGCCGAGCGGCGCATGGCCGCGGCCAGGACCACCTTTGAGAAGGCCTTTGAGCGGTTTTACTTCGGCTTCCGCAAATACTTCTACGGCATCCTTGCCATGGGCTGGCGGGGTTCCAACCGGCACTGGAGCAACTACGAGATGGCCTACCTGCTGCTCGCCGGCCTGAGCACCCCGCTCGTGCTCTCCGTGCACACGGTGGTCTCCTTCGACTTCGCGGTGGCCAACCTTCCCGGCTGGCACACGACCATCTTCCCGCCGTACTTCGTTGCCGGGGCCATCTTTTCCGGTTTCGGCATGGTCCTTACCCTGATGCTGCCCCTGCGCGCGATTTTCGGCCTGCAGGATCTCATCACCCAGTATCACATCGACTGCATGTGCAAGATCTGCCTCGCGACGGGGTCCATGGTGGGCTACGCCTACGGGATGGAATTCTTCATCGCCTGGTACGGGGCCAACCCCTACGAGGGCTTCGCCTTCGTGAACCGGGCCTTTGGTCCCTACGCATGGGCCTACTGGATCATGATTTCCTGCAATGTCATCACGCCGCAGTTCTTCTGGTTCCGCTGGGCGCGGGAGAACCTCTGGCTCGTCTGGGTCCTCTCCTGTTTCATCAATGTTGGCATGTGGTTCGAGCGCTTTGTCATCACCGTCACCTCCCTTGCCAACGATTTCCTGCCGGCGAACTGGGACTACTTCAGCCCGACCGTTGTCGACATCTTCACCTTCTTCGGGACCTTCGGGGTCTTCGGGGTTCTCTTCCTCCTCTTCATACGCTTCCTGCCCCTGCTGGCCTTCGCGGAAATCAAGTCGGTCTCCCGGCAGGCCGATGTGCACGGGCATGATTGACTTCCACGGGAACCGATAACATGAGCAAACCATACGGATATCTCGCCCTCTTCGAGTCGGCCCCGGCGATCTACCACGCCGCGCAGAGCGTGCGCGAGGCGGGCTACCGGAAGTGGGACGTCTTCACGCCGTTCCCGGTACACGGCCTCGACGGGGCCATGGGGCTGCACCGCTCCAAGGTGCCGGTCTTCACCCTGGTCGGCGGCGTCATCGGCTTCTGCACCGGCATGCTGATCGCCTGGTACATGGGGGAGTTCGACTATCCCCTCATCGTCGGGGGCAAGCCCTTCTTCAGCCCGATCTTCCCCTTCCCGGTGGCCTACGAGCTGACCATTCTCCTGGCCGCCTTCGGGACCCTGGGAGGGATGTTCATCACCAACCGCCTTCCCATGCATTACCATCCGGTCATGAACTACGGGAAATTCCGCCACCTGACCGATGACAAGTTCGCCGTTGTCATCGAATCGGGGGACGACCTTTTCTCCGAGGCGCAAACGCGCGAGTTTCTCGAATCGCTCCACCCGGTGGAGATCGCGGTCATCAACGACGACGAGGAGGAGCCGGCATGAGACAGTTTTTCCTGGTCTACTTTTTCCTTCTCCTGCTGGTCGTGACCGTTTTCGGGTTCCGCGGATGCCAGTCGACCAAGCCGCCGCTGGAAGTCTTCCCCGACATGGACCGGCAGTCGAGATTCATGGAGCAGGGCAAGACCCGCTTCTTCGCCGATGGCCGGATGGATCGCCAGCCGGTCGCGGGTGCCGTGCCCTTCGTGACCGGGGAGCAGGAGACCTATCCCCACCTGAGTCCGGACAACCGCTTCCGGGAGAATGAGTATCTCGCCACCGGCATGCTCGCGGACGGCTCCTTCGGCGACGGGTTCCCGGTGCCGGTCAGCTACGAGAACATGGAAACCGGACGGGAGCTGTTCACGATCTACTGCGCCATCTGCCACGGTGACTCCGGAAACGGCAAGGGCGTGATCGCGCAGGAGCGCTATGGATACCCGACCATCGCCAGCCTGCTGCAGACCCGGCTCATGGACCTGCCGGACGGGGATATTTTCAACACCATCACCAACGGGAAGAACACCATGGGGCCCTACGGATCGAAAATCCGCGTGGAGGACCGCTGGAAGGTGGTCATGTATGTGCGGGCCCTGCAGCGGGCCGCTTCCGCAACCGTGGAGGACGTGCCGGCCGACCGGAGAGGAGAGTTTGGATTATGAGCACCAGTAGTGACGTGATTTCCGGCAGCGCCGCGGTGAGCGGAACGAGCGGGCGCGGGGACAAGTCCTTCCTCTTCCTCATCGCCGGGCTGATCTTCATCGCGCTGTCCGCCATCGGGCTGTTCACCGGCCCGGAAACGGATCCCGCACGGCCCTTCATCGGCTGGCTGCTGGGGATTTCCTTCTGGCTGTCCATCCTCATCGGGATGCTCTTTCTTCTCATGATCTGGTGGATGTTTGATTCCGGCTGGTCGGTCATTATCCGCCGCCAGCTGGAACACGCCATCGGGGCCTTTCCCTACCTTGCCCTGATCTTCCTTCCGCTGGTCCTGCTCAGCCTTTTCGCCGCCGGAGGCGGGGATGTGCCCTGGATCTGGATGAACGGGGATGCGCTGGTGGCGGGCGGCCATGGAACGGTGGCGCAAGATGTCCTGTACGTCCACAAGTCCCCCTACCTGGAAACGACGTTCTTCATCCTTCGCTACGTGCTGTATTTCGGGGTCTGGACGGTGCTGGCGCTTACCTTCCGGAAATGGTCCTTCAACATGGACCTCACCGGGGACCATGCGAACGTGCACCGCTCGCGTGTGCTCGCGGCCTTCGGCCTCTTCCTCTGCGCCTTCGCCACCACCTTCGCGGCCATCGACTGGTTCAAGTCGCTGAATTACCACTGGTTCTCGACGATGTACGGGGTGTGGTTCTTCGCCGCCAGCATGCGGGCGGCCCTCTCGGCGACCGTGCTGTTGATGTTCTACATGGCCACCCGCGGCGACGGCCTCAAGGGAATCGTGAAGCCCGTCCATTTTTATTTGATGGGCTGCATCATGCTGGCCTTCACCGTCTTCTGGGCCTACATCAGCTTCTCCCAGTACTTCCTGATCTACAACGCCAACATCCCGGAGGAGACCTTCTGGTACAACATGCGGGAATTGAACAGCGACGGGACGAAAAACAGCTGGTGGTGGGTCAGCATGGGGCTGATCTTCCTGCACTTCTTCGTTCCCTTCCTCTATCTGCTCTGGTACCGGAACAAGTTCGCGGCGCGGCTGCGCTTCATCGCCATCTGGATCCTTGTCTTTCACCTGTTGGACCTCTACTGGAATATTGTCCCGCAGAAGCTCGTGACCGACAGCCATGGTCACTATATCGTGCGCCAGTTCGGCATCAACTGGGTGGACGTGACGATGTTCCTCGGGGTTGGAGCCGTGGCCATCTGGGCCTTTTTGAAATCCGTCGCGAAGCAACGACCCATCCCGATCCGCGATCCGCGGATCGAAGAATCGATCAACTGCCATGAATAACCCGCGAATCGAACAGGAACCCTCCGACCGCACCGTGCTGCTTTCCGCTCTGGGGTGGATCGGGGTCATCTTTGTCTTCCTGCTGGTCGTGGCGGTGGCCTACCTGCCCAACCGGGCCCGGTCGACCGAGGCGAAGAATGCCGAGATCCGCTACCAGATCCGCAACGATGTGCGCGCTGAACAGGCGCGTCTGGTCAGCGCCTACGAGTGGGTCAACCAGGACGAGGGGATCCTCCGCGTTCCCGTCGAGGAGGCAATGAAACTCACCGTCGAGGAGCTAAGGGCCCACCAGGGGGGACAGTAATCACGTAATCCAGATGACCGGCGTATCCACAATCATCAATCCGGATCGGGACCGGGAACGGACAACCTTACTCCAACCATTGGCAGCATCCGATCCCGATTCCGTTCCCGGTCCCGGTCCCGATTTTTGGGGTTTGTAGTATTCATGGAATGGAGTCAGTACATCCTTCTCGGTTTTGTCTTTGCCAGCCTCTTCTTCCTCGGGGGGGCTTTGGCGCTCTATTGGGCCCACAGGCACGGGCAGCTGAGCGATCTGGAAAAGGGGGCCCGTACCATTTTTGACGAGGATGAGCCGGAGGGCGAGGTGACGGATGCGTTCCCCGAAAAGAAAAAATCACGCGGAGACCCGGAGGCGCGGAAGAACGGATGATCAGGTATGAAATTCGTATTGAGAAACAGGGATGAAGGGGATGAAGGGGATAAAAAGGATTTATTTTATGAACAGGATTGGGATTGAGACAGGGATGATGGAATCCCTTTTATCCCCTTCATCCCTGATATCATGAATAATTTTAAAAATGAGTTCCACATCATCACTACTTGAATCATTCCGGCCGACGGGGGACGAGCGGGTCGACCTGAAGGCGCGGCTCGGGGAGGTCGACGCCTCCATGCGGACACCGGCCATGCTTTTCCTTGTCTCGGCGGTCTTCTGGCTGCTGGCGGGAACGGCCTTTGCCCTGATCGCCGCCATCAAGGCGACCAATCCCGATTTTCTCGGCGCCTCGGAGTGGCTCACCTTTGGTCGTGTGCGCACGGCCCACCTCAATGCCATGATCTTCGGCTGGGGCAACAACGTGATTTTCGCCGTGGCCCCCTGGATCATGGGACGGCTCTGCCGCTCCCGCATCCGGCATACCAACATCCTCCTGGTGGCCGGGGTCTTCTGGAACATCGCCATCACGATCGGGATCTTCGGCATCCTGCGCGGGGACATGATCGGGGTGGAGTGGCTGGAAATGCCGGCCTATGCCACGCCGCTGGTGGCGATCAGCTACGCACTCGTCGGGGTCTGGGTGATCATCGCCTTCCGCTGGCGGCAGAGCGGGCATGTCTACGTTTCGCAGTGGTACCTCCTCGCCGCCTTCTTCTGGCTTCCCTGGCTCTACACGGTGGCGCAGATCATGCTCGTCTTTGAACCGGCCACCGGGGTGGTGCAGTCGCTGACCAACTGGTGGTTCGCCCACAACGTGCTGGGACTGTGGCTGACCCCCATTGCCTTGGCGACGGCCTATTACCTGATTCCGAAAGTATTGGGCCGGCCGATTCACAGCTACTACTTATCGGTGGTCGGCTTCTGGGCCCTTGCCCTCTTCTACAACTGGGCGGGCGTCCACCACCTGATTGGCGGCCCGGTTCCGGCCTGGGTGATTTCCGCTGGAACGGTGGCCAGCGTCATGATGGTGATCCCGGTCGTGGTGGTCGGAGTGAACCACCACCTGACGGTGGTCGGCCTGCACAAGCAGGGCTGGGCCAGCCCGACGATCCGCTTCGTGGTCTTCGGGGCCATCAACTACACCGTGGTCAGCCTCTTTGGGAGCATGATGGCCCTGCGTCATGTCAACGAGGTGACGCACTTCACCCATTTTACAGTCGGCCATGCCCACCACGGGGTGTATGCCTTTTTCACCATGATCATGTTCGGAGCGGTCTACTACATGATGCCGCGCCTGCTCCTGCGGGAGTGGCCCAACGCTTTCCTTATCAAGGTGCACTGGTGGATGGCGGGAATGGGGATCCTGATCATGGTGATCGCGCTCCAGACGGGGGGCTGGCTGCAGGGATTGCAGATGAACGCCCTCACGGAAGACGGCACGCCGGTCCACACTTTCCTGCAGGTGGTGGAGAACACCAAGCCCTGGCTCTGGGTCCGGTCCCTTTCCGGGGTGATGATCCTCGTCGGGCACCTTGCCTTTGCCATCAATGTCTTCTGGATGATTTTCAGCCCGCGCACCCAGGACCGGGTGACCGGACCGACCCTGCTCACGCCCAACCCGCAGGAGGCCTGACCGCATGAAAAGCCTGCCCATTCTTTTCCTCGGAATTTTCTTCACCCTCGCTTTCTCATGGACCGGGATCGTTCTCACGACCCACATCCAGATGAAGGACCTCTCACCCGCCACGCCGGACCTGGTCAATGAGCAGGGGGAACCAATCGCGGGTCCCACGTACAAGGCGGACGGCCAGGTCCTGATGGGGGAAAACACGCCCGGCATGGAGGCCTGGCCCAAGGCGCTGGTCGGGGAGGCGCAGCGCGGCAAACTGGTCTACCAGCAGATGGGCTGCCTCTACTGCCACTCCCAGCAGGTTCGACGCCAGGGATTCGGGGCCGACTTCGAGCGCGGATGGGGCAACCGCCAGTCGGTGGCCCGCGACTACATAGAGACCGAGCGTGTCATGCTGGGAACCATGCGGACCGGTCCGGACCTCGCCAATGTCGGCCTGCGCTACTCCGAACTCTGGCAGTACCAGCACCTGTATAATCCGCAGATCACCTCTCCGGGCTCCACGATGCCGCCGTATCCCTTC
Organism: Oceanipulchritudo sp.; assembly: GCA_049975345.1. GTDB lineage: Bacteria > Verrucomicrobiota > Verrucomicrobiia > Opitutales > Oceanipulchritudinaceae > Oceanipulchritudo. Next base: position 2,846 of record JBNGDP010000011.1, on the reverse strand, counting down.
CTTTTCGAGGTTCAGAAGATCAGCGAGACCCGTGGTCCGGCACCCGATGCCATCGAATTGCCCGGGGAATTCCATCCGGGCGAAGGCCATGAGCTGGTGCCCACCCAGCGGGCCCGCGACCTCGTCGCCTACCTGATGAACCTGCAGCAGGACTACGAACTGCCGGAAATGAAATTCACCCAGTAGGAGAGGGCGGTTCCGATGAGCGAAGACCAGAAAGACAAGTATCCGCCCAGGGGTGAATCCCGGGAAACGTTCGAGGGCACCAAATTCGATGATTCCGACCTGCAGAAGGTCCATACCCAGCTGATGCGGGAAAAAGAGGAGCCGACGGAGAATTTCTCCCCGATGCCGCTCTTCTTCGTCGCCCTTTTTATGGTCCTCGCCTTCTGGGCCGGGATCTATCTCGTCCACTACTCGGGCGACTTCGGGCCCTTCCATTATGACGAAACCAAGCGTGCCGGCTCCATGGAGGACACCGGCCCGCGCGAGGTCGACATGATGGCCCTCGGCAAGCGTATCTACAACCAGAACTGTGTCGCCTGCCACCAGGCCAGCGGGATGGGCCTTCCCGGCGTTTATCCGCCCCTGGTCGCCTCCGACTGGGTGCAGGACAATCCCGAGCGCCTCATCAAGGTGGTCCTCGCAGGCCTCGCCGGTCCCGTGGTGGTCAACGGCAATGAATACAACAACGCCATGACCGCTTTCGGCCGCCTCAGCGACCAGCAGATCGCCGCCGTCCTCACCTGGCTGCGCACCGATCCGGAGCACCAGAACAATTCCTATCCGGTCTCCGAGGAGCTGGTGGCCGAGGTCCGCGCCGCCTACGGCGCCCGTACCGATCCCTGGTCCCAACAGGAGCTCGAGGCCATCCACGGGCCGGTCACCGGCCAGTGGGCGCCGCCAGCCCCGGTTGAACCGGTAATTGAGGAAGCGCCAGCCGAAGGCCCTGAGCCTGTCGAAGGAGCCGAAGGCCCTGAGCCTGTCGAAGGAGCCGAAGGCCCTGAGCCTGTCGAAGGGGCTGAAGAACCCGCTCCGGAAGCGTGACGCCACCTCCGAGTAGCGCCTTCAGGCGCGAAGGCGAAGTCCTCGCCCCCGGGTCCTCTCATCCCTCCCGGAACTCCGTCGGGCTTTTCCCCGTTACCCGCTTGAAGGCCGCGGCGAAGTAATTGGCATCCTCAAACCCGCAGGCGGTGGCGATCTCATACACCCGCAGGCCCGTCTCCCGCAGGAGGCGCCGGGCCCGCTTGATGCGCCGCTCGAGGATGTAGCGCGCCGGGGAGGTGTTCAGTTCCTTGCGGAATTGCTCCTCCAGCGACCGCTTCGAGCAGCCGACCTTTTTGGCGAGAAGAGGAACGCTCAAGCCACCGGCCAGATCCCGCTCGATCAGGGCCAGACAGCGCGCCACCCGCGGGTCGGAGACCGGGTAGCGCTCCGTGCTGGCGCGCTGGATCAGCTCGCAGCGCTGGCAGTGATGATCGGCGGGCCGCCGGCCATCCAAGGCCTCGCGCAGCATCTCGACTGCCGCGACGCCCACGCTTTCCCAGTGCAGGTGGATGCTGCTCAACGGGACCAGGGAAATGGTCGTCAGGATGTCGTCGTCGCCGGCGCCGATGATCCCCGCCTCCTCGGGGATGCGGCGTCCGGCCTGGCGGACCGCCTTGACCGCGCTGTAGGCCGAGAAATCCGTCCAGCCGAATATCCCGAGCGGAGCCGTGGCGGCTGCCACCTCCCGCAACAGGGCCTCCAGCAGCTGGTTGTCCGGCCCGAACCAGCCGTTCAGCCGGTTGACCTTGCGCCCCGTTTCCTCGAGGTGCCCGACAAAGGCGGCCGCGCGCAGCTCCGCCGCGTGGTGCCCGGCCGCCCCCAGCACCAGAAACTGCTCGTAGCCGCGGCCCAGCAGGTGCTCCGCCGCCATCCGGCCGATCTTCGCCTCGTCCATCACGCTCTTCGGGAAGCGGGTCGTCGGCAGGGCGTTGGAGATATAGATCACCGGGATCTCCAGTTCCCAGAAGGGTTTCGCCTGCGGGTATCGGTCGAATTCCCCCAGTACCGCGTCCAGCCCCGCCAGCGGGTCGCCCTCCCACAGCCGCAGGTGATAGGGAATCTGCACGATCTCCACCCCCGGCCAGCCCTCCAGCGCGGCATGGATCCCGCGCAAAAGCTGCCGGCCCTTCGTTTGGCTGAGATTGAGCATGAGTCCGAGGCGCATGGGGAAAGTCGGGGGGATTTTCAGACAATCACGTTGATTCCCTGGAGGCCGAAGTGTTCGGCCGAGGCAAGGAAATGGCGGTCGTTGGAATAGACCTTTGAAAAGCCGTGTGCCCGGGCGCAGGCAAGGTGCAGGGCGTCGGCCGCGCGCAGGAAACAATTGAACGGGAGAGCGGCGTAGTCCTCCTGGAGCTGGCGATAAATGTCCGCAGTCAGGGGCTGCCATGAAAAGGCACCCGCCTGGCAATCGGTGAGGAATTGGGCCCGCAATTCCTTGTGGGTGGCGGCATCCAACCGCCCTTCGCGGCAGGCGCGGTGGAAGGCAGCCGGAATCTCAGCCAGCGCCAACTCGCAGGCTGCCACCGCATCGGTCGCGCAGAGATCCCGCATGACCTCCCAGCCGGGATCCTCAAGGTAGAGGCGCACCAGGTAACTCGTGTCGCAGAAGATCATGCCTAACGGTCGTCGCGGATCTCATCGAGGAGCGCATCCACTGTCTTTTGGCCGGGCTTCGGGGCGAGCGCACCGCTTCCAAGCAGCTGGCTGAAGCCGGGCCTCAGCTGGCGCCGGGCAAAGTAAGGACCGGCCGCTTCCCGGGTTGTTTCCTCCCGCAGGTCCCGCTCCAGCGCCGCCAC